>CAZTIY010000011.1:0-1293 GCA_964613765.1 uncultured Eubacterium sp.
TAACTTTTCAAAGCGCCCCGGCCAGACAGCGTCCCTAAGTCCGTCCGAGATGTTCGCGTCGGAGATACGCCATCCCTTTTCCTGAAGTTTTTTAAGCGCCGCGTAAGCGACCGCGGAAAATTTCCGCAGCGGTGTTATGCCGCTGACCCGATAGCTGCCTATGTTCTCCTCTGAACAGTAACGTTTCGGATTCCATGGATTTTTTTTAATACATTAATGCTTTAAAAAATAACTGTATTTGAATATAATTATAGGTGAAAGATTTTGGTCGGTTTTTACAATAAACGCTTGTTACGCTTTATCATGAACGCGTGTTCTGTGCGGGTTTTCTGACCATACATTTCTAAATTCATTCTTGACGGAGGGGCCTATGGGAACAATCAGTGAGTTCCGTAAAAGCAAGGATTATCTGGTGTGCGTGGACAGCGACGGATGCGCCATGGACACCATGGATGTGAAGCACATCCGCTGTTTCGGCCCCTGCATGGTGGAGGAGTGGTCACTTCAGGAGTGGGAGGATGAGATTCTGGCACGCTGGAACGACATCAACCTGTATACCATGACCAGGGGAATTAACCGTTTTAAGGGTCTCGCGGCGGCTCTTACTGAAATCGACAGCAGGTACCGCCCGATTGAGGGGCTGGAGGATCTGACCGCATGGGTAAACTCGGGCGCGGCTCCGTCCAACGATGCTCTGCAGGAGGCGATCGACCGTACCGGAAGCCCCATGCTTAAGAAAGCCATGAGCTGGTCCGTTAAGGTCAACGCGGCAATCAACGCGCTGCCGGATTCAGTGAAGGTTCCGTTCCCCGGTGTCGGGGAGGCTCTGGCTTTCGCGCACAGCCGCGCGGACATCGCTGTCGTATCGAGCGCCAACCCTGAGGCTGTCGCTGAGGAATGGGAGAGGTACGGACTGCTTGACCATACCGATGTGGTATGCGCCCAGGACGTGGGAAGTAAAGCGCACTGCATCGCGGAACTTTTGAAGCGGGGCTACGAGTCTGATCACGCCCTCATGTGCGGTGACGCCGCGGGCGATGAGGACGCTGCCCGTAAGAACGGCATATTCTTCTATCCCATCCGCGTGCGCCATGAGGCGGAGAGCTGGCGCGAGTTCAAGGAAGAGGGTCTTACACGCCTGACGGACGGGACCTTCGCGGGAAGCTATCAAGAGAAACTTTTGGATGAGTTTATTAAAAATCTCGGGGGCTGACTGACCGGTAAACCGGAAGAGTCCCAAAAAGGAGGTAGAACCGTGGTAGATTTGAAAGCGAACCCCTATTATCTGAGCGA
>CAZTIY010000011.1:1393-19691 GCA_964613765.1 uncultured Eubacterium sp.
AAAAAGGAGGTAGAACCGTGGTAGATTTGAAAGCGAACCCCTATTATCTGAGCGATGAGGACATCGCGTGGGTAAACGAAACCATCGGGGGCATGAGCGACGAGGAGAAAGTCGGGCAGCTGTTCTTCCAGCTCACGTCCAGTCAGGACGAGGAGTACCTGCGGGAACTGATGGAGAAGTACCATCTGGGCGGTTGCCGGTACAACGGCATGCCCGGGGCAAGAGTCCTGGAGCAGAACCGAATCCTGCAGAAGTACGCGAAAGTTCCTGTCATTATCGCCTGCAATACGGAAGCGGGCGGGGACGGAGCGTGCTCGGACGGTACCAACATCGGAAGCGGGATTAAGATCGGCGCGACCGGGAACGCGGAGTACGCCCGGGATCTCGGCCGCATGGCCAACGAGCAGGCCGCCGCGATCGGCTGCAACATGGCTTTCGCTCCGGTATGCGACATCCATTATAACTGGCAGAATGAAGAAATCATCACAAGAGGTTTCGGGAATGACCCGGAGCGCGTAGCGGAAATGAGCCTCGCATATCTTGAGGGCGCCCACAGCGTACCCGGATTCGCGTGCGCCGCCAAGCACTTCCCCGGAAACGGCCAGGATTACAGGGACGCGCATATCGCGAATAACATTAACGAATTTGATTACGACCAATGGATGGAAACGTACGGCCATGTCTATAAGACGCTTATCGACGGAGGTCTCGACGCCATCATGGGCGGTCACATAATGCTTCCGAAATACATGCGCAAGGTTAAGCCGTCGATCACGGACGATGAAATGCTGCCCGCCACCCTGTGCCCGGAGATCATGACGGGCCTACTGCGTGACGACCTCGGGTTCAACGGTATGGTTGTCACCGACGCGAGCCACATGGTTGGCATGACAAACCGTATGCGCAGGAGCGAAATGCTGCCCGCCTCCATTAACGCGGGCTGCGACATGTTCCTGTTCTTTAACGACCCGGACGAGGATTTCGCGACCATGCTGGAGGCGTACAGAAGCGGCGTAATCTCAGAAGAGCGCATGACTGAGGCGCTGACACGCATCCTGGGTCTTAAGGCTCATATGGGACTCCATAAGAAGACTCAGGAGGAATTCGCAGGGCATCCGGAAGATCTTGATGCTGTCCTGCACGAACCTTCATACGCCGAGAAGGCGAAGGAGATCAGCCGCGAGGCGCTGACACTTGTCAAATACAAGGACGAGGGCGTGCTTCCCGTCTCACCGGAGAAGACCAAACGGGTCATGATTGTCCATGTAAAGGGAAGCGAGGGTCCTATGTCCGCTTTCATGGCGATGATGATGCCGCCGGGATCCCGCAAGACGCCCGCCGAGGAGCTCCGCGACCGCCTGATCGACAAGGGGTTCGATGCCTTCATCTATGAGAGCCCGCTGGATAAGATAAAGCAGCAGATCGCGGCCGGCGAGAACCCGAGCGCCAACCTGTATTTCGCGGGCAAGAACGCCATAGCCGACTTTGTATCGCAGATGGATCTCGTCATCACGCTGTGCGATGTCGCGAACGGTCATCCGACGTTCGGACTGTCCAAGGGAGGAGGAGAGATTCCCTGGTACGTATTCGAGGTGCCGGTCATCGCCATCAGCGTCAATCTTCCCACGACGCTCGCCGATATCCCGCAGGTGCGCACCTACATAAATGCCTACGACTCTAAACCCTATACTCTGGACGCTCTTGTGGACGCTCTCATGACGGGGCCGGAGGCTTTCCGCGGCAAAGACCCTGTTGACAGCTTCTGCGGCCTCTGGGATACACACATCTGATGTTATATTGAATATATGCGATATGTCGCGGGCGCGGGGTCCCGCGCCGCAGGACGCGCCCCAGCTCGCGCATACCGCAGTCCGAAAGGAGGAAACATTCTATGGAAATGACAATGCGCTGGTACGGATCCGCGTTTGACACCGTAACACTTCAGCAGATCCGCCAGGTCCCCGGTGTAACCGGCGTCATAACGACATTGTATGACACAATGCCGGGCGAGCTGTGGAGCCGCGAGCGTATCCACGCTCTCAAGGAGGAGGTTGAGGCCTCCGGTCTTCATATCTCAGGTATAGAATCCGTTAATGTCCACGATGACATTAAGATCGGCGCCGGACGCCGCGATGAGTATATAGACAATTACATTAAAACCCTGGAGAACCTGGGTGAAGAAGACATCCACGTCGTCTGCTACAACTTCATGCCCGTATTCGACTGGACGCGTACGGAACTCGCCAGGGTGCGCCCCGACGGCTCGACTGTACTTGCCTATACACAGGAGGCCGTTGACGCCCTGAATCCGGAGGAGATGTTCCAGTCCATATCCGGAGATATGAACGGCACTGTCATGCCGGGCTGGGAACCGGAGCGCATGGCCCGCGTTAAAGAACTTTTTGAAATGTATAAGGATGTCGACGACGAGAAGCTGTTCGCGAACCTTAAATACTTCCTGGAAGCCATCATGCCGGTGTGCGATAAATACGACATCAACATGGCCATCCATCCCGACGACCCCGCGTGGAGCGTGTTCGGCCTGCCGCGCATCATCATAAGCGAGGAGAACATTCAGCGCATGATGAAGATGGTGGACAACCCCCACAACGGCGTGACATTCTGCGCCGGCTCCTACGGCACCAACCTGAAGAACGACCTGCCGCACATGATCCGCTCCCTGGAGGGACGCATCCACTTCGCGCATGTCAGAAACCTCAAGTTCCATTCGCCGACAAACTTTGAAGAGGCCGCTCATCTGTCCAGCGACGGCTCTTTCGATATGTATGAGATTGTCAAAGCGCTTTACGAGACCGGCTTCAGCGGACCTATACGCCCGGACCACGGACGCATGATCTGGGGCGAGGTCGCCATGCCGGGATACGGGCTTTATGACAGGGCGCTGGGCGCGTGCTACATCCAGGGCCTGTGGGAAGCGATTGAAAAGGGGGCTGAGAGAAAATGAAACTGACAAAGGAAAGCCTGATTAACGAAAGGTCAGAATGGGAGGCTAAGGGCTATCACATCCCCTCTTTTGACAGGGACGAAGTCATCGCGAAGACGAAAGAAAATCCCTACTGGATCCAGTTCGGCGGCGGTAATCTTTTCAAGGCGTTCCAGGCGCACCTCGCGCAGCGGATGATCGAGAACGGATCCATGGACCGCGGAGTCATAGCCGTAAACCGCGAGGAGGAGGGCATACACCAGCCGAACGACAACTACGCCATACTCGCGACGCTTAAGGCAAACGGCAGCGTCGATAAGACAGTCATCTGCTCAATAGCTGACGACCTTCTCCTGACTGCCCCCGGAACTGAGGATTATGAGAAACTTAAGGGATATTTCTGCGCGGAAAGCCTTCAGATGGTTTCTTTCACGATTACAGAAAAAGGCTACAGTCTTGTGGACGGCGCGGGCAATATACAGAAGGGAATCGCGGCCGATTTCCTCGCGGGCCCGGAAGGCGCGTCGACTTTCCTCGGACGTGTCTGCTCGCTTCTATATGAGCGCTACCTTAACGGAGCGACACCCCTCGCCCTTGTAAGCACGGACAACTGCTCGCATAACGGCGACAAGATCCGCGCTTTCGTCACCGCTTTCTCCGAGAACTGGGCCGCAAACGGCAAGGTAGACCCCGGATTCGTACAGTATGTGGCTGAGAAGGTCTCCTGCCCGTGGACAATGATCGATAAGATCACGCCGAGGCCCGATCCCGCCGTGGAGGCCATGCTGAGCGCCGACGGCATAGAGGACCTTAAGACCGTAATCACGCCCGCGGGTACGCATATCGCGCCTTTCGTCAATTCCGAGGAGACGGAATATCTTGTCATAGAGGATCTCTTCCCCAACGGAAGACCGCCTCTTGACACGGTGGGCGTCATTTTCACCGACCGCGAAACCGTGGATAAAGTAGAGAAGATGAAGGTCTGCACATGTCTTAATCCGCTTCACACCTGTCTTGCCATATTCGGTTGCCTGCTCGGATATAAGAGGATCTGCGACGAGATGAAGGATCCTGAACTTACCGGCCTCATCAGAACAGTCGGTTATGTCGAGGGGCTTCCCGTTGTGGTGGATCCCGGCATAATCGAGCCGAAGTCTTTCATCGACCGGGTAATCAATGTACGTCTTCCCAATCCGTTCATGCCTGACACCCCGCAGCGTATAGCGATGGACACTTCCCAGAAGCTTTCAATCCGTTTCGGCAATACCATTAAGGCCTATCTGGGCTCGCCCGACATGGACGTGAAGGATCTCAAGCTCATCCCGCTTGTGCTCGCGGGCTGGATCCGCTACCTGACGGGTATAGATGACAGCGGCGAGCCATTTGAGATCAGCGATGATCCCATGCTTCCGCAGCTTAAGCCGGTCATTGACGGCGTAAAGATCGGATCTCCCGATCAGGATCTTGAGGGTATAGTCGGTCCTCTTCTTCATAACGCGGATGTTTTCGGCGTCGATCTTTATGAGGCCGGTCTCGCGGAAAGTGTCCTCAATCATCTGAAAGAGCTCACAGAGGGTCCCGGCGCGGTACGCGCCACACTTAAGAAATATGTCAAGTGATAAGGAGGCGCGGGAATGAAAGCGTTTATGGATGATGATTTTCTCCTGACCACACCTGTCGCGAAAGAACTCTATCATAATTACGCGGAGAAGACGCCGATCCTTGACTACCATTGTCATCTGGATCCTGAGGATATCGCCGAGGACAGACATTTCGACAACATAGCGCAGGTCTGGCTCGGAGCCGACCACTATAAGTGGCGGCAGATGCGGTCTAACGGAATAGAGGAGAAATATATCACGGGCGACGCGCCTGACCGCGAGAAATTTCAGAAATGGGCGGAGACGCTTGAGCGCGCAATCGGAAACCCGCTGTATCACTGGAGCCACCTGGAGCTTCAGCGCTACTTCGGTTATCACGGCGTCCTGAACGGAGATACCGCGGGAGAGGTATGGGACACCTGTAATGAAGTTCTGCGGAGGCCGGAAACGAGCGCGAGGAGTTTTATCAGGCAGTCGAATGTCACGCTCGTCTGCACGACTGACGACCCCGCGGACAGCCTTGAGTGGCATGAGAAGATCGCAGAGGATTCCTCATTTGACGTTCAGGTCCTGCCGGCGTGGCGTCCCGATCAGGCCATGAATATCGGCAAACCGGGCTGGCCCGCCTATATCGAAAAACTGTCCGGAGTCGCGGGGGTACCGGTCGAAAGCTTCGCATCCCTCGTGGACGCGCTCTCTGTCAGGGCGGATTTCTTCGCGGCTCACGGATGCAGGGCTTCCGATCACGGCCTTGCCTATGTCATGTACGCTCCGGCGGATGATAAGACTGTTGAGGCGATATTTTCCAGAAGAATGGAGGGAGAGACGCTGTCACCTCTTGAGGAGAAACAGTTTCAGACGGCGCTCCTCCTTAATCTCGGGCGGATCTATCACAGGCTCGGCTGGGTCATGCAGCTTCACTACGGCGTGAAACGCGACCTGAGCACACGCATATTTGAATACTTCGGACCTGACGCGGGTATAGACTCCATAGCGAGCGCGGCTCCCACAGACGAACTCGCCGACTTTCTTAACGCTCTGGATAAGACGGACGAACTTCCGAAGACCGTCCTGTACAGTCTTAATCCGTCGGATAACGCCGCCATCGGAACTATCATCGGATGTTTCCAGTCGGCGGACGCGGTCGGTAAGATTCAGCAGGGCAGCGCGTGGTGGTTCAATGACCATAAGACCGGCATGACCGAGCAGATGACGAGTCTCGCGAGTCTCGGCCTTCTCGGCAATTTCATCGGCATGCTGACAGATTCGAGGAGTTTCCTCTCATATACCCGCCATGAATATTTCCGAAGGAACCTTTGTCAGCTCGTCGGCTCCTGGGTTGAGAACGGCGAGTATCCCTATGATCCGGAGCGTCTCGGCGGCATGGTTAAAGACATCTGTTACAGGAACGCGGTCAGGTATTTCGGCTTTGACCTGGAGATATGAATTAAGCCGGACTTCAGCTTTCATTTTCACTTTTGAAAGGAGCGGATCTTGAATCAGTCAGTCAGTGAAATCATATCCGGCATCGGCGTAGTGCCGGTCATTAAACTTAATCATCCCGAGCGTGACAGCGCGGCTCTCGCGGAAGCGCTCTGCGCGGGCGGAGTTACAGTCGCGGAAGTCACATTCCGGGCGGCGGGCGCTCCGGTAGCGATCCGCCGCATGAAGGAGGCCCGCCCTGATATGCTGGTAGGGGCCGGAACAGTCCTGAGCGAGGCCCAGGCGGACGAGGCTCTGGAAGCGGGAGCGCAGTTCATAGTGACGCCCGGCATGGATGTTGATATCGTGAAGTACTGCCAGAGCAGGGATGTTCCGGTCTATCCCGGCTGCACCACCGCGTCGGACTACCACGCGGCGTACCGTCTGGGCCTTAAAGTGATCAAATTTTTCCCTGCGGAGCAGTGCGGAGGGATCGCGAAAATTAAAGCTCTGAGCGCGCCCTTCCCCATGTTTAAGGTCATGCCGACAGGCGGCATTAACCTGAAGAATCTGAGGGATTACATATCATCTCCCGTCATCGCCGCCTGCGGCGGTTCCTACATGGTTACTGCCGACCTTATCGACAACAACAAGTGGGATGAGATTACAGAGCTCTGCCGTGAATCCGTCAGAATCGTCAGGGAGGTGAGAGAAAATGGCTAAAGTTGTCACATTCGGGGAAGTAATGCTCCGTCTGCAGCCGTATAACTACGAGCGCTTTGTACAGGCGGATCACGTACAGTTCTCGTTCGGCGGAGGTGAGGCGAACGTCGCGGTGAGTCTCGCAAACTACGGAGAGGACGCCGCCTTCGTCACAAAACTTCCCGCGCACGCGATCGGGCAGGCCGCGGTAAACTCCCTGCGCCGCTACGGAGTGGACACGTCCCGGATAGTACGGGGCGGAAACCGCATAGGAATTTATTTTAACGAGAAAGGGGCCTCGCAGAGACCGAGCGTCTGTATCTACGACCGCGCTCACTCCGCCATTCAGGAGGCCTCGCCGGATGACTTCGACTGGGAAGCCATACTGAAAGGCGCGGACTGGTTCCATTTCACCGGCATTTCTCCCGCGCTCGGTCCGAACGTCGTTGAAATATGCAGGCGGGCCTGTCAGACGGCTAAGGCGCTCGGCGTGACCGTATCCTGTGACCTCAATTACCGCGGCAAACTGTGGACGAGGCAGGAGGCGAACGAGGCCATGTCAGACCTTTGCCGGTATGTGGATGTCTGCATATCTAACGAGGAGGACGCAAAGGACGTATTCGGAATAGAGGCGGAGAATACCGACATCACGGCGGGATCGCTCGACAAGGAAGGCTATAAGTCCGTCGCGAGACAGCTCGCCGAACGCTTCGCATTTAAGAAAGTTGCGATAACGCTCCGTGAGAGCCGTTCCGCTTCCGATAACGACTGGAGCGCAATGCTGTATGACCCCGCCGCGGACGAATACTGCTTCTCCCGTGTGTACCATCTTCACATTGTTGACAGGATCGGCGGAGGGGACAGCTTCGGAGGAGGACTCATCCACGCTCTGCTTCAGGGGTACGCAACACAGGACGCGGTGAATTTCGCGGTCGCGGCATCCGCTCTCAAGCACGCCGTGGAAGGCGATTACAACCTCGTTACAACGGAAGAGGTTCAGAAGCTCGCCGGAGGCGACGCATCCGGCAGGGTACAGAGATAAATAAAATTATAGGAGGAAATGTATGCGTAACGTCATCAACATCAACAAGGGGTGGAAATTCATCCGTGAGGATGCAGGTCTTCCCGACACGCTTCCCGCGGACTGGTGCGATGTCGACCTTCCCCACACATGGAACGCAATCGACGGCTGCGACGGAAACGGCTCCTACTACCGCGGCAAATGCTGGTACGCGCGCACGTTCGCGACGCCCGTACAGCCGCTCGCGGGAGGACGCGTCTATGTCGAGGTTCTCGCGGCCGGTCAGCAGGCTTCTGTCTATGTGAACGGCACTGAAGCGGTCTACCATGAGGGCGGATATTCCGCTTTCCGGGCGGACGTCACCGGCCTCTTGCGTGAAGACGGGGACAACCTGCTTGTCATCGCCTGCTCCAATGAGGAGAAGAGCAGCGTGTATCCGCAGTCCGCAGACTTCACGTTCTACGGAGGTCTGTACCGCGGCGTAAACATCATCAGCGTTCCGGATGCCCACTTCGATCTGGATAACTTTGGAGCGCCCGGTCTTGCCGTAGCTCCCAGGCCTCTTGACTGCGGAAGCGCGGAATTCGACCTTAAGACCTGTGTCAAAGGCGCTGATGAGAACTTTACGGTTCTCTGGTCCGTCAGGGACAAAGACGGCAAAGAGGTCGCGGCCGCGTGCCGTCCGGCGGACAGTCCCGACGTAAAGGTCTGCGTACCCGACGCTCATCTGTGGGGAATCGATGATCCCTACCTTTATACCGTGACGGCCACTCTGCAGCGCCGCAATGAGGCCTATGACGAGATCAGCTGCCGCTCCGGAGTCCGCTCTTTCTCTGTCACACCTGACGAGGGATTCTTCCTCAACGGGAAGCAGACTCCGCTCCGCGGTGTCAGCAGGCACCAGGACCGCCTCTATAAAGGCAATGCTCTGACTAAAGAAGAGCACAGGGAGGACGCGGAGCTTATTAAGGAGCTCGGCGCCAACACGATCAGACTTGCCCATTATCAGCATTCGCAGGATTTCTACGATGCCTGCGACGAGCTCGGCTTCATCGTCTGGGCGGAGATTCCGTTTATCAGCGTGTTCAATAAGGATCCCGCGGCGCACGAGAACTGCGTAACCCAGATGAAGGAGCTGATTTCGCAGAACTTCAACCATCCCTCCATCTGCTTCTGGGGCGTTTCCAACGAGATCCTGATCGGCGGCATCAGCGAGAAACTTGTCGAAAACCATAAGGAGCTCAACGCACTCTGCCATGAGATGGATCCCACCAGACTCACGACGATCGCTCATGTTACCATGACACCGATTGACAGTCCGATGCATCACATCACGGATGTCATCAGCTACAACCATTACTTCGGCTGGTACGGCGGAAAGATGGAGGACAACGGACCCTGGCTCGACAACTTCCACAAGGTGCATCCCGACCTCTGCCTCGGCATGAGCGAATACGGCTGCGAGGGCATCATCACTTATCACGGACCGAATCCGCAGTGCAAGGATTATTCCGAAGAGTATCAGGCGCTCTATCACGAGCATCTCGCCAAAGTCTTTGACGAGCGTCCGTGGCTGTGGTCTACTCACGTCTGGAATATGTTCGACTTCGGCTGCGCTGCCCGCGATGAGGGCGGCGTTGCGGGAAGGAACAACAAGGGTCTCATGACCATGGACCGCAAGACGAAGAAGGACAGCTACTATATCTATAAAGCGTACTGGAATTCCGAGCCGATGGTTCACATCTGCGGAAAGAGATACGCGCAGCGCGCAGGAGAGACCACAACCGTCAAGGTCTATTCCAACCAGCCTGAGGTGGTTCTTTACCTGAACGGCGAGAAGGTCGGCGAACAGAAGGCCGATAAGGTGTTCACGTTCGACGTGGCCCTCGCGGACGGGTTCAATACTCTCCTCGCCGAGGCGGGTGATGTTAAAGACACCGCGACGCTGGAAAAAGTGGAAACCGAGCCGTCAATCTATGTGCTGCCCGAGGTGAACGAGCGCGCCGAGGGCGTGGCCAACTGGTTCAGCATGGTCGGCGAACTGAATCTCGATCTGTCCTCGCCCATGGAATTCCCGGAAGGGTATTACAGCATTAAGGACACCATGGAAGAACTCTTCAAGAGTGAGGAGGCGGGCGAAATCGTGGCGAAAGCCGTGAAGCTCGCGACGAACTTCGACGTGCAGCCGGGCTCCGGAATGTGGGGCATGATGAAATCCATGACTCCGGAGTCGATGATGGAGATGGGCGGAAACATGCTTCCCGACGGGTTCATCGAGAGCCTGAACGCCCAGCTCATCAAGGTGCATAAATAAGGATAACCGCGGTAAATATTGCGGAGATCAATTTAACGCGTATATAACGGCACTCATCCGGGCGTCTGTCCGGTTGCTGTTCAGAGGGTAAGTGAACATAAACAGTTGCGGTGATATGCCGCCCGTCTCAAATACCATGAGTGAACAGTAACTCTGTCTGAATGTCTGAATGTATGTATGAAAGAGCGACGGATGCAGTGCCCGTAAACGTGTGTAAATGTTTGTGTCGGACGGCGGGCAGGTCCCCCTCACCGTCCGGCCGCATAATAAGGAGGTATCATCATAATGAAAGAAACCGAAAAAGTCAGACCATTTGGTATACGGGACAAAGTGGGCTACATGTTCGGTGACTTCGGAAACGACTTCACCTTCATTCTGTCCACATCCCTGCTCATGAAATTCTATACGGATGTCATGGGCGTATCTCCCGCTCTCGTCGGCACCATGATGATGCTGGCCCGTTTCGTGGACGCGTTCACAGACGTGACCATGGGTCAGATCGTCGACCGTTCCAAGCCGACAAAGAACGGTAAATTCAGGCCGTGGATCCGCAGAATGTGCGGACCTGTGGCAGTGGCCTCATTCCTGATGTACGCGGTCTGGTTCAAAGACATGGCCATGGGCTTCAAGATCTTCTGGATGTTCTTCACATACCTGCTCTGGGGCAGTGTATTCTATACATCCATAAACATCCCGTACGGCTCGATGGCCTCCGCTATATCCGCTGACGCGAAAGACCGCGCCGAACTGTCCAACTTCCGTACGATCGGCGCCACGCTTGCGGGCACGGTCATCGGCGTTGTCATGCCGCTCGTCGTATATTACACGAATGAGAACGGTGAACAGGTCCTCGATCCGAGCAAGGTGACGGTCTTCACGCTCATCTGCTCAATCGGCGCTGTGATCTGCTACCTGCTCTGCTTCTATATGACTACAGAGCGTGTCAAAGTGGAACAGAAGACCGAGAAATTCAGTCTGGTCGCGCTGGTAAAGAGACTGGTCACGAACCGCGCCCTCATCGGCATAGTTATCGCGTCCATCTGCCAGTTGCTCGTCCAGCTGACCAGCCAGAGCATGATGGCCTACATTTATCCGAATTACTTCCGTAACGTACAGGCACAGTCCGCCGCGGGTCTTGTCGGCACCGCCGTTACGCTGATCTGCTCCGTTTTCATCGTGAAGCTGTCCGCGAAGTTCGGACGCCGTGAACTGGGCATTTACGCCTCTTTCTTCGGCGCCGTGATCTTCTTTATC
This sequence comes from uncultured Eubacterium sp., assembly GCA_964613765.1. Lineage (GTDB taxonomy): Bacteria > Bacillota > Clostridia > Peptostreptococcales > Anaerovoracaceae > Aminicella. The sequence goes on from CAZTIY010000011.1 coordinate 12,652, forward strand.
ACCTTCATACTTCACACGCACAACGCGTGGGTGTTCCTTGCCATGTACAGTATCTCCTACATCGGACTCGCTATCTTCTCTCTGACATGCTGGGCCATGATAACAGATGTTATCGATGATACAGAAGTCCGCACCGGGCAGCGTTCCGACGGAGAAATTTATTCCGTGTACTCCTTCGCACGGAAACTCGGCCAGGCGGCATCCTCCGGTCTTTCCGGAGCGCTTCTTACAATGATCGGTTACACGGTGGAGACACAGTTCGACGCGGCTGTCACGACGGGCATCTACAATATCACCTGTCTGGTACCGGCAATCGGATATGTGCTCCTCGGCCTCGTCCTGATCTTCCTCTATCCGCTCAAGAAGAAGCGCGTTGAGGATAACGTTGCCGAGCTCGCGCGTCGCCGCGCGGAGAAATAATGTGACGATGCTCTGACACCGCCGGGCAGTAAAGTAACGCGGCGGAGCCGGCGCTCAGCCGCGCGGCAGACAACGGTCGCGAACAAAATGACGGCGCATCCGCGCCGCCGCGAAAAACATCGAGGCAGCGGTGAGGGGCCGCGTTCGATGGATTCGCGGCCGCCGTAAAGGTAGACCGCGCAGGAAAAAGGTGGCGGTCGCGGATAAATCCCGTGATCGTAAGAGGTAACGGCCGGAAAGGGGACACGCGCCGTGAAGTGTAGATATAAGCGGTTAAGCGCCGGCCGGCTCCTCGTCAGCCTTTTCTGAATTCAAAGTCGCGGTAAAACAAATCCGGGGTTCTGTAAACACAGAGTCCCGGATTTTTATTGCCTTAAACGCACAGCAAGTGATCCTCTGTCAAAATTCCGGGCAATCAGCTTTCATGTTATTACGGTAAATAAGCGGATATTGCTGTGGAACGGAAATTTTATTGCTGATTTTTCGCGGGTTTTTGCCTTACGTTAATTTGAACTTGACAATCGGGGGGGGTAAGTAAAATCAAATCGTAATATTTTTATAAAAACCGGACGGGGATTTTTCCGCCAGTGGTTATTACGCCGACTCGTGAGCGGCTGTCTCCGCCGGTTTTACGGGGGAAATCAGAAGAATCGGCAATGCTTCCTCTGATATTTCTTCGATGAACGCAGTTGCGATAAGTACAAGGAAAGGAAGGAGTAAGTATGAATATCGCAATAAGTGTAATCGGCATCCTTCTTGCTTTTGCGGTGCTGATTTTTGCCGCTTACAAGAAAATCAGCATGTTTCTGGCGGCGGTGCTGGCAGCCGCGATTGTGGCGCTATTCGGCGGTCTTGACGTAGCCGCGACCCTTGTGGGAGCCGAAGGTCCGTTTTTGATCGGCATGAAGGACTTTGTCGGCAACTGGCTTATACTTTTTGCAATGGGCGCGCTGCTCGGCGCTCTGTATGACAAGAGCGGGGCCACGTGGCGGATATGCAACACTCTCATCAGCAAGGCGGGCACCAGGTGGACTCTGCTGATATATGTACTGGTGGGAGGTCTCCTTGTTTATGGAGGCATTCAGGTTACAGTCATGATTTTCGTGCTGCTGCCGTTCGCAAAGATTCTTTTCCCCAAAGCAGGCATTCCGTGGAATCTGTTCCCGGCTATCACAGGACTTACTATCGCGACATTCGCGATGGGGCAGATGCCGGGCAGCATGCAGATGCAGAATATTATACCTACTCAGACTCTGGGCACCAAACTTACCGCGGCACCGGTGGAGGGCATTCTGGCATCGCTTTTCATGATAATAACGGGTGTCGGATATCTATACTGGCAGTGCAAACGCTATCGTAATGATCCTGCCGCCGCCATTGAAAATTATCAGGTGCAGGGCGGCGTACTGGATGAGGCGGAGCTTGAAGGCCGCGCCCCGGGATTTCTGGTGTCTCTTGTTCCCATTGTGGTAACTTTCGTGCTGATTAACGGCTTTGGCGTTGAACTGCTCTACGGTCTCGGAGCGGGCTGCATTCTTTCGATTTTAATGTTCTGGAAGTCTGTGAACGGTGTCCGCGGGCTCGGCGACATCCTCTCGGAAGGTTTCAACAACGGCATTTTCCCCTGCATCATCATAGCGGCCGTGGTCGGTGTCGGGAAGGTTGTTTCCGCTACGGAGGTCTTCTCTCTCATTCAGGAGAATATAATCAATCTGCCTCTGCCGGGCCTTCTGAAAATTGCCGCCATCACTACTATCATCGCCGGAATCACGGGTTCCGCGTCCGGAGGGCTTACCATCGCGATGGAACTTTTCGGAGAGACTTTCGTTTCATGGGGATACACACCGGAGATCGTGCACCGTGTGGCATCCATTGCCTGCGGCGGGCTTGACACTCTTCCCTGGAACGGAACGGTAGTCATGCTGTTCGCGCTCTCAGGCGTCTCATATAAGAAGGGATATCTGCATGTGGCGGTGGAGACGATCATACTGCCTCTGCTGTCCCTGATACCTGTGTTTATCTATTACTCCATCACTCACTGAGAAAGGTCGTTTTGTGAATTATGGCTACTTATGACAAAGAATTCCTGCTTTCACTCTACCGTAACATGGTCAGGATAAGGTCATTTGAGAAGCATGCGGGAGACTGCTTTACAAAGGGGCTTTTGGCGGGCAACATCCATTTAAGCATCGGGCAGGAGGCCGCAGAGGCCGGCGCTTTCGCGGCCATGCAGCCGGAAGATTATTTCACGTCCACCCACCGCGGTCACGGTCATGCCATCGCAAGAGGTGCGGATCCGAAACTTGCAATGGCGGAGCTTTTCGGGAAGGCGACCGGCTACTGCAAAGGCAAGGGCGGCTCCATGCACATCGCGGATATGAAGAAAATGAACCACCTCGGGGCTAACGGAATAGTAGGCGCCGGGCAGGGCATTTCTGCGGGAAGCGCGCTGGCGTCAAAAATTATGAAGGACGGCGCCGTTACAGTCGGCTGTTTCGGAGACGGGGCAAGCCAGCAGGGTCTGTTCCATGAATCTTTGAATATGGCGGCTGCCTGGAAACTGCCTTTGGTCTGGTTTATTGAGAACAACAGCTACGGCGTTTCTACCGAGATCAGCAGAGTTACCAATACTCCTGATCTGGCCTCCCGCGCGGCGGCCTATGATGTCCCCTACGCCGTAGTGGACGGAACTGACGCTGTAGCGGTTTATGAGGCGGTTAAAAAGGCCCTGGACCACGCCCGCTCGGGACAGGGTCCGTACGTTGTCGAGGCCAAAGTATATCGTTATGAAGGTCATTTCTGCGGAGATCCCGCCGCATACCGCCCCAAAGAATACCTTGAGGAAGCTTTGAAAAAAGACGGCATTGAGAAACTCGGAAATCGTCTGCTGGATTCCGGCTTTACGCAGGAAGATCTGGAAGCCGTGAAAGCGGAAGCGGAGGCCGAGATGGACGAGGCCGTAAAGTTCGCGGAAGAATCGCCTTATCCCGATCCCGCCACCGTGACAGACGATATGTATGTGACCGATAACGAAAGGTGCGTGATAAGATGAGTAAAACGATCAGTGTCAGCAAGGCTATCGGCGAGGCCCTGCATGAGGAAATGCTCCGGGACGGCAAAATGTTCATAATGGGCGAGGATGTTGGCGTTATGGGTAATGTCTTCGGCATTACCAAAGGCTTTCTGGACGAGTTCGGACCTGACCGGGTAATAGATACCCCGATTTCTGAAGAAGGTTTTGTGGGAATGGCTGTAGGCGCCGCAGTCAGGGGCATGCATCCCGTGGTAGAGCTCATGTATAATGATTTTGCCACCGAATGCGCCGATCCGCTCTTCAATCAGGCCGCGAAAATCCGCTATATGACAGGCGGTCAGTGCAGCGTTCCGATGGTGCTCCGTGTTCCGATGGGATCCGGCCGCCGCAATGCCGGTCAGCATTCTCAGTCTCTGGAGAATTTTTTCTGCCATTTCCCCGGTCTTAAGGTCATAGCGCCCTGTTCTGCGGAAGATGCGAAGGGCCTGCTTAAGACATCCATACGTGATGAAGATCCGGTTGTATTCATGGAGCATAAGCTGCTCTACGCCCGCAAGGAGGAAATACCTGAAGGCGAGTACACTGTTCCTCTCGGAAGCGCCAAAGTAAGACGCGAAGGAAAGGACATCACCATAATATCATGGTCCAGGGAGATCAATTTCGCTCTGGAGGCATCGGAAACGCTCGCGGGCGAAGGAATTGACGCTGAAGTGCTGGATCTGAGAAGTCTGGTTCCGCTTGACTGGGAGGCAATCGGCGATTCTGTCTCCAAAACGCATAATGTCATTATCGTAAGCGAGGAAGTCAGACGCGGAAGTTACGCGGGCGAACTCTCCGCGCAGATCGCTGAAGAATTGTTCGATGAGCTTGACGCTCCTGTGGAGCGTGTCTGCGGACTCAACATCTGTTCTCCGTTCAGTCCTGTACTGGAAGACGAGAATTTCCCGCATCCCGGTGATATCGTCCGTGCGGTCAGGCACGTGCTGAACAAGTGAGGAGGCGGTCGCGATGGCTTATGAAGTTATAATGCCGCAGCTCGGCCTGACAATGGAAGAAGGCACCGTCTCGCAATGGATGAAACATGAGGGCGATGCGGTAAAGATAGGCGATGTTTTAGCGGAAATCACCACAGACAAACTTACAAATGAGATTGAGAGCGAGCATGACGGCATACTGCTGAAAATCATCGCTCAGGAAGGCGAGGATATACCTGTCCGAGGTGTGATCGCGTATATAGGCGAGCCCGGAGAGGCGGTCGGGGTTGATGACACGGCGGCGGGAGACGCAGAGACGCCGGAGGAGGTTCCCGTCTCTGAGGGGAAAGAACCTTCTCAGGTTGAATCTGCTCAAAAGGAGTCCGCTCAGACTGCAAAGGACCGCGTTCGCATATCGCCCCTCGCCCGGAAGACCGCCGCGGAACTCGGTATAACCGACTTTGCCTGCATTGAGGGAAGCGGCACATCAGGCAGAATTATCCAGAAAGATATCATAGCGGCCTCAGAAAGGCTGAAGGCCGCGTCCGCCGCCGTCACCCCGTCCGAAGCTCCCGCACCTTTTGCATTTTCTGCATCTGAAGAGGAAAAAAAGGCTCCGGAAGCCGCTCCGGAAATGATGGAGGGAGATACCGTTGTCAAACTTTCCGGTATGCGCAAAGTGGTGTCGGAGAGAATGTTCCGGTCCCACGCCGAGATCCCGCCGGTGACTCAAAACACAAAAGCGGATGTTACCGAACTTATGAAGTTCAAACAGCTCCTTCTGGATGAGACAGGACGGAAATACACGGTTAATGACCTGATTCTCAAGGCAACGGCCAAGGCGCTTCGCGGGCATCCTGAAATCCTCGTAAGTTTTGATAACGGCAGGATGATCCGGAGGTCACACGTAAATATCGGCATGGCGGTGGCGCTTGATACAGGGCTTATTGTACCTGTTATCCGGGACGCGGACCGTCTGAGCCTTGATGCACTTTCTGACACCGCGAGAGATCTTTCCGGAAGGGCGAGATCCAACAGGCTCCTTCCGGATGAGTACAGGGGATCCACATTCTCCGTTTCTAATATGGGAATGTTTGATGTAGAATCGTTTACGCCCATCATCAATCAGCCGGATGCCGCGATACTCGGTATATGCGCCGTGCAGGACGAGCTTGTTATGGCGGATGACGGTTCGATAAGCAAACGGAAGGTCATGCGTCTGTCTCTTACTTTCGATCACCGTCTCATAGACGGCGCGACCGCCGCGAAATTCGTCATCGATCTCAGGGATCTTATTCAGAATCCACTTCGTATCGTACTGTAAATAGCTAAGTCGAGGCGTGATAAACGGAAAAAGCGGCGATATGCCGCTTCGCGGGGGTAAAAACAGAAAGCGTAACAAATAATTACAGCAAAATTATAGATGATGTGAGATATGAGAACCTGCGGAAGAAACCCGCGGGACACGTAAAACTGATGTCAGGTATCTGACGCCGTAAATTTTGCTGAAAACGTAAATTCTGTTGCGGATCTGCCGCAGAAAGGAAGGAAAATTTTATGAAGAAGATCGGTTATCTCGGACTCGGAGTAATGGGATACGGTATGACATCCAATCTGATAGATAAGAGCGGTACTGCGGTTTACGGCTTTGACCCCGTGCCGGCTCTCAGAGAACGCTTTGAAAAACGCGGCGGAACCGCGTTTGATAAGGCGGAGGATCTGTACCGTACCTGTGATATAATTTTCATGTGTCTTCCCACCAATGCCATTATGAAGGCCACGACCGCGGAAATCATGGATACCGCGCGTCCCGGCACAATCATTGTGGATATGGGTTCCACGTCACCGTACATAGTCCGGGGACTTTACGCTGCCGCGCTTGAGAAAGGCTTTCATTTGCTGGATTCTCCCGTAAGCGGCGGGGAGATCGGCGCCAACGGGGGAAGCCTCGTCATTATGTGCGGCGGAGAGAAAGAAATCTTTGATGAGGTAAGGCCTTTCCTGCTTATGATGGGCAAGAGCGCCACATATATGGGAGGCTCCGGCTGCGGCTCTACCGCGAAGCTTGCCAATAACATGATGGTGGGCATTCATCTTTCCGCAATGGACGAGGCTTTTGCTTTCGCTGTCAAGGCGGGGCTGGATCCTAAAGTTCTCTTTGAGGCCATAGCGGGAGGCTTTGCCCAGAGCGCTGTCATGGATGTTAAAGTTCCGAAGATCCTGAGCAGGGACTTCAGCGCCAGCGCCCGCATTGCCGTCCATCTGAAAGATGTCAATAACGCTCTGGAAATGGCGGACCATCTGGGCGTGGAGATTCCCATGACCAAGATTGTCAAGGAGCAGATGGACTGGATGGATGAACACGGCATGATTGATGAAGATCAATGCGCCATGGTAAAGTATTATGAGGATGCCATGGGCGTGGAGGTAAAGTAAGGCAGACCCGTCTTTGGCCGGAAAGTTTCCACGATAAATACTCTGTGTGGAGGTAGAATAAGGAGGACCCGTCTGTGACAGGCAGACGTACAAAGACCGTCAGGGCTTAGTGATATAAGCTCTGACGGTCCTATTTTCTTAAACGCACAGGCAGACCCGGCGCCCGCGGCGCGGCG
>CAZTIY010000011.1:19791-24579 GCA_964613765.1 uncultured Eubacterium sp.
CGCTTGTAATTTTTCTCCGCTAAATTACAATTAAACCAGACGGGATTATAGAATTTCGCCGGGATGTAGTGTTCGTGGCGGCGCTTGTCATGTCTGTGCTGTTATACAGCCGCGGACAGAATTCAGGATCAGGATAACCGTCTTCGGGCGGCCGGTTCCGGGGGTCGCGCACTGCCGGCGTCCCGGGAAGACAAAACGGAGATTGTATGAAATTCACTCTTAAAAAAGAACCGCGGGAGCAGTATCTCCCTGCGGAAGCCGAAAGCGGAACGACGCTCGGAACGCTCGCAGGATCGATGAGTTCCGGTTTTACATACCCAAAGTATCTGGCGAAAATCGGAAACAGATACGCGGATCTTCGTGAAGAGATCCCGGAGAACGCTGATGTCGAACTCCTTGATATGCGGAACCGGGCCGCGCAGCACGCTTATCAGGACTCGCTTTTTCTCCTTCTTATAACGGCGGTGAACCGTGTCATGGGAAGTACGGGTATAGAAATCGCGAATTCTCTTAACCAGGGCATGTTCATAGAAGTGCGCGGGACGAGCCCGGTTCCGGAGGCGTTGACAGACAGGATCCGTGCGGAAATGAGGCGCATGGTTGATGAAGACGCGCCGTTCCGGCTGGAGATGAGACCGCGCGACGAGGTAATAAATCTCCTCACGGAGCAGGGTAACGCCGGGAATACTGTCGGGCTTATACGGGACATGTCGGAGGATGCGATGCTCCCTGTCTACACGGTCGAAGGCGTGTATCATTTCGCGTATAACTTTATCGTTCCGTCCGCGGGGTATCTGACGCTGTGGGAACTTCGCACGTATAAAAGGGGACTTCTTCTGCGTTATCCGAACGATCACGAACCCGACCGTCTGCCGCCGTACAGGGAGCAGGAAAAACTTTATGAGGCGTTCAGTGAGCAGACACGATGGGGCAGGATCACGGGCGTGAAATATGTCGAGAACCTGAACAGGGAGATAGAAGCCGGAGGATTCCGTGAGATGGTCCAGATTTCCGAGGCGCTTCACGAGAAAAAGATAGCAGAGATCGCGGACAGGATCAAGGCGGAAAAGCGCCGCATCATCCTGATCGCCGGACCTTCGAGTTCCGGGAAGACGACATTCGCGAGGCGGCTTTGCGTTCAGCTCAGGGTGAACGGCATGTCGCCGCTGTATATGGGAACTGACGATTATTTTGTCGAGCGGGGGCAGACGCCGCTTGATGAGAACGGAGAGCCTGATTATGAAGGATTCGAGGCCATAGACACGGAGCTTTTCAACCGGAACATGAATGACCTACTCGCAGGTAAGAGCGTGGACCTTCCGACGTTCAATTTTCTGACGGGGGAGAAAGAGTTCGGTCACCGTGTGACTTCCGTAAAGCGCGGACAGCCTGTCGTGATTGAAGGAATCCACGGACTTAATGAAAAACTGACGGCGGACATCCCGAAAAAAGAGAAGTTCAAGATTTACATAAGCCCGTTAACGGGGATGAATATAGACGAACACAACCGTGTGCCGACAACGGACGAGAGGCTTCTCAGGAGGCTTGTCCGGGACTACCTGTTCAGGGGGCACGATGCCTCGAAGACGCTCGGGCTGTGGCGGAAGGTCAGGGCGGGCGAGGACGTGAACATTTTTCCGTTCAGCGGCGAGGCTGACGCGCTGTTCAATTCTTATCACATTTATGAGATACCCGTGCTGAAGAAATACGCGGAGCCTCTCCTTAACGGCGTCGGTCCGGATGACCCCAACTATGGTGAGGCTCAGTGGATGCTGACGTTCCTCAAATATTTCCGCGCGGTGAACGACGATCAGGCAATTCCGAACAATTCAATAATCAGGGAATTCATAGGAGGAAGCATATTCGTGGAGTAAAAAAGAGCCGGAGCAGACGAAACCGGAGATTTCCGTTATAAGGCACAGGAACCGAACATCCCGGACCCGCACGTAAATCACAGCAATAATCCGCACGGAGCAAAATCAACCGCTATATATACTAAAGTTGAAATTTTCGTTCTTTCTCATCGTTCTCTCTCATTTAATAACCTGAATATTTCGACTGAATATTTTAGTCCGAGGTAATTATTATGTATGATGCATCGTCATTAGTGCTTGAAACTTGAAGTTTAAAATTTTTCGTGTTTTCCTCCAGTTTTCTCAGAGTGTTGAATGTATTCGTATCTCCATGAAGAAGAATCTCATCAGCGATACCGAAAATATCCTTATATCTCTCAAAAACAGATACAAGCCTTACCAACCCGTCTGAAGCGAGAATTATTTTTATTTTATCGTCCGGGGAAATTTTTATCTTTTTATTAACAGCATGATGAGCCGCTTCAGGCTCAATTGAAGCGATCCAGTAACCTCCTTCTATGTTCTGCATTCTTTTTTCTGCCGCGATAAGATTCTTCCGGGCATTCTTATATTCAAGGCTCTCTTCGTTCAGGCCTTCGGATATAAGATTCCTTACGATTACCCGCTCTGGAACCGCAAATGTTTTTATTTTATTATCCGTAATGACAAACTGTCTGTCGTTTATTTGAATTCCTAATGTGCTGTCTCCAAGAACCGAATATTCCAGGTAATTTTCATTCACTTTCAGAATAATGGCGGTAGAGCAAGGGAGATATTCGTAATCAGTCAATTTTTCTCTTATAAATACTCCTCTGACATCCTTAAGCGATTCATACAGTATCTCCCTTGTGGAATTTCCCTCTGATGAATATTTATATAAAGCCTTATTAAGCTCATTCACATAAAAAATCGTATGTTCATGATTTAATTCACCCATGGGCGGGGTTGCTCCATCAAGAAGCCAGTAGACATTTTCTGATCTCCCGACAACATCTTCCGAAATATTGACAGAAGGTTTTTTGCATATCCCCATACTGACTGAAAAATTCATTGTTCTTCACCTCGCATATTACTCTATTATGTTAACATGGTTGGTTAAATCCGCATCATATACCTGCTTATCACGTTCTCCGTATGAAGAGTTGATAATACAATAGAACAATTTCCCGGATACAATTTTCAGAAGCTCATCCAGTTTATCTTTATTACTTAAAAAGAAGGCAACGCCATTAGAACCTATTGCGTGAATACCGCATATCAGAATAAACTCATAGCTTTTATACTTTACCTTGCCTAAAAAAGCATATTGTTCAGTCTTACTGTCCTGTGGAGAAAAAAGTTTTGTGTTTGTCTCTAAATCTTCGAAATACCAACCGAGCTCCTCATCCTCTGCAAATCTCAAATCAGAAAACTCATCAAACAGATTCCTTACTGTTGAAGAGTTTTTGGGACCACATATTACTAAATTTGCTGTATCTCTTGTCAGTTCTATCTCTCCTCCCGGCGGTATGTACTTTATCTTTGTGTGGAACCGGTTATCCTCAAGAATATCCCTCATTATTTCGGCTGTATTATAGTCTTCCATTGCTACGACAGGTTTGAGTCTGTCAACATCATCCCTCGTAGGTATGTGTATAGAAACATCATCTTTCCCAAGCAGTTTCTTCAATGATCTTCTTCTGTACTGGATTTTTATGTTTTTTACTCCGGTAATAACCAGTGTTATAATCGTATACAGCACTGTAATAACAGCTATCCAATTATCAACTTGTCCGAAAAATTCAGCTATTTTTGCTGCCATTCGTTTACCTGCTCCTTTGAAGTTTTTCTTGAGTAAGAGAACCGATTCACGCTGTTATCGTGAATAATCCGTTTTCCCGATGAGAAAACAGTTCATTGAAGACAAATTGATTTTTAGCTGTATCGCAGCCATTTTTGAGATTCAGTATATCGCTTAAATATTATAATTCAAAGTGTCAGACCGTCAGCAGGTAAAGAAAATGAATAAATCCGGACTGTTTTGTATGATATTCTTTTCGCTGGAACACAAAGGCGGCGCTTGATTTAACCGATTTGCTCCCGCGTGAATGAAACCGCTTCAGTAATCCCCGCCTGTAACTGTGTCCGTACTCTCCCGCGGTTTCCTGATGAACAAAAAATAAATCATTATGCCGACTATTATGAAATCATGGATGCCGATACCATTTGCAAGTACCGCGGACACGATGCATACGGCGGTAATCCCGATGCTGATAAATTTCGGTATGACTCCCTTTTCCTGCGTCATCCGGACGAAATACGCGAGAAAAGGCGAAACGCATGTGACGCTTGTCCAGAACCGTATAAAGTACCATCCGTATATCGAATCAGTCATATCCGCGATGACATAGTAAGATATGACGAGTCCCGCGAAAAACAGGAACACGTTAAGCATCGCTCTCTTACGCGTGGCGCTGTATATGGAAATCACGGTGCCGATGAGAATCCATACAGTGAGTTCGGAAAATATATTGCCTATATTTGTCGTATATATGTCGGCGAATTTGCTGAACGCTCCGGAAAGAAGACCGAGAATAAAAACGCCTGCAGGGTACAGAATATTTTTTATCATATTCTTCCTGTCCTTTAACTGAGTGATTCGGGTTACTTATACGGGCACTGTCTCAGGTCCGGATTGCCCCGTGCAGACGAAGAAGTTTTTAACAGGTATTTTTCGGATTCCCCTCGTGCGCCATGGTTCTTCCGCTGAAAGAGCTGCCGCCGTTTCACATATCCCAGAACCTGTAATTCGTCCTGTCCATATTTATATACCTGTCATTCTTCGACATGCGCTTCACCAGAAGATACGAGATGACAAACAGGCACAGGATGAAGGCAATGAATATCCATTCCGAGTTCTCAGTCTGCATGGAAGCGATGTAATCATAGGTCCCGT
>CAZTIY010000012.1:0-314 GCA_964613765.1 uncultured Eubacterium sp.
GGAAATTATTACGCAATAAAGAACCGAACTCAGGAAAGTAAATAAGAGAGGATAGTGAAGAAAGAAGATAAGAAAGTTTGAAACAAGTAAGTAGCGACCAGTCGAAAAAAAGCTGTAAATGTCGAGGATAACAGAAAAATCAAGCGAAAGGCAGGCCGATTTTGGAGTCTGTTTCATAATTCCGCAGGTGCATTTCGCAGAAACGCGGTTTATAGAAATGAAAAAGTGAATAGTGAAAAGAAGAACAGTAAAACTTGACCCGGGGGGGTAAATGGTATTCTAATGCAGACTTTTTCTGTCTGTATTGCTTAATC
>CAZTIY010000012.1:324-24117 GCA_964613765.1 uncultured Eubacterium sp.
CCCCTGCAACTTACTATGTTCACTTGCCCTCTGTACAGTACTGTTGTACCTGACGGAGAATTCAGCGAATAAATTAAGCGGGTTCCATATACGTAATTTTTGCGAAGTTGGTGTTTATACAGATTCACCCTTGACATTCTGACATGAAGCCATTAAAATTTATACAATTTAATAGCGCATAATTAAATATAGCAAAAATGATTGGAGGATGCAGTAAATGAGTATCTATGATTTCACGGTAGAGAAACAGGACGGCAGCGAAGTATCACTTTCCGAGTATAAAGGAAAAGTCCTTCTTATCGTCAACACCGCCACCCGCTGCGGGTTCACGCCGCAGTACGACGAACTTCAGTCAATTTATGATCTTCATCATAAGGACGGACTGGAGATCCTTGATTTCCCCTGCAATCAGTTCGGCGAGCAGGCCCCCGGAAGCAATGAGGAGATCCACAGTTTCTGCACAGTTAAATACGGTATAGGTTTCCCCCAGTTCGCGAAGATAGATGTGAACGGCGAGAACGCGATACCTCTCTACAAATACCTGACAGAAAACACGACTTTCGGCGGCTTCAGCGGCCCTAAGGGTTTAATGCTTAAAGGTATCGCAAAAAAGATGGATAAAGACTATAATAACAACGGAAAAATTAAATGGAATTTCACGAAATTCCTGATAGACCGGGACGGTGAAATAGTCGCCCGTTTTGAGCCCACAGATTCCCTGGATGATGTAAAGGCTAAAATTGAGGAGATACTGTGATTTCCGTCTGTTGACATTTTGTTCCTTTTACGGGCAAACTCATGACCAGACTCGGATACCCCTCAGGCCTGCCCGGTATGAACGGTTTCACAAGCCTGAACACAATCAATGTTTCGGCGCAGAAAGGAGAAAACTGAAAATGAAAATCGCGATTCGTTATTTTTCAAAAGGCGGAAACACAAAGAAGATCGCTGACGCGATTTCCGGAGCCGCGGGAGTCCCGGCGCTTACAGTCGCGGAACCGCTTACCGAGGATGTCGATATCCTGTTCCTCGGCGCCGCGCCGTACGCGTTTGACGTGGATGACGCGGTAAAAAACTTTATAAGAGGAATCAATGTTTCCGTGGGTAAGACAGTCCTCTTCGGAACTTCCGCCGCGGTCAAATCAATTCGCAAATATGTCGAGAAAATTTTCGCCGAAAAAGGCCTCACCCTTGCCCCCGAAGAATTTTTCTGCCGCGGACAATTTATGCTCGCGCATAAGGGTAAACCGGACGCGCTGGATGAAAAAGCGGCCGCGGACTTTGCGAAGAAAGTAGTGTCTTAGGGAGAGCGGAACCATGGAGGAGCAGTTCGACCCTCTGAAACTTGAAAATCAGCTCTGTTTCCCTTTGTATGCCTGCGCGAGAGAGGTCGTGAAGGCTTATAAGCCTTATCTGGACGAGCTCGGTCTTACTTATACACAGTACATCACGATGCTCGTGATGTGGGAGCATAAGGAGCTGCGGGTCAAAGAGGTCGGAAATTATCTGTATCTTGATTCCGGCACATTAACGCCGCTTCTTAAACGTCTTGAAGAAAAGGGTTTTGTCACCAGAAGGCGCTCGAAGCATGATGAACGGGATCTGATAGTTTCCGTAACCGCCGAAGGCGAAAGGCTCAGAGAGAGAGCGCTTCCCGTCCCCGGGAAAATTGCCGCCTGTGTCAACATGGAACCTGAAAAGGCCGGGACACTTTACGGCATTTTATATGAACTTCTCGGACAGCTCGAAAAAAGGTGAGTAACGGACTGCCGTACTTATTAACACTGAAGGAAAGTAACGGAAAGAAAGTAAAAACAGAATGAGATACAGATACAGAACAAGCGGGACCTGCTCGTCGCTTATAGAATTCGATCTTGACGGAGATACCGTAAGTAACATTAAGTTCACAGACGGCTGCAACGGCAATCTCCAGGCTGTTTCCATACTGGCTGACGGGATGACCGTGGACGAGATTGAGAAGAAACTGGGCGGGATCCGCTGCGGGTTCAAACCGACATCGTGCGGCGACCAGTTCGCACGCGCTGTCCGCGCGGCGAAAGACGCCCGGACCGGGTCCGGGAATCAGGCATAACCTTGGAATCAGGCAGACTGATCATCCGGGTCTTTGCCGGGATGAGCCGGGCAGAATGTGTTCCCGCCCCTCCCGGTCACGCGGCGGAAATTATGATTACCGGCTTTCCTTTACCGTTGGCCCGCGCCGCCCGGGGAATCTGTTCCGCCGCGAGGGCTTTACAACGTAATATGAACCTCCCGTCATGTTATAGACAGAGGGTGACACGCTGACAGCGCTGTCACCCTCTGTTATTTCGATGTTAAGAACTCAGGGAGACGTATGATTTACCGCTTATGACCGGACTTCCGCCGGTAAGCCGCTTTTCCGTCACCCGGAGGATTTCATTTCTCCCGCAAAGTCCTCATAAGCCGGTCGAATTTGCGGTCAGGCTGCTTTTTCAAGAGGCTCCTTCTCCGGGAAGAATATCTTCGCGGTCTTGTCGTCTATGGGCTTTCCGAAGTAATTGCCTATGACGAAGAGAACGAGCGCCACAACGATACCGATAAGGATATTGTGGAATGTGGAGATCTTGATGTTAAGAGCCATCGTTACACAGTAAGCGAGAAGACCGCCTACGGAACCGAGCAGAGCGCCGGCAGAGTTCGCTTTCTTCCAGAACAGTCCGAAGAGCATGACCCAGAAGAATGCCGTCTGAAGTCCGCCGAAAGCGAACATGTTGATCCAGACAATGATGCTGGGCGGGTTGATGGAACATACCACAGCCACGACACCCATCAGGAGTGTTATAAAAATTGAAAGTCTTCCGACCTTCTTCTGATCGATTGTCTTCTTGTTTACCTCCATATGATGCAGGTACAGGTCCTTTACGATTGCCGAGGATCCCGCAATCAGAAGAGAGGAAATGGTAGACATGGTCGCCGCCAGAGGACCGACTATGGTGATGCCGGCAACGATAGGCGGCATATATTCCGCTATGAGTGTCGGGATGACCGTATCTGTGGATGCGCCTTCCGGAATCGACGGGAGAATCGCTCTGGACCAGACGCCGAGCATATGCATGCCGACCATCATGGCTCCGACTACGATTGTTCCGTAAATCATGGCTCTGTGGACCGCCTTGCTGTTCTTATAGCTGAGGCAGCGTACCGAAGACTGGGGAAGACCCAGAGTGCAGAGCCCGCAGAGCATCCACTGGGTGATATAGAGCGGGAGCGGGATGTAGGGGGCGCCGCCCTGTGATTCAAGTTCTCCGAACGGACTTGTCATATAAGCGCCCTTGCCCGTCGCAGCGTAGGTTTCTCCGAGAGCATTGATCTTGCTCGTGACAGCTTCATAACCGCCGCCGTGGGAAAGGATCGACGCGCCCAGGAAAAACATGCCGATGATCATAACGATTGCGCACGCCGTATCGGTAATAGCGACAGCGTTGAATCCGCCGACCGAAGTATAGAGAACAACAACCACCGCGAATATTATGAGAGCGGTCGTGTAACTTATGCCCATGGCACCCGAGAATATCTGGGCGCCGCCGACGAACTGACCGATCATCGTGGTCGTGAAGAATACAATAATAACTACAGCGAGCACGCTCGCGACCTTGTCGTCAAAACGCGCGCGTACCAGGTCGATTACCGTTACCGCGTCGACTTTACGTCCTACGACAGCCATTTTCTTCCCGAGGATGCCGAGCACGATGAAGGCCGCCACGACCTGTGTGGACGCGTAGAGCACCCAGCCGTAGCCGACGTTCCACGCGACGCCCGGTCCGGAAAGGAACGAGGATACCGAAGAGTATGTCGCGACGAGCGTCATCGCGAGGACGAATCCGCCGAGGCTCCTTCCGCCGATATAATACTCTTTTGAGAAGTTCTCCGCCTTGGCGTCAGAGGAAGCCCTCTGAATATAGAAACCTATTCCCAAAAGCGCGACGAAGAAAACGGTTACCGGGAGCATTCTTATTACCGCATCACTCATATAATATCATCCTCCTCGTCGTCATCCTCAAGATCGAAGTCTTTAAACACCTTCTTTGTGAGAAACACCACCAGAACTATGGACAGAATCCATGACCCGAACGCGCCAAGCACGAACCAGGCGGGCATGTTGAATATCAAAGCTTTCGGCCAGAGTTTATACACGCCGAAACCGGTGAGGAACCAGTACGCTATGATAATGAACGCCACTATCCAGGTCGCTTTGGCTTCCTTGTTCATCTGGATAAACTTTTCTCTGTAGGTCATTTTATCCATAGAAGCCTCCTCTCCTTTTCAAAAAACTGAAACAACTTAGAAATAAATAATTGCTTATACGCCCGGGAAAATTTCCGCGGGGCGCCGGGCAGCGCCCTGTAAGGAGCACCGCCCTGAGCGGGACCTGTCTGTAAGCCCGTTGCTCTTAAATTATCTCCCGGAAGCCTCGCGCCGCCTGATTCCGTACGGCGCTCCGCGGGCGGCCTCCGTCAATATCCGCCGCCGGAACCCGCAATAATCTGTACGCGCCGCCCGACCGCTCCGGCCCCCTGTTTAATTTTGCCTTTCAAAATCGTTTGGGACCTGAAATCCTGACAGAATAACGGCTGCAAGGTTCCCTGTGTAATTTACTTTTCAAAATCGTTGGGAACGCCGTCACGCGCGAAAACCACCTCGCCGTCTATCATCGTGAGGTCGACTTTTAACTTGTAAATATCGGTCTTGTCGATACTCAGGATGTCATCGCTCAGAACTATCATATCGGCTAATTTTCCGACCTCCAGGCTGCCTTTGATATTCTCCTCATAAGAGCCGTAAGCGCCGTTAAGTGACGCGATCCTGATCCCCTCAAGCACGGAAACGCACTGCTTCTGATTGCACTGCACGTTCCTCACCCTGTCTATCCTGTTCACCGCGCCGTCGAGACATTCCAGACCGAACGGTCCTGACGGGGCGTCGGACTGGAGAGACGGATGCATCCCCGCGTCTGTCATGCTCTTCAATGCTCCGAAATAGTCGTTCCGCTTTCCGTAGAACCTTTCATAGTTGGCTCCGTTCTTCGCGACTATCCCGGCATTCACCGACGGGCAGATATTCATCTTCGCCATACGGTCTACAAGGTCCTGATCGACAAGCGTGCAGTGCTCGATCCTGTGGCGCCGCGCCCTGAACGCCTCTTTGTCCGGGTCTTCCGCGAACGCCTTCTCATAACCCTTTACCATATATTCAACCGCGCCGTCACCGATTGAATGAGACGAGGCCTGGAGTTCGTTTCTGTTAAGAAGACAAATGTAATCCGCCACTTCATCCTCGGTCCATGCTTTTTCTCTCTTCATGGACGGATCGTGGTCATAGGGTTCCCTTGTGAAGCAGGACGGGCCTGAGGAACCGCCGTCTATCATGAACTTGGAAGTTCCCAGGCGGAAATACTCATTGCCGAGTCCGGTTCTGAAACCGAGCGCCATGAGGTGGTCGTTATCTTCTCTGGAAAAAGGTTTGCCGTAAACACTGTGAAGGGCCATGTAGACACGGGGTTTAAACTCTCTGTCGTTACAGAGTTTCTGCATGGCGTGGTAAGAGGGTTTGTCAAAGGCTCCCATATCATGGATGGAAGTGAGTCCGCCGGCGATAAAAAGATCGTTCGCGATCATTGCCGCCTTCTTCATATCGTCAGCGGTATATCCTACTTTACTCCACAGCAGGAAAAGGGTTACGCCGTAGACCATGCCGGTCAGTCTGCCGTTTCTGACCTCTACATCGCCGTTGGGGTACTTGGCGGCGTCATCAGCGTCCTTAACGCCGATAATCTCAAGAGCCTTGTGATTGAACATGCTCTTGTGACCGCTCCCCTCCATGCACTGTACGGGGTTGTCCGGCGCCCAGGCATCAAGTTCTTCAATAGTGGGATCTCTGCCTTCCTCAAGATTGGGCGCCTCATATCCCCACATGGATATCCACTCGCCGGGCTTTTTGACTTCGAGCGCCCTGTTTATCCACCGGCGGATGTCCTCGAGACAGGCGGCGTTATTGCCGAAAAGGCTGATTATGGGTGATTCCGGATCCGCGTCCAGCATGCCTATGAGGAACGGATGGATGTGGGAATCGATCATTCCCGGCATCAGCGTGCGTCCCTTAAGATCATAAACCTTAGTCTTCTCATCTATGATCTTATCGAGGTCATCATCCGAACCCGCGAATACAATCTTATTTCCTTTTATCCCGACCGCTTCGACAATATCGTCGTCGGGATTTACCGTTATAACCCTGCCGTTTTTAAAAGCAAGATCGACGTATGAAAAGTCAAAATCCATACAAAAACCTCCTTTTTATCATATATATTCTGAAGACTTTACTCTGGCGCCCCGCGTCTGAGCCTGCCTTTACCGACAACAGAAAGGAGTATCGTAACGACCTGTGCAGATTCTGCTTGTCAACCTCTCGATGAATCTCATAAAATCAGGATTTCTTACCGGTTCCGGGGCAACTCACTGATTTTCTGAAGCATGTTCCGGTTAATATTTTTATAAAATCCGATGAAATCACGGAAAATTTCTTTTATTTATGCTAATATTTTAACAGAACCTCACATGCTCTTCAACCTTAACATTAAAAATGCATACTGTTATTTCCCGGCCGGCCGGTTTATATTTATCATTTCGGGTGAATAAAGAAATCAGAACATCCCCGGAAAACACATGAAATACCGCTGCAGTATACCGCCTTACCGGTCTTTCCTGCTGTCACAGGATCATTCGTTATCCCCGGACAGCAGCGTTATTAACGGCATTAAGAAAGAAGAAACCCATGAATATTTTAGTATTGAGTGATACTCACGGCGACCTCAGCCGCGCGACGGAAATGTACGAACGTCTCACGGCGGGAATCATAATCGACTGCATAATACACTGCGGCGATTACGGCGCGGATGCCGAAAAACTCGCGGTTAAACTCCATCAGGACGTGTATTATGTGCGCGGAAACTGTGACGGCGCCCGCAGGCGCGAATTCAGGACGCTGGATACTCCGGCGGGAAAGATCCTTCTGACACACGGTCATACGGAAAATGTGAATTACGGTACGGACAGACTCGTACGACTGGCGGAATCGCAGGGTTGCAAAGCGGCGTGTTACGGTCACACCCATATCCCGGAAGTCACACGTTCACCGGAAGGAATGCTGGTAGTAAACCCCGGCAGTCTCACGAAACCGCTGGACGGAACACAGGGTTCCTGCGCGCTCATAGTCGCGACAGAAAAAAACCTGACCGCTTCCCTGATTTATTATTAAACGCCGAGAATAATCAGATATTCCGGAGAGTTGCGTCGTAAGCCTGAGAATTTAAGTCTCTGCTGCTCTTGCAAGTGTATTTTCTCACAGGAGATTCACTTCCAAAAGGTTACGGGTTATTTACCGTTTACGGTGCGTCAGTATCCGCAATTTAACGTTACGGTGCCTGCCCCGGGCGCACTGTAAAAGCGCTGGGAACATCTTTGGCATTCCCGGCGCTTTCACCTGCAGTTTTTTACTTGCTCTGTTTCCGCAACTGATTGTATTTTCTGTCTTCAGGAACTTTCTTCTTTCCGGAGCTTTCTGCCCTTCGGAGTTTTCTGACAATCTGTTCGCGGTTCCTCACCGTTCACGCTGCGAAAAAGATTTATTCCCACGGCCCGCGGTAAGCGGACACCGTCAGAAAAACTTATGATTTTGACTTAATGTAGGCATCGATTCCGGCAGCCGCCGTCTTGCCCGCGCCCATGGCCTTTATGACCGTGGCCGCTCCTGTCACGGCATCTCCTCCTGCAAAGATGCCGGGCCTGCTTGTCTCGCCGTTCTCGTCCACATTGATTCCGCCCTTCTTAGTGGGCTCGATTCCGGGTGTAGTATCACGGACAAGCGAATTGGTCCTGGTTCCGAGGGCCATGATGACATAGTCCACGTCCTCCACGAACTCCGAACCCTCGACGGGAACCGGGCTCCTTCTGCCGGAAGCGTCAGGTTCGCCGAGTTCCATGCGGATGCATTTAATCCCGCATACATTTCCGTTCTCATCCCCGAGTATCTCGACCGGGTTGGTCAGGAAATGAAATTTGATCCCTTCAGACTTAGCGTGCGCAAACTCCTCGGCACGCGCCGGGACTTCTTTTTCGGACCTGCGGTAAATAAGCGTGACATCTGCTCCCATTCTTCTCGCAGAACGGCTCGCGTCCATCGCGACATTTCCGGCCCCCACGACCGCAACTCTCTTAGGCCGCGCGATAGGCGTGTCGTAATCGTCGCGGTACGCCTTCATCAGGTTGATTCTGGTCAGGTATTCATTCGCGGACACAACACCCACCAGGTTCTCGCCGGGGATGTTCATGAACATCGGAAGCCCCGCGCCTGTCCCGACGAATACTGCCTCGAAGCCCTCCTCTTCCATGAGTTCATCGACAGTTATCGCTTTTCCGACAATGGCATCAGTCACGAACCGAACGCCCTTCTGCTCGAGTTTCTCCACCTCTGTCGCGACGATCTCTTTCGGAAGACGGAACTGCGGAATACCGTAGACCAGAACGCCGCCGACCTTGTGAAGACTCTCGAAAACCGTAACTTCATATCCCAGGTTAACAAGGTCGCCGGCGGCGGTGAGTCCGGCGGGGCCTCCTCCGACAATCGCGACCTTGTGACCGTTAGACACGGGTTTCTCGTGAATTACTCCGGAAGCATTGGCATCATGCCAGTCCGCCGCGAAACGCTCAAGCCTTCCTATACCTACGGCCTCACCTTTGATTCCGCGAACGCATTTACTCTCGCACTGGTTCTCCTGCGGACATACCCTTCCGCAGACAGCGGGAAGTGAATTTGTCAGGGTGATAGTTTCATAGGCGCCCTCATAGTCCTTTTCCACGATCTTCGCGATGAAATCGGGGATGTGGACATTCACCGGGCAGCCGCTCACGCAGGGCATGTTTTTGCAGTGCAGACAGCGGGCCGCTTCATCAAGCGCCATTTCTTCAGTATATCCAAGCGCAACCTCATCGAAATTGCCGCTTCTTACCTCTGGATCCTGCTCCGGCATCGGATTCTTATCATTTCTCATATTAGGCATTAGAACGAACACCTCCTGTCAGTTTACAGACATGGGCCCTTTCCTCCGCTTCTTCCGCCGCGAATGTCTTGCCTCTCTTGATGAGCAGGTCCCAGTCAATGAGCGCGCCGTCAAAATCAGGACCGTCAACGCAGACGAATTTGCTTTCTCCGTTCACGATGGCGCGGCAGCCTCCGCACATACCCGTACCGTCGACCATATAGGTCGCGAGCGACGCTACGGACGGCACACCGTAATCCTTTGCGATTCCGCAGACGAATTTCATCATGACGGCAGGCCCCACAGCGACGATCTCGTCATACTTGTTTCCGGCATCGAGGAGGGCTTTCAGCTTGTCTGTCGTGAATCCCTTTTCTCCGTACGTCCCGTCATCTGTCACCATATATACTTTGTCAACTCCGGCTCTGAACTCATCTTCCAGGATGACGAGATCTTTTGACTTGAACCCGCAGATCATCTCTACATTGATGCCGTGCTTATGCATCCCGATCGCCAGAGGGTAAGCGAGCGCGTTTCCCACGCCCCCTCCGACTATCAGAACGTGACTGAGTCCCTCCATATTAGAAGGCTGTCCGAGCGGTCCCACGACATCGGCAAGGCAGTCACCGACACCGAGCTGCTCAAGAAGCATTGTGCTTCTTCCTACGGTCTGGACGATAATGTCGATAGTACCCTTCTCACTGTCATGACCCGCCATGGTAAGAGGCACTCTTTCTCCCTGTTCATCCACGCGGAGTATTATGAACTGTCCGGGCTTCGCGTGCCTGGCGATGAGCGGCGCGTAAATCGTGTACCAGTTGATGGTATCGTTCAGCTGCCTTTTATTCACGATCTCAAAACGTTTCAAACAAACCTCCTTTTCTTCCGCACTTACCGTAAAATTCCGTAAATACCCGGGTTCCTGTATCCCGAAGCAGTCGTCAGCCGCAACGGTAATACACGGACGGTATATTGATTAAGACTTTCAAACTGCCCGGGCCGCCCGGACTCCCGGCTCTGAACGACCCGGCAATAAACATAACAAATCGGCAGGACACAGTGTCCGTACACTTCATGCCGGAACCGCGTTCACAGGCCGCTCCGGCCCGGGACACCGGCGTTGCCGGCCCGGGCTGAGGTACAGGGATCAGATTACAAACCGTTCACGCGGACATAAGCCGCGGACGAATCAGGAACCTATCTTGCTCTTTCGACAAGGCGGTCATACTTCGCCCTGGCATCGGCTTCAGACTCTTCAAAGAGTTTCTCCGCTCTCTCCGGGAATTTAAGGCTGAGTGAATTATATCTTACCTCGCCCATTATGAAGTCTTTATAGCTTTCTGTCGGAGCCTTGCTGTCGATCTGGAGCGGATTCTTTCCTTCTTTCGCGAGATCCGGATTGAATCTGAACAGGTTCCAGTATCCGCAGGCGACGGCTTCTCTGATTTCTTCCTGAGCCTTTGCCATGCCTTTCTTGATTCCGTGGTTGATGCAGGGGGCGTAGCCGATGATGAGCGACGGGCCGTCATACGCTTCGGCTTCGCGTATCGCTTTGACAGTCTGCTCCATATCGGCGCCCATGCCGACCTGGGCCACATAAACATATCCGTACTGCATCGCGATCGAGGCGAGATCCTTCTTCTTCACTTCCTTGCCGGAAGCCGCGAACTGTGCGACAGCTCCTCTCGGCGTCGACTTGGAGGACTGACCGCCCGTATTGGAATACACCTCCGTATCGAAGACAAATACATTCAGATTGCGTCCGGAAGCGAGGACATGATCGAGTCCGCCGTAACCGATATCATAGGCCCAGCCGTCTCCGCCGAAAATCCACATCGAAGGCTTCCTCAGCATGTCAGCGTTCTGAACGATAAATTCAGCGTCGGGATCATCCATGCCGGAAACGGCCGCCGCCAGGGCCTCACCCGTTTCACCGGATTTATCCGCGTCGTTGAAGGCGTCGAGCCACGCTGCCGCTTCAGGCACTCTGTCCTTCAACCTGTCAGCCGCGTTCCTGCACTCGTTTCTCCTCGTCTCCACGGAAATTGTCATGCCGAGACCGAATTCAGCGTTATCCTCAAAGAGAGAATTACCCCAGGCGGGACCCTTCCCCTCCGCGTTCACGGTATAAGGAGTGCTCGGTGCGCTGTTGCCCCAGATGGAGGAGCATCCTGTCGCGTTCGCGATGTACATTCTGTCGCCGAAGAGCTGTGTGATCAGCTTTGCATACGGGGATTCGCCGCAGCCCGGGCAGGCCCCGGAGAACTCGAGAAGCGGCTGGCAGAACTGCGACCCCTTCACGCTGTCTTTCCTGAACGGCACTTCTTTACGTGTAACCGTATTAAACAGGGTATCAAACTTGGACTGGTTCTTCTCAAGGACTTCAGACGTGACCGGAGTCATAACGAGCGCCTTCTCCTTTGCCGGGCAGACCTGCGCGCAGGAGCCGCAGCCCGTGCAGTCCATGGCGGAGATACCGATAGTGAACTTAAAGTCCTCCACGCCCTTTCCGATCATCTTCTTCGCGTCTCCGGACACGGATTCAGCCTCTTCATCCGTGAGAACGAAAGGTCTGATCACGCCGTGCGGGCATACGAACGAGCAGCGGTTGCACTGGATGCAGTTGGCGACATTCCATACGGGAACATCGGCCGCGATGCCGCGCTTCTCGAAAGCGGCCGTCCCTGACGGAGCGTGACCGTCCTGAGACTTCGTAAAAGCGGAGACAGGGATGCTGTCGCCGTCCATGGCCCCCATGGGAACAACGATATCATTAAGATATTCTGTCATGAATTCGTCTCTTCCCACGAGTCCCGCGGAAGGCTCATCGTCCTCAGCGTCAGCCCAGTAGGCGGGGACGTCCACCTTATGGACATTATTGATGCCCGCTTCCACGGCCGCGATGTTCATGTTGACTATCTTCTCGCCCTTGTTCGAATAGGTGCTTATAATAGCGTCCTTCATGTGCTTCTCGGCTTCTTCAATCGGGATTATGTTCGCAATCTTGAAGAATGCCGCCTGAAGCACGGAGTTTGTGCGGCGGGCCCCCAGTCCGATTTCTTTCGCGATCGAAACGGCGTCGCATGTGTAGAACTGAATATTATTCTTCGCGATATAGCGCTTGACACTTCCGGGAAGATTCTCATCAAGCTCCTCGTCGGACCATCCGCAGTTCAGAAGGAAACTGCAGCCCGGACGCACATCCTCGACCATCTTATACTTATTGAGATACGCGGCGTTATGGCACGCGACAAAGTCCGCCTGCTTGATGTAATATGTAGACTTGATCGGCCTGTCACCGAATCTCAGATGGGAAATGGTGACGCCGCCGGACTTCTTGGAATCATACTGGAAATATGCCTGAACCTTCTTGTCCGTGTAGTCGCCGATGATTTTGACGCTGTTCTTGTTCGCGCCTACCGTTCCGTCAGAGCCGAGTCCCCAGAACTTGCAGGATACTGTGCCCTCCGGAGCCGTGTTGGGATAATGGCTCGGCACGAGCGAAAGACCGGTCACATCATCGTTGATGGACAGCGTGAACTCCTTCTTCGGTTCGTCCTTTTCCATATTCTCATATACGGCAAGGATATCCCCGGGCTGAACGTCCTTGGAACCGAGACCGTAACGTCCCCTCAGCACTTCAATGCCGGAGAATCGTGTTCCGTTCAGCGCGGCTACGACATCCAGATACAGAGGCTCGCCGACAGAACCCGCTTCCTTTGTCCTGTCAAGGACAGAGATCCTCTTTACTGTAGCGGGGATGACATTAACCAGATACTTCGGCGAGAACGGACGATAGAGATGAACCTCCACGATACCGACTTTCTTCCCCTGCGCCGTCATGTGGTCGATCAGCTCCTCCGCCGCTTCGCACACGGAGCCCATGGCGATGATGATCTCTTCCGCGTCGGAAGCCCCGTAATAATTGAACGGCTTATAGTCAGTGCCGATCTCCGCATTGACGAGATCCATGTAATGCGCGACTATGTCCGGGGTAGCCGCGACAGAAGTGTTCGCCGACTCGGCGTGCTGGAAATATGCCTCGGGCTGCTCGGCGGAGCCTATGGCGTGAGGATGGTTCGGGTTAAGCGCGTGATCCTTGAACCTCTTTACGGCGTCCCAGTCCACCATGCTCTTCAGCGTACCATAATCCCAGATATGTATTTTCTGGAATTCATGAGAAGTTCTGAATCCGTCAAAGAAGTGGAGCATGGGAAGACGTCCCGCGATAGTGGAAAGATGCGCCACAGCCGCGAGATCCATGACCTGCTGGACACTGTTGGACGCGAGCATGGCGAAACCTGTCTGACGGCAGGCCATGACATCCGTCTGATCACCGAATATGGAAAGCGCCTGTTTGGCGATGGCCCTTGCGGACACGTGGAAAACAGCCGGCACCTGCTCCGCCGCCATCTTATACATGTTGGGTATCATCAGTAAAAGCCCCTGAGATGCGGTGAATGTGGACGTGTATGAACCCGCGCTGACGGAACCGTGCACGGCGCCGGCCGCTCCGCCCTCTGACTCCATCTCGACTATCCTGACAGGTTCATTGAAAATGTTCTTTCTTCCTTCAGAAACCCATTCGTCCATATTCTCTGCCATGGGTGACGAAGGTGTGATCGGATAGATCGCGGCTACTTCCGTAAACGCATATGCTACATGGGCCGCTGCCGCGTTCCCGTCCATAGTTTTAAGAGTTCTGTTGTCTGTTTTTTTACCTGTTTCAGCCATAAAAGTACTCCTTTCCTGCACAAGTCTTAAAGGGTATTTTACACTCCGCATGTTTATTAGTCAACGATTTACGGCGCGTTCAAAATTCAGGTGCGAATGTCTAAAAACGTTGATTTCAACGTATTTTTTTCAGTACGCCGGATGCCGGACGCGCGCCCCCGCCGCGGATAACGCCCGGTACTCTTCTCACGTTAAAACACGAGGAAGCGGTGCGCGGTTAATTCTCGTTTTTGTTCAGAGCGCAAATGAACACAGGCATCTATCGGAGCGGCGGCATAACACCGCTGCGGAAATTTTCCTAAGCTGAGCATGCAGTTTCACGCAGGAGCGAGGAAGTGAGCGGCAAGGCGCGGGGGTATAAGCGCAGCGGTTTAACCCCGCGTCCCGCAGGAGGCGAGCGACTCGCAGAAACTGCGCGAAGCGAGGACCTTTTTTCGCAACGGCGCTATGCCGTCCGATTCTCAAATACCATGTGTGAACTGCAACCCCGTTTTTATGAACGGCGGTCCTTTATAAAGTATATCCTTTACCCGCCGTACTTTTGGAATTATAATTCGTGTGTCCGGGGAAATCGACCCGGGAAAGGAGTTTTTATGGAAAAAAGATTAGGAGAAGATATCCCGAAACTCGGTTTCGGCCTTATGCGTCTTCCTAAAAAAGAAGACGGAACTATCGATGTGCCCCAGGTAGCGGAAATGACAGACCTTTTCCTGGACGCAGGCTTCAAATACTTTGACACGGCATGGGCATACGCTGGAAGCGAAGAGGCAATACGCGAGGCGCTTGTCGAAAGATACCCCAGAGAAAGTTATTACCTCGCTTCCAAAAACGCCGCGTGGATCGACTGCAAAACAAGAGATGATGCCGTTAAACAGTTCTACACTTCACTTGAGCGCACAAACGCCGGATATTTCGATTTTTACCTTCTGCACAACTTAGGCTCCCCGCGGACAAAATTCTTCGACGATTTCGGCATGTGGGATTTCGTAAAGGAGATGAAGGAAAAAAGGCTCATACGCCATATCGGGTTCTCATTCCATTCATCGCCGCAGGAACTCGAACAGCTGCTTCAGAACCATCCTGAGGTGGAATTCGTGCAACTCCAGATCAATTATGCAGACTGGGAGAATATCGCCGTGCAGTCACGCGCCAACTATGAAGTCGCGAGGAAATACGGGAAATCCGTAGTCATCATGGAGCCGGTCCGTGGCGGCGCCCTCGCAAATCCTCCCGACCAGGTAAAAAAGATTTTCGATGAAGCGGATCCCGACGCATCCTACCCTTCGTGGGCCATCAGATTCGCCGCGGATCTCGACGGTCTTGTAACGGTTCTCTCCGGCATGAGTTCGGTTGAACAGATGAAAGACAACATCTCGGTCATGAAAGGATTTACACACCTGTCAGATAAAGAGCGGGAAGTCATAAAACGAGCCCGGGAGGAATTCGCTAAGATCCCCATGATCCCCTGCACTTCATGTAATTACTGCTCTAAAGTCTGTCCGCAGGACATCGGCATTTCCCTTTCTTTCACCGCCCTGAACCATCTTCTTGTGTATAACGACATGAAAGAGGCAAAGCGTAAAGAATGGATCATTCCTAATCTCCACGGCAAACACCGCGCGACGGAATGTATTAAATGCGGCGCCTGTGAAAAGGTCTGCCCGCAGGAGATACACATCCGTGACGAACTCGAGCGTGTAGTGCAGATACTCTGCCGCGACTGATAACCCGGTATTTCGTAAACCCAGAAATAAACAGCGGGGCGGCATCCTTCTCCGGAAACCGTCCCGCTGTTCTGACGCGTGCGCCATGCGCGACTCGAACGCGCAACCTACTGATTCGTAGTCAGGCACTCTGTCCAATTGAGCTAATGGCGCGAACAAACGCAAAAGTTATTATATCCGCGCGCGGAATAAGTGTCAATCGCTAATTTTCATCCGCAGGAGGCAGACGACTCGCAGAAACTGCGCGAAGCGAGGACCTTTTTTCGCAACGGTGCTATGCCGCACGACCCTCAAATACCATGTGTGAACTGTAACTTTTCATCAGTCTTTCGGATAATGCTCTTTCAGAAGCCCTCTTCTGTATGCCTGCACGAGCTCCTTCAGCGCGTCGACGCGCCGCATAAGCTCCCTGCCCTGGTCGGTGTCTATGACCAGCATGCGCGAACTGAGAGTCTCCACCCTCTGCATTTCCGGAGAACTGAACACCTGGGTTCCGTCCGGCATAAGGGGTGAATACGGTTTATGTTCGGCGAGAGCCATGAAGCGGGAATTGAATATAAACGTATATCCCGCTATCCCCGTCTGTTTCTGATAGGCCTTGGAAATCCCGCCGTCGATCACATAGAGAAGACCTCCGCCCTTTATAGGACTCTCGCCGTCCTTGATCCTGACCGGCACATGACCGTTCAGAATCTTAGAATGAGACGGATCGAGACCGAACTCTCTTAATATCGCCTCGCAGGGTTCCCTTTTGTCACGAAGCCTGTAATAAGGGACGACAGGCTCATGATGTGTACTTTTGTCACTTATGAACTGCCGCTCGAACGTGGTCATCTTCTCTTTCCCGAACAGCGGCGAATCCCTGTTCGACCAGAGGTACCACATAATGTCGCCCGGCTCCCCGTGAAGCTCCGATTCCTCAGGTGAGAAAAACTCGGTCCTGACCTCCTCATCCAGAAAATCCATCAGAGCCTTTCCTTTAAGGGCGTGCCCCCCTAAGTTCACTGTCGCGAAAGAACCGTCCTCCTCCATGGGGATGCAGCCGTGATAAAAAATATTCCCGTTCTGTATCTTATACAATGAACCGTGGCTGAACAGAAAACGTATATGACGCCTGAGCTTCTCGGAATTGAGTATTGATGCTCTGATCGTCTGCATGACGGTTTCTTCATCATCTGTCAGTTTATAAGGATCGTCGAAATCGACAGTAGGGAAGTTCGTATCCCTCAAAGGCCATTCTTTCCCTTCCACCGTGACAGTCCCATTCTCTTTATCGATCGCTGACAGGAGCAGCCTTTTTTCCATACCGTACTCCGGGTGGCGTTTTATGATCTGACCTTCCAGCTTATACTGAATAATCGAAATCGCCTTATGCATCTTCGCCGCGAGCGCGGGATCGACCGGGTCAAATTTATTCCTGTCAAGGATATGGGGCATGAACGCTTCACACGGATCGTCGGCGTATATTCCCGCGGCGTATGTGGCGAGGGGCCTCAGGTTGATGCCGTATCCAATCTCAAGCATATCGAAATTATTATAGCTTATGTTCATCCGGAGGATGTTCGCGATGCAGGCCCGGTGGCCGGACGCCGCCCCCATCCATAAAATGTCATGGTTTCCCCACTGGAAATCAACATCATGATAATCATAAAGAAAATCCAGTATGCTGTCCGGATGCGGACCGCGGTCGAATATATCGCCTATTATATGGAGCTGATCCACGGCCAGACTGCTTATAGCATCGGCGAGGCCTGTTATGAACGTTTCCGCGATGCCGCAGTCGACGACAGAATCGATGATTTCATGATAGTAGTGGGTCTTATTCTCTTCATCATCCGCGTGAAGGAGTTCATCCATGGCGCTGCCCAGATATCTCGGCAGTCTGTGTCTCACCTTTGAACGCGTATATTTTGTCGAGACAGACTGACAGATAGTGACAAGCCGGTATATCACCGTCCTGCACCAGTCGTTAAAGTCCTCGTCGGATTTCTTCCGGCGGGCGATCTCCGCCTCCGGATTATATATAAGCGATGCAAGATCTTCTCTGTCCTTAGCGCTGAGCACGCCGACATAATGTTCGTCTATTTTCGCCCTGATCGTCCCGGAAGCGCTCTTCAGCATATGTATAAAAGCTTCATGCTCTCCGTGGAGATCACTCAGAAAGTATTCCGTTCCCTTAGGAAGCGCCATTATGGCTTTCAGATTGATTATTTCGGCGGAGGCCGCCTGAATATTGGGAAAATCTTTTGACAAAAGTTCCAGATACTTGATATCCGCCATAATGTCCCTCCGCAAATCATTTAAGGAAAGAACCGCCGCGTGTCCCCGCGCCCGTGCCCGCACACAACCGCTCCGGCGATCCGTTACGTCAGCACGCGCACGGAAAACCGCGCGGCTCACATACAAAATTCAGTTGACTTATCCCGCGCCGGCTGACAAACCGGGATTCACGCGGATCGCGTTTATACGAAAAACGCGGGGCCGGCCTTTCTCAATCCTCCGTTTTTGAAATATCGGCGCCTATACCTCTCAGTTTCTCGACCAGATTCTCATATCCGCGTTCGATATGATGAATCTCGGAGATTTCCGTCGTTCCTTCCGCCGCGAGAGCGGCAAGCACGGCCGCCGCGCCGCCTCTGAGATCCGTTGCGGCTATTCCTGTGCCTTCAAGTTTCTCGACGCCGCGTATGACGGCGCGGTCACCTTTCACTGTTATATCCGCTCCCATCTTCTTAAGCTCTTCGGCGTACATGAATCTTTCTTCAAACACGGTTTCTATAACTGTCGCGGTTCCCTCTACCGTGGACAGAAACGCGGTGAACGGCGACTGGATATCCGTAGGGAACCCGGGATAAGGAAAAGTCTTGATATCGGTAGTCCTCAGTTTCCTTCCCCTGGCCGACACGTACATTCCGTCGTCCGTAAGTTCCACAATGACACCGCATTCTCTCAGTTTCGCGGTTATAGGCTTGATATGATCCGGCACGATATTCCGTACGAGGACCTCGCCGCGCGTAATCGCGGCGGCAAGCATGTATGTACCGGTTTCTATCCTGTCCGGAATGACACTGTGACTCGTCGCGTGAAGACTTTCGACACCTTCTATCTTCACCGTATCGGTCCCCGCGCCCTTTACTCTCGCGCCCATCTTATTCAGAAAGTTCGCGAGGTCGACTATCTCGGGTTCCTCGGCGGCATTCTCAATCGTCGTGGTTCCTTTCGCAAGCGTTGCCGCCATCATAATATTCTCGGTAGCGCCCACACTCGGAAAATCAAGATAGACAGAAGCCCCGACAAGGCCGCCGGCCGGCGCGCTTGCCTCCACGGAAAACTCATTCAGTATTACCTCTGCGCCGAGCGCACGGAAACCTTTGAGGTGAAGATCTATCGGCCTTGCGCCTATGGTGCATCCTCCCGGAAGATATACCTTAGCGTTTCCTCTCCTCGCAAGAAGAGGACCCATAATGAGAAACGAAGCGCGCATCTTCTCGACAAGTTCTCTTGCCGCGACATCGGCAAGCTTCCCCGGCACGCTTATTTCGAGGATATGCGGCTCCCGTTCCGATACATCTGCGCCGAGACTGGAAAGTATGCTCTCCATGACTTTAACATCCTGAAGAACAGGCACGTCATCGATCACACAGGTCCCTTCCTGCAAAAGCGCCGCGGCCATCAGGGGAAGAACCGCGTTCTTCGCTCCGCTTATATCTACGATTCCGCTTAAAGGACAGCTATTGTGAACTATCAGTTTCGCCACTTTCAGCTCCAGTCTTACAGTTTCTTCATCTCTTCTATACAGCCGGCGCAGACATATTTACCGCGTACCATTCTGACGTCTTTCATCTCACCGCAGAAGACGCATGCCGGCTGGTATTTTTTCAGCATGATATACGGGCCGTCCACAAAAATCTCCAGAGAATCGTTAGTTTCGATGTCCAGATTGCGGCGGAGCTCAACAGGTATCACGACCCGTCCGAGAGCATCCACCGGCCTTACTATACCGGTCGCTTTCATACTGTTTCTCCTTCCTGAACCGCCGGATCACAGCGCGGTTATTTCCCGCTCTTCTGCTCTTTCTTCTCTTCCTTCGCTTCCTGTTTCTCTTTGGAAGCCTTGACATAACTCGCCGTGGAAGCGGCCGCTTTTCCTATGTTCGTTGCGGCACCGATAAGATTCTGATTCGACTTCATGGATTTCGCGACATCTTTCACGGCGCCGCGCACATCCCCGACGATTTCGTTCACTTCTTTAGTCTTTTCGGAAACGACTCCAGACACGACGCCGAAATCATCAGTCATCTTTTTAACGTTCTTCAGAACCGGTATAAGATTGGCGACCATTATGATCATAAAGACCAGAAAAACGAACAGCGCCGCGAATACCAGACACAGCATTACAGTCTCTACATTAATCGTAATCATTATGTTTCCTCCCTGTTTTACTTGTTACGGTCCGGGTGCTCTCCCGGATTTTGCCTTTCATTTAATTTCTCCGGCACCGGGCGCTCAGTCCCGGTTCCGCCGTCAATTTCATTTCTTCACTCCCTCGCCGGAAGTCCGCTGCCGGGCGTCCCGGCTCTGATTTACCTGAAGATCAGGTATCATTTCTTTCCGGCTTTTAGCGACTTCTTTGCTTTCTTCTCCTGTTCCTCTTTTGTTTTTTTTGCGTAATCCAGTACTGATGTCGCCGTCTTCCCGAGGTTCTTCACGGCCCCGGCAAGATCACGGTTCCCCTTCATGGCCTTTGTGACTTCTTTCACGGCACTGCGCACATCCCCGACAACATCGCTCAGTTCTTTTGTTTTTTCCGATATAATGCCGGTCACGTCACTTACGTCATCAGTCACCTTCTTAAGGCTCTTTACGACCGGCATAAGCTTACAGAGCATCACCGTCAGAAAAATCAGAAAAACAAACAGCGCCGCGAATACCAGACACAGCATGGCTGTCTTTACATTGATTGTGATCATAATGCTTCCCTCCGCATTTCCTTGATCAGTCCGGAACCGCAGGCAGACGGTCCCGTCTCTCCTGATTGATTTACAGTATACAGGTAATATAAAATAAGTAACAGGTAAAAAATAATTATCAGCAATAACTCAGGCGGCGAAGTAAATGAAAAATGTATAAACGGGCCGTTCCGTCCCGTCTTTCACAGATACGGCGGAACCTGTCCTCTCTACCATTCCTCCTTCGGCTGAGCCGGGTGCTTTTCTTTCCCGAGTCGCTCCACCTCAGACTTATGGAATGAGGCGACTTCCGACTCCAGCTTGTCCCGGCCGTATTCATCCTTCTCTCCGCTCATTTTGCGGGCGCGAATCTGTCCCGACAGGACATTCGCCTCTACGACTTTATAGATGTCTCCTTCGCTGTCACGCACTCTTTCATTCACTTCAGGAAGATCTTTCCTGAGTTCCAGATAAACGTCATTCTCATATTTAAGGCAGCACATGAGCCTCCCGCAGTTTCCGGAAATCTTGGACGGGTTCAGTGACAGATTCTGGATCTTCGTCATCTTTATGCTGACAGGCTGGAAATGTGTGAGCCAGGACGCGCAGCAGAGCGACCTTCCGCAGCATCCGATCCCTCCCAGGACCTTCGCTTCATCCCTTACACCGACCTGTCTCAATTCTATCCTCATGTGGAACACGCCCGCGAGATCCTTCACCAGTTCCCGGAAATCCACCCTTCCGTCCGCGGTGAAATAAAATATTATCTTGTTATTGTCAAAAGTATACTCGACGTCGATCAGTTTCATTTCAAGGCCGTGATCACGGATCTTCTGCCTGCAGATCTCCATCGCGGGACCTTTCCTCGCCTCATTCTCCTCATGGATTCTCAGATCTTCCTCGTCCGCGATACGTACGACCTTTTTCAGTTCGTACCGCACATCCTCATCCCGCATCTCCCGGGGAGATATGCTGACAGTCCCGAACTCGAGCCCTCTCGCGGTGTCTACTATCACCCCGTCACCGCAGTTCATCTCCATTCCGTCGGGATCAAAATAGTATGTTTTCCCCTTATCTTTAAACCTGACTCCGACAACGTTCGCCATTGTTTTCCCCTTTTTAAATCCGCCGCAACCTTAAACCTCTCTGTCAGGACGGGTCGTCCTGACACCTCTCCTGCCGATTTTGTTAAGAACGGGCAGTTCCGGCACCTGCCGCCGCGCCTTTAAGAACCGCCGTACGGTCCGCCCGAAGCCGCTCCGCTTACAGTCACGCGTTCAAGGACCGGCGCATATTCCAGAGTTTAAGTATGAGGGAATGAGTAACGTACTTCGGCACACCTCCGCGGATAAGCCTTCTCCTCGCTTCTTCCGTGAGATTCACGCCCTCCGCGCAGGCCTTGCGCTCTTCCCCCGTGTCATTCCGGATTCCTTCCGAAAATTCTTTTTCAATCCCGTCCAGAAACGCCATAGCGTCCTCACGGGTCTTCACTTCTCCGTCAAGAATACCGCACAATTCATAAAACATGCTTCCGTTCCTGAGTCCCCGGACGATTTCAGAAGATGCCGCTGAGCCGAAACCCTCCGGGACTTCAGATGCCGCGTCGGAGGAAAGTCTTATCCTGACAGTTCTGGAACGAATCGTCGGAAAAAGCATTTCCTGATTCTCTGAGAGAAGCATGATTACGGCATCCGACGGCGGTTCTTCAAGAGTTTTAAGAAGCCTGTTCTGGGCGCTCCCGGTCATGGTATCAGCGCCGGAAATGATTGCCACATTCCTGTCGCCGGCCGTGGGCTTTGTAAAAAGCACCGCCTGCAGCCGTTCTACGGCCTCATTCCGGACGGAGGCCCTGCCGCTCCCCTGTTTGGTCTCCGGAGAGATAAGGTACACGTCCTCATGGTTCCCGTCCTGAATCTTTCTGCATACGGGGCACACGCCGCATCCTTCTCCCGGCGCCTCCGGGCACAGTACCGCTTTCGCGAACGCGAGCGCGAAGCTGTCCTTATCCACACTGAAATCGCCTTCAATGAGATAAGCGTTCAGAATCCTTCCGGATCTGAGAGCCTGCTCCAGCCTGATTACCGGCGAGCCGAAACATTCATACGAATTCAGTACGTTTCTGTACTCCCCGCCGGCCATGCTCATCTCCTCTCATCCCCGCGTCAACTCTGTTATCACGGCATTTACAGCCCCAGGCGCTCGCCGCATATACGAAGCACCTCGGAACTTATCTCCTCCGGCGTCATCAATCCGTCTATTCTGACGAACCTTCCGGGACTTGCGGCGGCTTCTTTCAGAAACCCTTCATAGACTCTTTGCCGGAAAGATATGTCCTCCCGCTCCATCCTGTCAGGCTCGCGCTCTTCCTCTATTCTGGACCGGCCCTCCTCAGGAGAAACATCGATGAAAAACGTCAGATCGGGAATCACTCCGTCCACGGCGCATCTGTTCACATCCTTTACGAGATCCCCGAGAGACCTGCCCGCGCCCTGATACGCGATACTGGAATCCACGTATCTGTCGCAGAGCACGATATATCCGGCTTTCAGCGAAGGACGAATCTTCTTGCGGACGAGCTCGGCGCGCGACGCCGCGTAGAGCAGCATTTCCGTTACCGGTTCCATCTCACTGAAACCCGTATCCAGCAGTATGTCCCGGATTCTGTCGCCTATCGCCGTGCCTCCCGGCTCTCTTAAGGTCACTACCTGAAATCCCCTGTTTTCAAGTTTCTGTTTAAGAAAAGCGATTTGTGTCGACTTTCCGGAGCCGTCCATGCCCTCAAACGTGA
Source organism: uncultured Eubacterium sp. (assembly GCA_964613765.1). Classification (GTDB taxonomy): domain Bacteria; phylum Bacillota; class Clostridia; order Peptostreptococcales; family Anaerovoracaceae; genus Aminicella. Next base: position 23,589 of record CAZTIY010000012.1, read on the forward strand.
TGAATCTGCCGTATCCCGCATGTTCCGGGTCTCCTCCGGGACAAGCCCGCGCTCCCGGCGTCGGAACCGGCTGCCTCCCGCCGGATTCCGGCTTTTCACCGGGATCGTTATCCGGTACAACCGCAGTCTCAACGGCCATCGTTCTTCCCCTTCCCCGACGTTTCCCGGCGCAGACTCAGAACCAGGTAAAACACCACATATGCCAGAGGCAGGCAGACGAGAATACTGAATATGACTTTAAGCGTAAACATAACTCCTCCTCCCGTCTCTCAAGAACGAAAAAATTATATCACGCATTCTTTATATAGTAAATATTGGAAGAACAGGGACATGCCCGGAGGCACATCCCCGGGTTACTGTTCAGAGGAAAGTGAACATAGACAGCTATCGGAGCGGCGGCATAACATGTGTGAACTGTAACATCCACGGAGGCAGAATAGCAGGAACATCCCCGGGTTACTGTCCAGAGGAAAATGAACATAGGCAGCTATCGGGGCGGCGGCATAACACCGCTGCGGAAATTTTCCGC
>CAZTIY010000013.1:0-22450 GCA_964613765.1 uncultured Eubacterium sp.
TATTATTCCGTATGCAGAGGGAAAAGTTCCGGAGAGAGCCCGAAACGTTCCTTCACAGACCGTTATAGTATCTCGATTCTTTTTCGCTCATAATCGCGGTACCCGTGCCTTTGTCCGTGAAGATTTCCAGCAGCACGGAATGCGGCCTGCGGCCGTCCAGAATATGCACCCGCCCCACACCGTTTTCAACAGAATCGATACAATTCTCGACTTTCGGGATCATTCCGCCGGAGATCACGCCTGTCCTTATCAGTTCTTTTGCCTCCTCTCCGTAAAGCTCGGAAATGATTGAGTCCGGGTCACCCACATCAGTCAGAACCCCGGGCGTATCTGTCAGATAGACGAGTTTATCGGCGCGCATGGCCTGAGCTATGGCCGCCGCCGCGTGATCCCCGTTGATGTTATAGCTCTGGCCGCTCTCATCAAAACCTGTCGGATAGATAACGGGAATAAAATCATCCCGGATGATCCGTTCAAGGATCGCTGTGTCGACCTCCTCGATTTTACCGACGAAACCTATATCTTCGCCGTCGGGCATATACTTGCCGACACGGAGAAGATCGCCGTCGACACCCGAAATTCCGACAGCGCTTACACCGAGTCTCTGCGCCATCATGACGAGTTCGCTGTTCACTTTTCCCAGCACCATCTCCGCGATCTCAAGTGTTTCACTGTCCGTGATTCTGAGCCCGTCGCGGAACCTCGGCTCAATACCCGCCTTTCTTACCCAGCGGCTTATCTCTTTGCCTCCTCCGTGAACAACTATCGGTTTGAAACCTACAAGCTTAAGAAGCGCCACATCCTCTATCACATGATGTTTCAGTTCCTCGTCCTGCATGGCGCTGCCGCCGTATTTAACGACTATGACACTGCCTCTGAATCTTGAGATATAAGGAAGAGCCTCTATCAGAATCTCCGCTTTGTCTGAACTGCTTATCACGGACATTTTCACTCCTTCCGTTTACGGCATGCGAACGGCTGATTTATTTCGTATTTTTACGGCACGCACGGTTTAAGGCTTCCTGCGCAGTACCGGGATTTCCGTAATTTACTTATGGGACGGTTACGGATTGCCCGCGGTCTATGAGCGGTACGCCCCGTTGATGGTCACATAATCGTGTGTGAGATCGCAACCCCACGCATAGGCTGAGGAATCCCCGTCATTAAGAGAGATTTCTATTCTGATTTCATCCTCTCCGAGTATCTTCTTCGCGAGCCCCTCGTCAAAAGGAACAGAGGCAGAAGATCTGCATACTTCAACAGACCCTGCCGCGGACTCCATGATAACTCCCACATTATCACAGGAGAACTCAGCATCTGCGTATCCTGCCGCGCAGAGAATCCGCCCCCAGTTCGCGTCCTCACCGTATATCGCGGCTTTTAAAAGTGATGAAGATATTATACTTTTTGCTATGATCCTCGCGGTCCCTACGTCCGGCGCCCCGGTTACATGCGCTTCGATAAGTCTGGTAGCTCCCTCTCCGTCAGAAGCGATCTTTTTTGAAAAAGCGACGGATAACACATGAAGCGCTTCACAGAATGAGTCAAAATCCTCCCCCGGACCCGTGATTTCCTCGTTTCCCGCGAGTCCGTCAGCCATAATGAGAAGCGTATCATTTGTCGAAGTATCTCCGTCCACGCTTACCTGGTTGAAACTCGACTGTATCTCGTTCCTCAGCGCTTCTTCAAGCATGTGTGATGATATGGCCGCGTCCGTGGTCATAAAACAGAGCATCGTTCCCATATTGATATGGATCATGCCGCTTCCTTTTGCAATCCCGCCGATTGTGCAGGTTTTACCTCCGGCTTTGAATGTGACAGCGAATTCTTTCTGTACCGTGTCCGTTGTCATAATGGCACGCGCGGCCTCCCCCGAACCGTGCGTCGAAAGCCTCCCGCAAAGTTCAGGCAGAGCCTTTCTGAAAGGTTCCTCCGGAAGAGGCACCCCGATAACGCCGGTGGAAGCGGGGAGTACGTAATCTTTACGGATTCCCAGACATCCTGCCGTAAGTCCGCATATTCTCTCCGCGACATCCTCTCCGTCCGGTGTGCATGTGTTCGCGTTCCCGCTGTTTATGATTACCGCCTGCGCCTTTCCGTCCGCGAGAAATCTCTTCATTACAGCTATATGAGCCGCCTTCACCTTGTTCCTCGTGTAAACGGCGGCGCAGGAAGCCGGTTTATCACAGAAAATCAGAGCTAGATCACCCTTTTCACTGTTATTTCCGATCCCGCAGTATATACCCGCCGCTTTAAAGCCTTTCGCTGCCGTTACTCCACCGCAGGTGAATGTGATTTTCCGGTTCTGTTCTTTCATTATTTACAATCTGCCTTTCCGCGGAGGGTATACCCCGGATTACCGGCCCGGTGAGTCCTTCGTCCGCCGTGTCCCGTATTCCTCATCGACGCTTCCCGTTATCTTATATTTCTTAAGAGCCTCTCTCCCGTGAGCCCTCCGGTCTCTTCCGCGCCCAGCATCAAATTGAGATTCTGGACCGCCGCCCCCGATGCGCCCTTTCCGAGATTGTCGAACCGGGAGATAAGAAGGATTCTTTCTTCATTACCGGTCACGATAATCTCAAGATCGTCCCTTCCTGACATATTGTCGCTGTATACGAAGCCGCTTTCGGGAATGTCCCTTCTCACGCAGATCATTTTTTCTCCCGCGTAATGTTCTTCATAAATCGCCTTTATATCCTCCGGACCGCATTTTTTCTTCAGATCAGATACATGAAGAGGAACAGTCATTACCATGCCGCAGTAGAAATCCCCCACGACCGGGCAGAAACAGGGCGCGGCCGAAAGTCCCGTCATCTTCATCATCTCGGGAAGATGTTTATGATTCTGTGTCAGTGCATACTGACCCGGAGTCTTCATATGTTCCGGCGCGTCCGGATTCTCATAATCCGATATCATTTTCTTCCCTCCGCCGGAATACCCTGTAACGCAAAAAGCGTCAAGACGCATATCGGCTTCTATAACGCCGGCCTCTGTGAGCGGCCTCACAAGCGTTATAAACCCCGTGGCGTGGCATCCCGGATTGGCCACTCTCCCGGCGCGGCGTATCTTCTCTCTCTGACCTTTCGTGAGTTCCGGAAGTCCGTAAACCCAGTCCGGATCCGTTCTGTGCGCGGTGGAAGTGTCTATGAGTCTGACACCCGGGGGAACCGCCCGCGCGAGTTCGCGCGAGGCCGCGTCCGGAAGGCACAGCACGGACACATCCGCCCTTTCGGTCATCCTGACTCTTTCGGAGAGATCTTTTCTCCTGCTCTCATCTATGGAAAGTATTTCTATGTCGTCCCGCCTTTTCAGGTACTCACGGATTCTTATACCTGTCGTGCCGTGAGCGCCGTCGATAAAAATTTTATATTTCAATTTCTTTTCACGCTTTTCCTTTATCAATACGTTATCGGAAATTCAAATTAAACAATCATCTTTATTTCATAATCATAATGTCTTACGGAAACGTGCACGTCAAATTCGGAAAAGAATTTACGCGCGGACTTTTTTATACACGGTCCTTCCCAGTATATCCGCAGCCTTTATCAGGATAACGCTGTCTTTAGGCGCCGCCGTCTCAAAGTGAACGGGAAGCTCTCCGTTTCTCCTGACGAACATTTTTACCGGCCTGAACACACTGCCGTTAAAATCCGTGTCCACACTCAAGGAATATATAAGCCCGGCGGGATCTTCGCGTTCGAGTTTCTCTATCTTCTCCCGGGAACCGGAATCCGTATCCTTCCCCGGCCTCATTTCCCTGACCGCTGTAAGATAAATACGGATTAACGTTCTGTCGGGAGATCTCGTTTCACGTTCCTCCGTTCTGAAATCCACATCGAATGACGGGACGGACTCTCCCGTGTCACTGACAGTGAGCGGCTCCGGTCTGTACACCCGGCATGCCGAACCCTGAAGGGCAAGACGTCCGATCGTCCCTTCCACCGCGAGCGGCTCAGTATCACAGGCGACGAATCTTCTTCCGAGCCTTGACGCAACTGCCGGAAGCGTACCGCTCCCGCAGAAGAAGTCACCGCACAGATCCCCCTCATCCGATGCGCTGAGAACGATTCTCTCAAGCAGTTTCTCCGGCTTCTGCGTGGCGTATCCCGTCCTTTCACGTGACGTTCTTCCCACCATGTCTATCTGCCAGACATCTTTCATATTGACGAGCGTGTACCATCCGGTCTCATCGCGGTATTCTTCAACCCCTTTGAAACGGTAGGGTTTCAGGCCGCGGTTGTATGATTTCTCTTTCTGCGGATTGAAATGATATTTCGGGCTTTTGGAATAGACCAGAATATTGTCGTGCTTTCGTGAAAAATGACGGCTGCCGCTTCCTCCCGACTTATATGTCCAGATTATTTCGTTTACGAATCTGTTCTCCCCGAACAGTTCATCCATGATAATCTGCACATAGTGTACGGCGTGCCAGTCCAGATGTACGAATATGAGCCCGTCCCGCGCGAGAAGTTCACGCATCAGAATCAGGCGTGAAGTAAGCTCTCGTATATATTCGTAAAGTCCCTTCTTCCAGCGGTCGCGGTAGGCGGTTTTCCTCACGTTCAGGCCGCCCGCGCTGATATTCGCCTCATGCGCATATCCCGTGAAAAAAGGCGGATCGATATATATCAAACGGAATTTCCCGCCGCAGCCTTTTTCCAGAAGGCTCTTCATGACTCTGAGATTGTCACCCGCGAACAAAAGTCCCGGAGCATCGTCAATGAGGTACGGATCCGTGCCGGAAAGGACATCCGTGCCCGCCGTCACACCGCATTCGTCTTCAGGATTCGCGACAGCGGTCCTGTATCCTCCCCCGGGAACATCTTCTCCCGCGGGAACCCCGCAAAAAACGGTACCCTGACCGGGAATTTCTTCAGTCAGGGTGAAATCCCCCGGTTTTGTGAGTTTTGCCTGGGCGGCCCCTCTTCCCGCCGCCCGTGAAATGTCACTGAGGGTGCTCATCTCTTTTCTCCGTCGGGATCCTTCCCCTCCGTCAGCCCCAGCAGAACCAGAACATCGTTTGTCACCTTCGCCGTAAGGCCCCATATCACTCTGCCGTCCACGTCATAGACAAGTATTCCCGTTTTCGCGGTTCTCCAGGGATAATCACGGCCAATCCCGACTTTCTCGTACGGAAAATCTTCATCTGTTACCGCCCGCATGTTCTGACTGTATACGTCAGGTACCATATTCGCGAGTTCATCAACAGACACCAGAAAAATCTCACCGACTTCGCTTTTTTCAATCTCTGCCTTCTCATAGGCGTCGAACGGAAGTATACCGATGAATGTCCTGAGAGTAAATCCGGAGCTTCCGTACAGAGTGTTTCCTTCCCCGACGAGTTCTATTTCATCCGCATGTATGCCGGTCTCTTCCTCCGTTTCCCTCAGGGCGCACTCCATCGCGGTTTCTCCGGGCTCCGTATGTCCTCCGGGGAAGCATACCTCTCCCGGCTGCGTCGGCAGGTCTTCAGCCCTTACCTCATACATGAGAAACAGCCTGCCGTCCTTCTCGACAAAGGGAACAAGAACCGAGAAATACCTGAACTTCCCTATCGGTTCGGGTACATGCCCTCTGAAAACCGTTCTCACGGTCTCTTTAGTCAGAAAACGCTTTTCCGTTTCACCCGCGTTTCCGGCTTTCGCGCCCGCGGCCGCACTGCCATAAGCACTTATTTTATTTTCGGAAACTTTTTTCGCTGCGGTACTCACGATCAACTCCGTCTTATCAATTACCGCCGGTCTCACAATCCGGGCCGTAAAAGCTGACTTCAAAAAAACCAAAAGGGAGGAGCGCCGTCAGGTACTCCTCCGGAAAACTCCGATGCTACTGGTTCAGAATTTCATATTTAGAAAATTCGACACCGATCATCTCTTCCTTTTCCGCGGAGAGACTCACGATAAAATCCATACCGTATTCAGTGGAAATCGAGTCCAGCCTCTCGAGGAACCGGGGCAGATCGCCCAGTGAGAAATTGGGGAATTTAAGTATGCTGTCTATATAAATGGTCTCGATATCGTGGTCGGAACTGATAATCCCGTATATGAAACCGATATATTCATCGCTGTCGGTGATCCCGGGAAAGTCCTCCATACAGACCACACGTATCCGGTATTTCAGATCACAGGTCAGACGGGAATTCCGGTTTATGAAGATTACGCTGCCGTCTACCCGCTCGCTTTCCTCATTCGCAAGACTTATCATCATATTCGTCTTGCCGGAACCCTTATGTCCGATAATTACTTTGACCATGTCGCGCACCTCCTAAACTCTCTCAATCAATTATACACTATGCGGCCGGTCGTTAAAAGCGCTCACTTCTTTTTTCAGGCTTTTCGAACGAAGTTCGCCGCAGGCTCCCTGAATGTCCGCGCCGAGTGTTCTCCTCACGGTAGCCGGTATGCCGCCCGCCGTAAGATAATCTCTGAACAGCACAGCCCTTTTCCTTCCGGAGGAAGCGAATCCGGTACCGCCGACTTCATTGAGAGGAATTATGTTTACATGGCACAGCATGCCCCCGAGAAGCCGGATAAGGCGTTCAGCGTCATCCTTCCCGTCGTTCAGTCCCTTTATCAGCGCATACTCGAAGGTTATCCTTCTCCCCGTTCTCTCAGCCGCCTCCCGGCACGCCGGAATAAGCTCTTTCAGAGAATATTTCCGGTTTACCGGCATTATCTCAGATCTTTGTCTGTCATGGGAGGCGTGCAGTGAAACCGCGAGATTAACCTGCGGAAATTCTTCCGAAAACCTTTTTATCCCCGGGATAATGCCGCTTGTCGAGACCGTCATGTTCCGGAAACTCATATTGCGCCCCGCCGAATCGTGAAGCAGGGAAAGAGCCTTCGTCACCTCTTCATAATTGTCAAAAGGCTCCCCCGTACCCATTACGACAACGCGCGATACCGGTTCGCCCGCCTCACGTTCCGCGTCAAAGACCTGTGAAACGATCTCTCCCGCCGTGAGGCCCCGTTTGAGACCGTTAAGCCCGGAGGCGCAGAAAGCGCAGCCCATTCTGCATCCCGCCTGGGAGGAAACACAAACAGTATTACCGTATTTATATTTCATGAATACTGTTTCTATCGTCTGATTATCCCGGATCTCATAAAGAAATTTCTTCGTTCCGTCGGTTTCGGAAGATAGAGACATTACGGGACGAAGGCTGTCAGAAACGGTTTCTCTTTCCAGAAACTCAATAAAAACTTCCGGAAGATCACTCATCTTCCGGAAATCTGTTTCGCCCCGCGAAATCCGCCGGAAAAGCTGGCGTCCGCGAAAACGCCGCTGTCCGGCAGACAGCGCGAGATTCTCGGTTTCTTCCGGGGTCATTCCCCGTAACTCCTGCATGTCGGGAATCCTTTATCTCAAAGCTGCTCAGATTTTTTCAATCGCGAGTCCCGTCTTATGTCCGTTAATGTCGACTGTCGGGAGGCCGCCTTTTTCCGTCAGTGTATCGGCGAGAGTCTCTGTCTTTATATAATCTTCATAACCGCTGAGGGCCGACATCACATCTCCGTCAGCGGAAATCGTGATGTTTATTCTGTCCATCATGTCAAGGTCATTCTTCTTACGCATCTGCTGGATCTTAGACACGATCTCGCGGGCGATGCCCTCATCCCTGAGTTCCTTCGTGATCTCCGTGTCGAGTATGGCGAACACGCCGCGTTCCATCGAGACGGCGAATCCCTCTTTCGCGGTGATTTTTATTTCTACCATATCCGGTGTTATCTCCGCGGTCTCACCGTCAAGATCGAGAGTGACGGATCCCTTTTCATCCATTTCCCGCTTGAACCCGGAGGCGTCAAGACCCGCGAGTACATTTTTGAACGCCCCTATCTTTCTTCCGAGGACCGGGCCCGCCTTCGGAAAATCGGGCTTCAGGCTGTAATCCATATATGTACTGAGATCATCGACAAATACTACTTTTTTGACGTTCAGTTCCTCCTCGATAAGAGGCGTCAGATCGCTTATGAGTTCACGGTATTTCCCGTCAACCAGGATCTCCGCGAGCGGCTGACGCACCTTAAGATCTTCGGCCTTTCTTATGCCGCGTCCGAGGCTTACGAGAGTTCTCACAAGATCCATTCTCTTCTCCGCCTGTTCGTCGATCTTAGACAGATCGGGCTCCGGATAGTGCGCGGTATGCACCGTAAGACCGTCGTCGCCTTTCAGATTCTTATACATCTCGTCAGAGAGGAACGGGGCGATCGGCGCCATCAGCCGGGAGATGCCGAGGAGAATCTCATATGTGGTGGCGTAAACGCTTCTCTTATCATCCGTCATGCCGGATACATAAAATCTTCTGCGTGCTCTTCTGATATACCAGTTCGACAGGTCCTCATCCACAAAATCTGTTATCGCGCGGACTGTCTTCATGTGGTCGTAAGCGTCCATAAATTCATTGGCGTCGCGAACCAGCTTATTGTATTTTGAAAGTATCCATCTGTCCAGTTCCGGTCTCTCCGAAGGCGCGTTACTGACGTTCTCCGGGCCCACGCCGTCTATATTCGCGTACAGACTGAAGAAATTATATACATTCCTCAGAGTGCCGAAAAACTTGTTAACAGTGTCTTTAAGACCTTCCTCGTCGAATTTCGTGGGTGTCCACGCGGGCGAAACACTGAGAAGGTACCATCTGACCGCGTCCGCCCCGTATTTGTCGAACATCTCTGCCGGAGAAACGGTGTTCCCTCTGGATTTCGACATTTTCTTCCCGTCTTTATCAAGTATAAGATCGTTCACAAGGACATTCTTATACGGCGCGCATTTGGAAATATACGTAGAGATGGCCATCAGTGAATAAAACCATCCTCTGGTCTGGTCGATACCCTCGCAGATGAAGTCGGCGGGGAAAAGTTTATCAAAATCTTCTTTATGCTCAAACGGATAGTGCCACTGTGCGTACGGCATGGCGCCGGAATCGAACCAGCAGTCCATAACTTCAGGGACCCTCGTCATTACACCGCCGCATTCCGGACAGCGGAGATGAATATCATCCACATAAGGTCTGTGGAGCTCCACCGTTTCCGGATTGACCTGCTCGATCGCCTTGTCCGCGAGTTCCCGCCTGCTTTCCGGACACTCAAGATGACCGCGTTCGCAGCGCCAGATCGGAATCGGCGTCCCCCAGTACCTGGACCTGGAAATGTTCCAGTCGCGCACATCGGCAAGCCAGTTCCCGAAGCGGCCTTCCCCGACATAGGGCGGATACCAGTTTACTTTTTTGTTATTCGCGACGAGTTCGTCCCGGAGATCGCTCATCCTGATATACCAGCCTTTTTTTGCATAGTATACAAGCGGGGTCCCGCAGCGCCAGCAGTGGGGATAATCATGCTCTATCTTTACCCTGCTGAAAAGTTTATGCTCGCCCGCGAGCCACTTTATAATCTCGACATCGAGTCCCTCCTCCATTATAAAGCGGCCCTTCCAGGGTGAGGTCGTGTAGCAGCCTCTCTCGTCCACGGGTTCATAAACGGGAGTGTGGTATTTCTGTCCGCAGAGATAGTCGTCCTCGCCGAAAGCTGGCGCGCTGTGTACGATTCCGGTACCGTCACCGACGGTGACATAGTCCATGCACGTCACTATGAAGCAGTTATCCGCGTCCTCGTCCAGCTCTGTCCAGGGCATGAGTTTCTCATACTTCATGTATTCCAGGTCGCTGCCCTTCATCTCTTCAAGGATCTCATAATTACCCTTCCCGAGGACGCTGTCGGCGAGCTCCTTCGCGACGTAGAAATTATTACCGGCTTCATCACCCCTGAGCATCCTGGCCTTTACATAGTCACAGCCGGGGTTTACCGTGAGGGCCGTGTTCGCGGCAAGCGTCCAGGCAGTAGTCGTCCATGCCAGGAAATAGTCGTTTTCCGTATCCCTGACCTTGAACTTAACGGTAAGCGTGTTTACCTTCACGGACTTGTAACCTTGGGCGACCTCATGGGAGGCGAGGCCGGTTCCGCATCTCGGGCAGTACGGCTGCACTTTGTGGCCCTCATAGATCATGCCGCCCTTGAAGAACCTGCTTATAATCCACCAGACCGATTCGATGTAGTCATTCGTAAGAGTGACATAGGGATTCTCCATGTCTGCCATGTATCCCATACGTTCGCTCATGTCTTTCCAGTGTCCCGTATATTTAAATACGGATTCGCGGCACTTCTGATTGAATTCGGCGATGCCGTATTCCTCTATGTCATGCTTCCCCGTCATGCCGAGATCTTTTTCAACCTGTATCTCGACGGGAAGCCCGTGGGTGTCCCAGCCGCCCTTGCGGACAACCCTGAATCCTTTCATTACCTTATATCTGTTGATCGAGTCCTTAAGCGTTCTCGCCATTACGTGATGAATACCCGGCTTCCCGTTGGCTGTGGGCGGTCCCTCATAGAACACAAAATCAGGGCAGCCTTCTCTCTCGTCGTCACATCGCTTAAGCAGATTCTCCTCATTCCAGCGGGCCACCTGATCTCTCTGAACATCGGCCACCGGTCTGTCTGATAAATTCCTGAACATTTGTTACTGTCCTTTCAGTATATTCACGCCTCACGGCGACGCCCGCGCGAAAAGCATTCAGTTAATCGCCGTCCGCGCTTCCGCGTTCGGTTCTGTATCTTCTGTTGATTTCAGTTTATTACCACGGTTTATCTCTTCGGTCCGTCCCTCAGGACAAGATTGATCCGGTTCTGGGAGTCAATCTCGGATACCCTCACATTCACGGTATCTCCGATGTTCATAACATCCTCAACGCGGTTGATCCTTCTCTTTGACATCTTTGAAATGTGGAGAAGTCCCTCCTTCCCGGGGAGAAGTTCTATGAACGCGCCGAAGTTCATGATCCTTGTCACTTTGCCCTCATAGACATCACCGGCCTCGACTTCTCTGGTAAGAAGCTCGATCTGGTATCTCGCCGCTTCGGCGCCCTCCGCGGACTCGCAGTAGATATTGATGAGCCCGGGATCGTCTTCAGATATATCAATCTTCGCTCCGGTATCCTCAACTATTTTATTGATCGTCTTTCCGCTCGGTCCTATGACTATCCTGACCTTGTCCGGATCAACTCTCATCGACACACATCTCGGCGCGTATTTCGAAAGTTCTTTCCTCGGCTCCGGGATCTCTTCAAGCATGACGCTCAATATCTTCATCCTGCCTTCCCTCGCCTGTCTCAGCGCGTCCGCCAGAATCCCGCGGGAAAGACCGTGAACCTTAATGTCCATCTGCATGGCTGTGACGCCCTTTTCCGTGCCGGTGACCTTAAAATCCATATCACCGAGAAAGTCTTCCATCCCCTGTATGTCGCTCAGGATTGTGATATCGGATCCGCCGTCATCCCTCACCCTTTCAATGAGTCCCATCGCGATTCCGGAAACCGGTCTCTTTATCGGGACACCCGCGTCCATAAGCGCGAGGCAGGAGCCGCATGTGGAGGCCATTGAACTTGAACCGTTGGACGAGAGAACCTCGGAAACGACCCTGATCGCGTAGGGAAATTCTTCTTCATCCGGTATCACGGGAGCGAGCGCCCTCTCGGCAAGCGCTCCGTGCCCGATTTCTCTTCTGCCTGCGCTCCTCGGCTTCTTTGCCTCTCCTGTGCAGAATCCGGGGAAATTATAGTGATGTATGTAGCGCTTTCCTGTCTGCTCGGTTATGCCGTCTATCCTCTGGCCTTCGCTTAGGGGCGCCAGAGTGCAGGCACTGAGCACCTGTGTCTGTCCGCGTTTGAAAAGCCCTGTCCCGTGAACTCTCGGAAGAACTCCGGTCTCCGCCCACACAGGTCTTATTTCATCGGGTCTCCTGTCGTCCGGTCTTATCCCCTCGTCCAGAATCATGGACCTTACGTTCTCTTTTCTGATGTTATAAAGGACATCAGCGATATCCTTTTCCTGTTCGGGGAAGATCTCGCTGAAATGCTCCGTCGTCAGGGCATCGACCTCGTCCATCCTCTCAAGCCTCGTCAGCTTGTCGGAGTTTCTGACGGCGTCTTTCATACGATCTTCCGCGTACTCACGCACGGCCTGTTCCAGATCCCCGGGAACGGTTTTCAGATCTTCGGCCTTTTTCGGTTTGCCGACCTCGCGGACCACATCGTCTATGAAAGCCACGATTTTCTTAATCTCCTCATGTCCGAAGAGGATGGCCTCCAGCATTACTTCCTCCGGAACCTCCTCTGCCCCGGCCTCAACCATCATAATCGCGTCTTTCGTCCCCGCGACCGTAAGGTTTATGTCAGATTCTTCCCTTTCCGCGAGAGTCGGGTTAATGACGAAGCGTCCGTTCACACGGCCCACTCTGACAGATCCCGTGGGACCGTCCCAGGGTATATCCGAAATCGCGAGAGCGACAGAGGAGCCTATCATCGCCATAATATCCGTCTCGCAGTCGAGGTCCACGCTCATGACTATGGCTTCCACCTCTACATCATGATAGTAACCTTTCGGAAAAAGCGGCCTCAAAGGTCTGTCCATAAGCCTCGAGGAAAGAGTCGCCTTTTCACTGGGTCTTCCCTCACGTTTAATGAATCCTCCCGGAATCTTCCCGAGCGCGTACATCTTTTCCTCATAATCGCAGGACAAAGGAAGAAAGTCCGCGTCCGCCCGCGGTTCGGCGGAGGCACAGACGGTGACGTTAACTACGGAATCACCGTAACGGACCATAACCTGTCCGTTTGCCTGTTCACAGACTTTTCCCACTTCAAGCTGAAGAAGTCTTCCTCCTACGGCCGTTTTAAATGTTCTGTAATCGGTAAATCTTGACATATACTCTCCTCTTCACGCTGTTTCCCTTAACACGGAAGATCCGGCTTAATCAGGCGTGAAGTCCCGGAGCGGTTCCTGACCCGGATAAAACCGGGGTGACCCCGGAACCGTTCCGGGGCTGCACGAACTTCCTGACAGGCGGTCTTCCTCTTGTCATTAAATATTTTTAAAAAACCGGCGGGGAAATGTTTGCCCCGCCGGAATTTTCGACCGATTATTTTCTCAGGCCCAGACGAGCGATAAGTGTCCGATATCTTTCGACGTCCTTGTCCTTCAGGTAGCCGAGCAGGTTCCTTCTGCGCCCGACCATCTTCAGCAGGCCTCTTCTGGAATGGTAATCCTTCTGGTGGGTTTTAAGATGCTCGTTGAGCTCGTTAATTCGCGCCGTCAGGATAGCGACCTGAACTTCAGGGGAACCCGTGTCGCCCTCCCTTGTCGCGTACTCTTTAATAATGGCGGCCTTCTTCTCTTTAGTGATCATTGATTAACTCCTTTCCGGAATATGCCTCGCGCTGAGTGAACGTCGGAGTCCCGAAAACCCGGCGCGGGTAAAATGTGTAACAATTTATTTTAGCACGACGGACCGTGTAAAACAACGGATTTTTCATGGTATTTTCTCGCCTCTTTACAGTCGCGCACTATCTGCTCCGACAGGTCTTCAACCGAATCGAATTTAACTTCATCTCTGAGCTTTTTCAGAAACTCGACGATAATAGTTTTCCCGTAAAGTTCTCTGTTGAAATCAAAAATGTGCGTCTCAACGTTCTTTTCATTGTCACCTACTGTCGGTTTCACACCGACATTCGTTATACTGGGATACCGTACTCCGTTATAGTCGCAGTATGTTATGTAAACGCCGTTCGGCGGTGTCACCATCTGAGGGTCTATCACAAGGTTTGATGTCGGGAACCCCAGCCTTCTTCCGAGCCTGTTTCCCACAACGACCTCGCCCGCCACCTCATAATTCCTTCCCATATATCTCATGCACTCGTCCACCCTGCCCGATGCTATAAGCGTCCTCACGAGGGTGGAACTCACGACATTTCCCTGAAGAATATACGGCTTCATTTCATGCACCGAAAAACCGTATTTCTTTCCGGCCTCTCTGAGCACATCCGGCGTTCCGGACGCCGAATGGCCGAAACGGTAGTTGAACCCGCAGAAAGCGGCTTTCATACGCATACGCTTCAGGAGAAACTCCGTTATAAATTCTTCAGGTTCCATCTCCATGATTTCCCGGGTGAACGGAACTTCAACCATATACTCAACGCCCAGATTCTCCATGATGGCTGCTTTTTCGTCCCGGTAAAGTATATTTTTCACGGAGGCCCTGTCGGACAGAAGATTTCTGGGATGGTTTGAGAATGTGAATACCGCCGGACAGAGAGCATGCGACCCGGCGAACGAAACGCAGCTTCTGATAAGTTTCTGATGCCCTTTATGAACACCGTCGAAATTCCCGAGAGCGACTGCCGTGTCCTCCCCGTAATCCGTTTCCTCAAGCGTTGTATATGTTATCATTCATTACCTCTTATCGCGAACCCGCGCCGCAAGAGATCCGCGCTGTCCGCGAAGACCTTCTCCGGTTTGTATCCGGTCCCGGACTCTCTGCAGATGCCGAGAAAAACCTCACCGCAAAACAGAGTATAAAACTCCGAATATTTTTCTCCCGCTTCAAGAAAATCCGGGATATCACTTAAACGGGGACGTTCCGTAACCCTTACGGCGCCGTGCGGAATTTCGGCACCGTTCGCGAATCTCACAGCGGTTGCCGCGTCCGTCTCCGCTCTCCCCAGCTTTTCAAGAGGTTTCCAGGAAGGCACGATTATCTTCGCCCGCCCGGTCTCACTCATCTCAGAAAGTTCATCAAGGGTCACGGAATCTTCCGCCCGGAAAATTCCCGTGCTCAACCGTTCAAGCTGCCCGACGGCCCCGTAAACTCCCAGAGCAAGACCGGCGTCGTGACAGAGCGCACGAATATATGTCCCTTTCGTACAGGTAACCGTAAACTCGACCTCATACCTGTCACTGAGATCGACACGTCCGCACTTAAGCTCTCTGATTTCGACTTCGCGCGGCTTCACATCAACGGTCTGACCCGCCCGCGCGTACTGATAGAGCCTCCTTCCGTCCACTCTCACGGCTGAATACATGGGCGGTTTCTGGAATATTCTGCCCTTGAAGCTTTCAAGTGAATTATATACTTTTTCCTCTGTGAGATCCCTGAGTGACGATTCGTCCGCACGCGCCTCCGGTTTCCCCCAGACATCCTGAGTGTCATACTCGGTTCCCAGTTTCATGACACAGCGGTAAGTTTTAAGGTCGCAATCGAGGTATTCCGTTATTCTTGTCGCCTTTCCGACACACACGGGAAGCACTCCCGTCGCCATAGGATCAAGCGTCCCGGTGTGACCGGCCTTCCTTATCCCGGTGATTTTCCTCACCCGGGCTACCGCATCGTGAGATGTCATACCCGCAGGTTTATAAATATTAAATATTCCGTCCATATTTTATTTACTCACCCGCGCCGTTTGTCTCACAAAGCGCCTCCGCAGTCCGCTCCGTCACTTCTTTAATCGCCCGTGAAAGCGACATGTGCAGCGTTGCTCCCGCAGCCCTGAGATGTCCTCCGCCTCCGAACGATGCCGCGATCTTCTGAACGTCAAAATTCTCTTTTGACCTGAAACTCACACGGATCCCGTCCGTATCCTCCTTTACCAGCACCGCGACCTCGACTCCGGCGATACTCCTGAGTTCCGACACGATGCCGTCCGAGTCACTCATCACCGCGCCCGTCTTCTGAAGATCCTCCGAGGAAACATAAGCCGTCGCGAGTTTTCCCCCGGCCGAAATTTCAAGCCGGGAAAGAGAAAGACCCGTGAGAGCTATTTTCTCGCTTCTTTCATTTCTGTATAAAAGATTGCTGACATGATTCGCAGAAAAGCCGGTTTCACAGAGTTCAGCCGCGGCAAGATGCGTCCTCGATGTAGTGTTCGCGTACTGGAAATTCCCTGTATCCGTCGTGATAGCGGCGAACAGCGCCTCCGCCGTTTCGGCATCCGGCGCCCTCCCGAGCGCTTTTATCAGTTCAAGAACGAGCTCCGCCGCGGCCGCCGCGACCGGATCCACTATATAATAATCCGCCTCGGGCTGCATCACGAGATGGTGATCAACCGCAAGTTTTACTCTTCCCCTTCTGTAAAGCGGAGCGGATTCCGGAAATCTCGAACCCTGACAGGAGTCCACCGCCATGCAGACTTCCGCTTCATACTTCACATCGGGATAGTAAACGGTAAGTCCTCTCTCCAGGAATTTCAGATTTCCCGCGACTTCGGCATCATTAAGGACGACAGCGCTCTCCTTTCCCATAAGCCTCAGCTGGCGGCAAAGCGCGACGGAAGAGCCGAGTCCGTCTCCGTCAACGTTTTGATGCGGAAAAATCAAAACCGAAGATGCCCCGGCGAGTATGCCGGCCATTTCGGTAAAGGTACAGTTCTGAATCATATGGTTTCCCTTATTTTGTCCGCTCGTATTGATCATTCCGGTGACCTGACCGCCCGGCCTCTTAATACGGCCGAAACAGTCCGTTCATTACCCTGTATAATCCGTGATTTAAGGGTCATTATCCGCGGAATTACGGCGAAAACACGCTCGCGCGTTTCCGGACCCGCCCTGTTAAGGACACGGCGTTTACGGATTCCCTATTTCTGACTTTCACTCAGATTCAGCGTTTTCAGAATCTCGTCTATATGACTTCCGTACTCCATTGATCGGTCGATTCTGAACTTAAGTTCGGGCACACGCCGGAGTTTAAGAATCTTTCCCAACTCTCCCCGTATGACGGGAGTCGAACTCGTAAGCCCCTCCAGAACCGCTTTTTCTCTGTTTTCCGCATTCTCCCCGCTGTCAGAGGCATCGAAAACAGTCACATAACAGGTGGCGTAACTGCCGTCCCGCGTCACATCCACTCCGGTTATGCTGATCATGCCTTCAAGCCGCGGATCCTTAAGATCCTTCAAAAGCATATCGCTGACTGTTTTTTGTATTTCTCCCGCAAGTCTTCCCTGCCTGTGCTGTCTTCGCATTTTTCGTGTCCTCCGGAAACGATGTCCGGTATCAGAGCGGCTTTACCTCCACCATATGGAAGCATTCGATTACATCGTCTATCTTGATATCGTTGTAATCCTCTATGCCGATACCGCATTCATAACCCTGCGCCACCTCACGGACATCATCTCTGAACCGTTTGAGCGACGATACGGTCCCCTCGTGAATGACTATCCCGTCCCGTACGAGACGGATGTCCGCATTTCTCAGGACTTTTCCGTCAGTGATATAAGCTCCGCCGACGATGCCGACTCCCGGCACTTTGAAAGTATCTCTTATCACCGCTCTTCCGAGTACTTCCTCCTTATATTCAGGTTCGAGCATACCCTTCATGGCGGCTTCGACATCGTTTATCGCGTCATAAATGACACGGTACAGTCTGATTTCGACTCCTGCCTGCTCAGCCTGTGACACGACAGCGCTGCCCGGTCTCACGTTAAATCCGATGATGACAGCGTCGGAAGTCCCGGCAAGCATGACATCGGATTCGTTTACCGTGCCGACTCCCGAATGAATGATATTGACTTTCACATCGTCCGTGTTCAGTTTCTCGAGCGACGTCACGAGCGCCCCGACGGATCCCTGAACATCGGCCTTGATTATCAGATTGAGCTCCTTGACCTCTCCCTGTTTGATCTGGCTGAACAGTTTCTCAAGCGACATGCTTGAATCGCGTGCCATCATATCCTCACGAAGTTTTTCCTGACGCTTTCCCGCTATTTCCCTCGCGGTCTTATCGTCCCGTACCACGTTGAAATTATCCCCGGCCTGAGGAACATCGGTAAGCCCCAGTATCTCTACAGCCGTCGCGGGACCCGCCTTGTATATCTTACGGTTTTTATCGTCGGTCATGAGACGGATTCTTCCCGAACAGGTGCCTGCCACAAGACTCTGACCCGACCTGAGCGTTCCGTTCGTCACGAGAAGAGTGGCGACGGGACCTCTTGCCTTATCCAGTTTGGCCTCTATCACAGAACCCATGGCGAGACGGTTGGGGTTGGCCTTAAGCTCGAGTATGTCCGCCTGAAGAAGTATCATTTCCAGAAGATCTTCTATTCCCTCTTTCTTCTTCGCGGAAACTTCCACACTGATGACATCCCCGCCCCAGTCTTCCACGAGAACGCCGTGATCCGCGAGTTCTTTTTTAACTCTTTCCGGATTGGCGCCGGGTTTATCCATCTTGTTTATCGCGACGATTATCGGAACATCCGCCGCCTTCGCGTGGCTTATGGATTCAACGGTCTGGGGCATGACCCCGTCATCCGCCGCAACTACCAGAACCGCTATATCCGTAATATGAGCGCCCCTTGCCCTCATTGCGGTAAAGGCCTCGTGACCCGGCGTATCCAGAAAGACGATCTTTCTGCCCTTGATTTCGACCTCCGAAGCTCCGATATGCTGCGTTATGCCGCCCGATTCGGACGCGGTGACGTTGGTGCTTCTGATGGCATCAAGAAGGGAAGTCTTTCCGTGATCCACATGACCCATGACAGTTACCACCGGCGGACGCGGTCTGAGATCTCTTTCCTTATCCTCGAAATCCTCTATGCCTTCTTCGGGCGCATCTTCCTCCACGGCTCCGACGACGACGCTGATTCCGAGTTCATCGGCGAGTACCGTGACGGTCTCCTCGTCTATCGTCTGGTTGATGTTTGCCATGATACCCATTTTCATGAGAGCCATTATGACCTGGGAATTGGACATTTCTGTCTGTTCGCAGAATCCCGCTATCGTTATGGGCACATTGATCCGGAACGTTCCTTCCGGGAGGATCTCTTCTTCGGTTTCCCTGTCGGCTTCAGGCCTGTTCTTTGTGTACTTCTTACGGTCGCGTTTCTCAAGCGATTTCTGCTCGAATATATCGAATTTCGAATGAGCATCCTCGCGCCTGTTTTTTCTGCGGTTACGACCGCTGTGCTCCTGCGAAATCGCGCCCTGGGAAGTAATGCGCTGCGGACGCCGGCGTTCACCGGCTTCTCCCGCCGCCTGCCTCTGACGGTCT
Source organism: uncultured Eubacterium sp. (assembly GCA_964613765.1). Lineage (GTDB taxonomy): Bacteria > Bacillota > Clostridia > Peptostreptococcales > Anaerovoracaceae > Aminicella. Next base: position 18,856 of record CAZTIY010000013.1, read on the forward strand.
CTCCCGCCGCGGGCAGTTCTTCCGCTTTTCTCCTGAGAACTTCCTTCTTCTCCCGCGTTCCTTCTGTCTGACTGAGCTTTACGCGGCTTTCTGCCGGTTTCTTCCGCTTTCCCGTTTCGCCTGCTCTTCTGCGCCTGCGTCTGTTCGTCCGGTTTTTCCTGTCCTCCGCGCTTTATAATCTTTATTTTCGGAGTATTTATGGTCTCACTCGCGGCCAGATGAATCTTCGGCTCCTCACCGTTTTTCTTTGTCTGTCCGGTTTTCGCTTTTTCGCGGGAAGAAGCCGCGTCCGTATTCTCTTTACTCCCGCCTTTCGCTTTCTTTTTCCCCTGAACCTGACCGCGGGAAGCCACGCCTGTTTTTGACGCATCTCCCCTGTCCTTCTTTACGGAATCGGAAGATGTCTCCGTACGGTCCGCGCCCGCCTGTTTAACGGTTTCTGAGGCGGAAGACGTTTCCGTACTGTTCGCGACAGTCTTCCTCTTTGCTGACGGAGCGGATTCAGCGCCTTTTTCCGTCACGCCCGCGCCGGACTTCCTCCTTCCCGCGGAAGAACGGGGAACTGTCCCCGCGTTTTCGGATTTCTTCCCGTCCGAAGACTCAGGCTCTCCCGGAAGTTCCGTCTTTTCTTTTCCCTCATCGGGTTTATCAGGCTTCGCAGCGGGTTTTTCTGTTCCTGTTTTCTTTTCCGCCGGGGCGGATTTCCGCTTCGCAGCTTTTCCTTCGCCCTTTACCGGAACATCTGCCGTTTCCTCCCTGACTTCCGGGACATTCCCTGCGGCTTCTTTTTTCCGGCCTTTCTGAGAAACTTCCTGCGCCGGCTTTACTTCCTCAGCCGCCTTCGCGGTTTCAGAGGACGTCTTCCCGGACAGTTCCGCCGTCGTTCCCGCCTTATTCGCTTCCGCGGGCGCCGCCGGTTCTTCAGTTTTTTCAGCCGGCCTTTTTTCTGATTTTCCTGCAGGCGGTTTCTCATCCGGCGCGGAAGTCCTGTCTTTCATTTCTGAAGGAGCTCCGGCGGAATCTTTGCGACCCGCAAGAAGTGCCTCATCCACGACAGGTTTCCCCGCCGGGGGTTTGCTAACAGGAGATCTGCGACGTCCCGCAAGAAGCGCCTCATTGACCACCGGTCTTCCTACGGGAACGCCGGCCGCCGCGCCGCGTTTTACGCCTTTCCCTTCCGTATCGTTCCGGACGGCCTCTGTCAGTTTTTCAACATCGCTCCCGGAAAGGATGCTCATATTTGTTTTCGCGTTTATCCCGAGCGCTTTCGCCTTTCCGAGCAGCACGGTGCTGCTGACATTAAGGTCCTGCGCGAGTTCAAGTAACTTTTTTGTCATCAGAACTTCACTCCTTCCAGCGGATCCCGTGTAAGACGTCAGTATGTCTGTTATATTTTTTCATATTCTCTCAATTCCTCAATAACGGCATCGATCGCCGCCTGATCGATATTCTTCCTGAAACTTCGCCGGAAGGCGTTCTTCTTAAGCGCGAGCGCCCTGCACTCTTCCTTCCGGCAAAGGTAAACTCCTCTGCCTTCCGCTTTCCCGTCGGGGTCAGACATGAGCCTTCCCTCTCTCAAAGTGAATCTCTGAAGCTCCGCTTTGGGGTAACTATTCATGCAGCCTATACACCGGCGCATCGGGACATCCGCCTTATTCCTCCGGGGCATTTACATCCTCCGCGGCGGCCTCGTCAGCCTGCACATGACCGTCTTCATCCTCAAACCCGTCCGTCAGATCACCGTTTTCCTCATAGAATACGGAATGACTCTTTATATCTATCTTCCAGCCGCTTACTTTAGCCGCAAGCCTTACATTCTGCCCCTGACGTCCGATAGCGAGCGAAAGCTGGCTGTCGGGCACTATTGCCGTAGCTGTCCGTTCCGATTCATCTTCTATAAGGACGGCCTCCACATCCGAGGGACTGAGAACATTTGCTATAAACTGGGCGGGATCTTCATTCCAGAAAATGATATCTATTTTTTCGCCGGAAAGTTCATCCACAACCCGCTGTACCCGGCTTCCCCTTGCGCCCACGCATGCGCCTACCGGATCAACATTCTCGTCATTTGACCAGACCGCCATCTTGGTCCTGGAACCCGCTTCGCGGGCTATGCTCTTTATCTCGACCGTTCCGTCCTGTATTTCGGGAACCTCAAGCTCAAAAAGTCTTCTTACGAGCCCCGGGTGTGATCTTGACAGAAAGACCTGCGGACCTTTTGTCGTCTTCTTTACGTCCATAATATAGACCTTGAGCCTGTCGCGCACTTCAAAATGCTCTCCGGGCACCTGCTCGTTCACGGAAAGAATCCCTTCTGTCCTGCCCAGATTTACGAATATAGTTTTCCCGCTTATTCTCTGCACCATGCCGGTGACGATCTCGCCCTGTCTCGTTACGAATTCATCGTAAACCATGCCGCGCTCGGTTTCCCGGATCCTCTGAACAACGACCTGCTTTGCGGTCTGGGCGGCGATCCTGCCGAAATCTTCAGGCATAACCGAGAACTCTATGCCGTCGCCCGCCTCATACCGTTCATCAATCTCCCGGGCTTCAGACAGCGGAATCTCTTTAAGATCGTCCCTGAAGTCCTCATCATATACGACGTCCTTTCTCATAAGCACCGCCACATCGCCGTTTTCCCTGTCGATTGCAACGCGCACATTCTCCGCCGTTCCGTAATTCTTCCTGTATGCTGAAACCAATGCGTTTTCGATGGTATTAAGAAGAACATCTCTCGATATATGTTTCTCCTTCTCAAGTGCATCTAAAGCATCGATAAAATCCCTGTTCATTGAAATTCCTCCTTAGAAAATCACGGCCAGACTGGCTTTTGCCACCGCTTTCCGGTCGAAACTTCTCTCCGTGCCGTCATCCTCACGTATAGTGATCAAATCCTCGTCAGAGTACGACAAAAGTTCTCCGCTGAATTCCCGTTTTCCGTCCTGACTGCCGTAAAGGCGGATGTCTGTGCGGCTCCCGAGAAAACGTCTGAAATGCTCCGGTTCATAAAGCTCCCTGTCAAGACCGGGTGAACTTACAATGAGCACATAATTCCCGGATATGGGATCGTCCCTGTCGAGACAGTCGCTCAGATACCGGCTCACTCTCTCACAGTCGTCAGAGCTTACATACAGTGTCTCTCCGTCCGGATCATTCTGAATTCTGTCGATATAGACCGTGAGATTACGGCTTTTCCCCTGTTTCGCAAAATCCGCATGGTAGAGTGACAGTCCGTTTTCTTCAAGAAATCCGGACAGTGTCCGGGAGACATAGGTCGTGATTTCCTGTCTGCCTGCCATAAATTCCTCCGGATAAACGTCAGAGAGCGGGAAAACCCGCTCTCTGACGACAATAACTTATAAACCTCGGAAACTCTAACACATAAGCAGGTCAGTGTCAAGAAATATCCTTTATTTTCCGGATTCTTCCGGGTTTTTTCCTGAGTTTTCGTTACTGTTCACAGGATAAGTGAACACAGGCAACTATCGGGGGCGGCGGCATAACACCGCCGGGAAATTTTCCGCAGCTTGGCATGCAGTTTCACGAGGAAGAAGTGAGCGGCAGGGCGCGGGGTTTAAGCGCAGCGGTTTTACCC
>CAZTIY010000014.1:0-4942 GCA_964613765.1 uncultured Eubacterium sp.
CATTCTTTGAGTTGATCTCCGTCAAGTAAAATCCCCACAACAAGTTGACAGCGTCTTCCGGAAGTCCGGATTTTGTAACAGTGATTGTTCCGTGGTATAATAACGCGGTTTCAGTTTGAACCGGCAGATTTCCCCGGCCCGGGGCTTATCCTGCCGGGCCTGGAACCGGCGGTCGTGATCGGTGTAATATTACGGACAGGACATACTTGACGGGAGGGTTAATCACTTGCTTGCTACTTTCAAGGAGATAATTTCCGATCATATAAGATTCCGGAAGCAGCTTTTAAAACTCGCGAGAAATGACCTGATCAAACAGTACCGCGGCGCGGCCTTCGGCTGGGCGTGGGCGATAATTAAACCTGTGATCACAATTTTTGTGTACTGGTTCGGCTTCGCCATCGGACTCAGGGCAGGGCATGATATGAACGGCTATCCTTTTTTTCTCTGGCTGATAGCCGGATTTATACCCTGGTTCTACATGAGCGAAGTAATTCTTCAGGGAGCTTCTTCCATACGAAATTACCGTTTTCTTGTTCAGAGGATCAAATATCCGGTTGATACCATTCCCACGTTCATAAGCCTGTCCCATATGTTTGTCAATATTATCATGCAGCTTATTATGATAATTATTTTCTGGGGCAACGGCTATCCGCCCAAGATATATTATCTTGAGATCCCGTTACTGATCCTGCTGACTCTGGCGTTCTTTACCGCGTGGTCGCTGTTTGCCGGGATGCTTTCCGCAATGAGTGTGGATTTCCTGAATCTTGTCCGCTCCATGATTATCGCGCTCATGTGGCTTTCCGGGATACTCTACGACGTGAACCGTATACAGATAGGCTGGCTTCGTAAATTTATGCTCTTCAATCCGGTAACTCTCATCGTTAATGCTTACAGGAATGTTTTTATTTATGACAAATGGATATGGGAAACTCCGGCGGAACTCAGAAATTTACTGATAGCGATCGCGGTCATGTGGATCCTGGCCGTCTGGGCTTATAAAAAGCTGAAGAAGACGATTCCTGACGTTTTATAATTTTGCGTCGGAATGGACAGACGGTCCGCGAACGCGGGGCATCGACGCCGGAAGGGAAAACATAATGAGAAACAGAAAAGACAGTATCATTAATCACATCGATAAAGAGAGCTATACGGACAGGGGAGCACGAGATAAAGCGGGAGCTTCCGCGGTGGACGATATCAGTGAAGAAGAAATTAAGAATTTTTCCTCCCCCGAAGAAACAGATAATACGGTAGAAGGAAAGATAAATTCTTTACCGTCCGGAGCGGGGACCGCTGGTTCCGGCGCCGGTGCTCTGATAACGGAGTCATCAGTTTCCGAGGCAGGATCCGGTAATGCCGTCCCGGAGGTTTCCGGAGATGAAGCGGGTAGTCCCGGGTCCGTTTTTTCCTCCGTGGGAACGGGCGCGGCTTCGCATGACGTTTCTTCCGGTACAGTCGCCTGCACATTGCTCTCCGGTGATGCGAACGACGGCTCAAACGTTACGGTGCCGGAAGAGATTACGGAGAAAAAACCGGTCCGGATAAAAAGTGATAAAGTAGCTGTTGAGTTCCGGAATGTAACTAAAACATATAATTTATATAAGAATGACAGGCAGCGGTTCAGGGCTATTTTTTCCAGTCATATCGACTGTAAAGTGCGTAACGCCATATCCGGTTTCAATATGACTATCCGCGAGGGGGAGTCCGTCGCGCTTCTTGGAAGAAACGGCGCGGGGAAGTCAACGCTTCTTAAGATGATAACCGGCGTGGCTTATCCCACATCGGGCGAAATCATAGTGAACGGGAGAGTAAGCGCGCTTCTTGAGCTTACCGCCGGTTTTGACCCGGAATTCACCGGCATAGAGAATATTTTTTTCCGGGGAGAGCTTCTCGGCATGAAACGTGATGAAATAGAAAAAATAGTACCTGCCGTCGTTGAATTCGCTGATATAGGCGATTATATGGATCAGCCCGTGCGGACATATTCCAGCGGCATGAAAGCGAGACTCGGATTTGCCATAAACGTGAACACCGATCCGGATATTCTGATTGTTGATGAGGCGCTCGCGGTAGGCGATATTTCTTTCAGGAGGAAGTGTACGGAAAGTGTCCGTGAACTGGTTGATGAGAAGAACGTTACGTTCCTTCTGGTGACACATTCTCCCGATGCTGCGCTGGAATACTGCGAACGCGGAATAGTCCTGAAAACGGGTAAAATGCTGTTCGACGGTCCGATAGACGAGGCGACGGATTATTACCATGAGATGCTGAAAAAAGAAGACGAAATAATGAAGAAAAAAAAGGCCGATAATCTCAGGATTCAGATGGAGAAGGCCGAAAAAGAAGCGGCCGAGCGAAGGCTTAAGAAAGAGCAGCAGGTCAGAGGCGGAGCCGTATGAGAAGCAGAAAGTACAGTGACTATTATGAGGGCGATAACGGGCGTTTCTATCTGAAGGAAGAAAAAAAGCGGTATCCGGAAGCGGAAGACGCGGAACCAGCAGCGGATTCTTCAGAAACCGGAGCTCCTGTCGTTAATAGTGTTAAGACGGATCCGGAAAGTGATATAACCGGATATTCTCCGGAGGAATCATACGGCGTATCATACGGTGTGAAGGAGCGTGAAACCCCCGCTGCCGCAGCGGAAGAAACGGTTATTGATGCCCGGATTCAGGAATCAGGTGTGAGGACTGAAAAGAAACCTTCGCAGGACAGATTTTTTATTCCCGCGGACGATTCGGACGCAAGGGCGCTCCGGGAGAAGATTTTTAGTGTCGCGGAAATACGGGAAGACAGGGATTCCCTGTATATTGATTCTGTATTTAAACCCGGAGACGGTGATGACGGCAGTGCGGCCCGGGGCGCGGGAACAGCAAACGGTACGGTGCGATCGGACAAATCAGGAGCGACGAACGGAACGAAGGAGGAAACAGGGACGGGACAAAGTTCCGAATCCGGCAGCAGGACCGGACCGGGAATCGGAACAGGAACCGAACCTGGAACAGGGAGAGGCACCGGAAAAACTGCCGCGGCCGGCGGCGTGGCCGGGAAGGAAAACTGTCTGTCTTCAGAACGGGTCAGCGCGACTTGTACAGACACGGAAATAACGGAGACGGCAAATGCTTCCGGAAATTTAGGCGGGGGAACGGACGCTGACGGGAAAAAGAAAGCTGAAAAGAAAAACTCGAAAGGGAAATTCATACATGACGATAAAAAAAAGAGGAGATTATCAATCACCGTTCTCGTCATCCTTGCCGTCGCAGCTGTTTTAGCATTCGGCGCTTACGCGTTCATGAATCATCTTGCGCGTTCCGAAGTTGATAAGATCGAGAAGACAGAAAAAGCTTCCGCTGAGGAACTGTCGGCCGTAACTCTGGACGGCTATGTGAATATAGCGCTTCTCGGGGTCGATTCAAGGACAATGAATAAAGAACGTCTTAATAAGACTAACACGGACGCAATCATTATATTCAGCATGAATACAAAGACAAAGGAAGTAAATCTGATTTCTGTTTATCGTGATACATATCTAAAGGTGGAGGACAGCGGGTACGGAAAGATAAACAGCGCTCTCGCGTCGGGCGGCGTTAATAATGTCATGAAAAGACTGAATGAGTCGATGGATCTCAATATAGATTCTTATGTGCTCTTTAATTTTAAGATGGTTGCGGACCTTGTGGATGCGGTGGAGGGCATCGAAGTTGACGTAAAGGAGAATGAGATTCCGCAGCTGAACAAGTATACAAAAGATACGGCGCGCAATATCGGGAGAAAAAAATACAATCTGGTCACTGCGCCCGGGAAGCAGACGCTTGAGGGTGTTCAGGCCGTTTCCTACGGCAGGATAAGAAAAGGCGTCGGAGACGATTTTAAGCGTACCGAGCGGATGAGGAATGTGATAATGCTTGTCGCGGAAAAGCTTAAAAAATATAACATCATCCGGCTTCTGGAAATTTTTGACGTTTGTCTTCCTCAGCTTCAGACCAATCTCTCTAACGATGAACTCCTTGAGTTCGCCGGAGAACTGCAGGATGTTACTTTTGTGAAGAGCGCAGGTTTTCCTTATCATAAATCGGACGGCATTATAGGCGGCGTTTCATATGTATTTCCGACCGCGCTTCAGGATGATGTCATTACCCTTCATAAAGAAATGTTCGGGCAGGAGGATTACAGGATTTCGGATAATGTTGCGGCAATAGGAAGTTATGTGTACTCCATGGCGGTGGAGTCGGAGGCCTGAAATAATATGAGTGATAATGAGCCGGAAAAACAGAATATAAAGGAAAATGAAGCCGTCAGGGCTGAGAGTAATAACGGGATCGGTTATTCATACGGAGACTTTTCACAGGGAACTTCTCCGGGATCCGGCACGGCTGTTTACGGTTCGCCGAAAAAGAAAAAAAGAAGATGGCCCATCATTCTGATTATCATTTTGGCGGCTGTACTGATCGGTTTTATTGCGACTCTGTTAAGCGATGATGTGACGCAGAACGCGCAGGGGCAGTATGTGCTGACAGATGATTCGGAGCCCGGTTTCGATGAACCTTACATCGGGGAAATTCACATAGAGGGCGAGATAACGAAGAACGGGGGAAGCGGAGCCGTAAGCTACCGTCATGATTTTCTGATGAGGCTCGTAGACCTGATGGAGAATGACACGGATAACCGTGGCATTATAATCTACATGGACACTCCGGGCGGGGATGTCTATCCCACGGATGAATTTTATCTGAAACTTATGGAATACCGTGAGGTAACGAAACGGCCCGTTTATACATACATGGCTTCGGAGGCTGCTTCCGGAGGATATTACATCGCGAGCGCAAGTGACATGATCTTCGCCAACCGCAACTGCAGAACGGGCTCAATCGGTGTTTATCTGTCAACAATTTATGACATAACAGGATACCTTGATGACCTGGGAATAAAGGCGGTCACGATT
>CAZTIY010000014.1:4952-19920 GCA_964613765.1 uncultured Eubacterium sp.
CACAGCGGCAGAAACAAGCTGACGGGAAGTTCAACCGAGACACTGACTGACGAGCAGATAAAGTTTCTGCAGAGCGAGTGTGACCAGGCTTATGACCAGTTTGTCGGCTGCGTTGCGGCGGGACGCAGGCTTCCGGAAGACCGTGTCAGAAAACTTGCCGACGGGCGCACTTATACGGCACAGCAGGCAAAAGAACTCGGCCTTGTTGACGAGGTAGGGAGTTTCGGCGACCTGCTGGAATATATCAGAAAAAAAGACGGTCTTGATGAGTCCTGCGTAAAAGATCTGATACACGAGGATGAAAGTACCGGGATTGATACTCTGCTCGGCCTCGTGAAGAACGCAATCAGCGGGAAGGAAGCGGAATCCGAAGCTGATCAGGTTAAGGATCTCATCGAACTGAACGGAAAAGTAAGTATACAGTATATGTCATTTTTCAGGAAATAACCCCGGCCGCTCTCTTAAATTTCTTGACAGTAGCGGCCTTCCGGTTTATACTGCGGGGGTGTAAAGCTGATTTGCTTTACAGTTGCAAACTGTAAAGTTGTTCGCCGGAATCCGGTTTCAGGTGTCGATTACGGTTTCAGGTGTCGGTATGGATGAAATCGCCCGTGAGAGTCTGCTGATTGATCAGTACGGCTCTCTTTTGACGGAGAAAAAACAGAATATCATGCGGCTTTACCATGAAGAGAATCTTTCGCTCGGCGAAATAGCCGAGCAGGAAGGGACATCCAGGGCGGCTGTTTTCAGTTCTCTTAAATCGGCCGAGCGTCAGCTGTCTGAATATGAGGACAGGCTGGGGCTCGTTGAGAAAAGATTATCCGGTGAGAGGCGTTTGAGAGAAATAGGTTCCATAGCGCGTGAACTTGAGAATGAACTCAGGGCCGCAGGAGATGAGAGACCTTCTGAAATCATAAGACTCGTAGCGGAGATCACTGAAGAGGGATAAATTATGGCATTTGAAAGCCTTTCGGACAGATTACAGAATATCTTTTCCGGGATAAAGGGAAAAGGCGTGCTGACAGAGCGCGACATTGACGCCGCTCTCAGGGAAGTTAAACTCGCGCTTCTTGAGGCGGACGTAAACTTTAAGGTCGTCAAGGAATTCATAAGCGACGTACGGGAGAAATGCCTCGGTGAAGAGGTCATGAAGAGCCTGACGCCTGCCCAGCAGGTCATAAAGATCGTGAACGGCGAGCTTGTGAATCTGATGGGAGGGACGGCCGCCAAACTCACTTATTCGCCGAGCGGGTTTACAACCGTCATGATGACGGGACTTCAGGGCACAGGCAAGACCACCACCTGCGGCAAACTCGCGGCATGGCTTAAACAGAACGGGAAGAAGCCGATGATGGCCGCCTGCGACGTTTACCGTCCCGCCGCCATAGACCAGCTTGAGGTGGTCGCGAAGGCCGTGAAGACGCCTGTATATATAGACCGGAACGAGCCCGATCCCGTGAAAATCGCCGCTGCCGCGAGAACAGAGGCAGAGAATAAGGGCTTCAACATCCTGATAATCGACACGGCAGGCAGGCTCCAGATAGACGAGGAACTCATGGATGAACTCGCCCGGATGAGAAAGGCCGTGAAGCCGCATCAGGTGCTCCTCACAGTAGACGCTCTCACCGGTCAGGATGCCGTTAACGCCGCGAAGGGATTCAATGAGAAACTCGGAATTGACGGAATCATCATGACGAAGATGGACGGCGACAGCCGCGGAGGCGCCGCGCTCTCCGCGAAGAAAGTCACGGGGAAGCCGATTCTTTTCATGGGGACGGGAGAGAAATATGACGCACTCGAGCCGTTCCGCCCGGACAGGATGGCCTCCCGCATACTCGGGATGGGCGACGTGATGAGTCTTATCGAATCGGCGGAGCAGGCGTATAACGAAGAGCAGGCCGTCCGTCTTGAGGAGCATCTCAGGAAAAACCGGTTTACTCTTGATGACTTCCTGGAGCAGATGGGACAGGTTCATAAGATGGGGGGAATCGGAAAGATAATTGAAATGCTTCCCGGGCTTAAGGGAGCGGGCGCGAATCAGGAGGCAATCGACAGCGGGGAGGCAGAGTTCAGGAGAATGGAGGTCATAATCCGGTCCATGACAAAGGAAGAGCGGAATGATCCCGACATCCTGAACGCGAGCAGGAGAAGGCGCATCGCCGCGGGTTCGGGTACCACCGTACAACAGGTGAACAGCATGATCAGAAAATACAACGATACAAAGAAAATGATAAAACAGTTTTCCAAACCCGGAGCTATGAGACGGAGCGGCCTGTTCCGCGGCGCGGGGTTTTAGAATAAACAGTCTGTTTTTACGCCTGTCGCCTGCCGGACTTTCCGGACGGATGACAGCTGTAAGCGACAGATATCCGGATGTTTCCGCTTTTCCGGGCAAATGATCGTGAAACGGAGTCATTTTCCGTTCACACACAGTAAGCGCGGACAGTAACCGGATGCACGGACGTGCAGACTGAAAGTTTTTCAGATTGAATGAAATGAGATTCGGAGGAGAAGATGGTTAAGATCAGACTTAAGAGAATGGGCGCGCACAAAAAGCCTTTCTACAGAATCGTGGTCGCGGATTCGAGAACCGCGAGGAACGGCAGATTCATTGAGGAGCTCGGATATTACGATCCTATGGTGGAGCCTCATGACGTGAAAATCGACGCGGAAAAAGCGAAAGAATGGATGGGAAAAGGCGCCCAGCCTACTGACCGTGTGCGCGAACTCTTTAAGAGCGCGGGGATAACAGAGTAGAGAGATATAGGTGGACACGATGACGAAATTGGTGGAGACCGTCGCCAGAGCGCTGGTCGATAATCCGGATATGGTGAGTGTTACCGATGTTTCGGATGCCGGCGGCGAGTGCCTGCGTCTCACGGTCGCCGAGAACGACATGGGTAAAGTTATCGGAAAGAGAGGCCGGATAGCGAAGGCGATAAGAACGGTGGTGAAGTCCGCATCGGCGAGGCAGAACAGAGACGTCTATGTGGAGATTGTATCCGCGGGCGGGGAAGGCCTTAACGGATATAGGGACACGGTGACTGAAGAATCATCGGAAGAGACATCAGACATAAATATATGAAAGACGGAAATGACAGAGTTCTGATCGGTAAAATCACATCGCCGTCAGGTCTTCAGGGAGAGGTCAGGGTTTACAGCTACGCTGAACGTAAAGAACGTTTCAGCGGACTGGATTTCGTCTATATAGACGGTAAAAAGACAGGGATAGAACGGTGCCGGTTCGTGAAGAATATGGTTGTTCTTAAACTTTCCGGAACGGACAGCATCGAACAGGCCGAATCTCTCAGATCGAAGGAAGTCTATATGGACGCGGATGATCTTCCCGAACTTGAAGACGGGGAATATTACATCAGAGATCTTATCGGTTTTGAGGTTGAAAGAGACAACGGAACGGAACTGGGTACGCTTGGTGATGTTCTGACTGACGGGCCGCAGGATATATTTGTCGCCGTGAATGAAGAGGGAAAAGAGATTCTTATTCCAAATGTTCCCGCTTTCGTAAAAAAAATAGATCCGGAAAACGGGCGCATCTCGGTGTCCCTGATACCCGGGATGGAGGAACTCTGACAATATTAAACGGGTAAATTATCTCCGGTCTGAACCGGCACAGCGAAAGTATGTTCCGGACGCCGGCTTAACGGAGGCTCCGACGGCAATGAATGCAGACATTCTCACTCTTTTTCCGGAAATGTTCACACCTCTTTCTTTGAGCATTATCGGACGCGCCCGGGCTAAAGGACTTCTTCATGTTAATATCGTGAATATACGGGATTACAGCGAAGACAGGAGGCAGAGGGCGGACGATGCACCTTTCGGCGGAGGGAGCGGAATGGTGATGACTGTCCAGCCGGTGATAAGCGCGCTGGAAGCTGTCGGGACCCGCGGTAAAAGACTGATATATATGTCCCCCAGAGGTAAACTCATAGACAGGGACGTGCTCACGGAACTGAGCCGTGAAGATAACATACTGATACTTTGCGGACATTATGAAGGAATAGACCAGAGAATTCTGGACAGCTTTGATTTTACCGAACTTTCGATAGGCGACTATATTCTTACGGGCGGTGAACTTCCCGCGATGGTTCTCGTGGATGCGGCGGTGAGACTCATTCCCGGAGTTCTCACGAGTGAAGAGGCCGCTTTCGGGGAGTCTGTGTATTCCGGTTTGCTTGAATATCCGCAGTATACACATCCGAGAGAGTTCCGGGGGATGGGAGTGCCTGAAGTTCTTCTTGGCGGTGACCATGAAGCGGTAAGACGATGGAGACTGGAGCAGGCTCTGAGGCTCACACGCGAGCGGAGACCCGAACTTTTTGAAGAATATATGAAGAATCTGGAGAAAACAGACAAAGAATTGTATATTCTCATGGAAAATATACTAAATATGGTGTAGTATGAAACGTAGTCTGATATAAAACAAGGGGCGCCATGAAAAAGATCAGAAAAAGTCCTCTTCTTCTGTTCCTGATTCTGTTCGTCGCGCTTTATGTGATGATTTATATCATACCCCGGCTTACCGGCGCTCTTAAACCGACATATACCGCGGAATATGGGAGACTCAGGATAAGTGATGAGGTCGACGGATATATCGTAAGGAATGAGACGGTTTATACGGCAGGTTCAGGAGGTACCGTTAACCGGTACATAAAAGACGGGAAACTGGTCAGGAAAGGTACGCGTATAATCGGCGTAACGCCCGGTGAAAATGATGCGATGCCTTTGTTCGGAGATATTAAGAGCGCCCTCGGTTCACAGGTGAAAAAGAGTGATGATTACGCGGCAGAAGAGGAAGGGGTTGTCATATACTTCGCGGACGGTCTGGAGACTTCTCTGACACCCGCGAATATGGGTGAAAAAGACCTTTCGTTTTATCATGATATCGGCGAGGGGGGAGAGGAGCTCGACAGAGAAAAAACAGCGGAGGACGATCCCGTATTCAAGATCGTTGACAGATCCGCGTGGTATATAGTCTGTTTCATTCCGGAATCGCATAAGGACCGGTATGAGGAGGGCGGTCAGGTATCGCTTTCCATAGACGGACAGACGCCGATCAAAGGGAATATACAGAGCGTGGCACCCTCCGGGGACACGGTGAGACTTATCATCAGGACCGATTATTATCAAAAGGACTTCGGAAGACTGAGAAAGGTCGATCTTGAAGTTATAACATCAGACACGCAGGGGATAATAATACAGAACTCAAGCATCGTGAAAAAAAACGGAAGCCGGGGCGTCATGGTCAGGCAGAAGAACGGCAGGTATTCATTCGTTCCGGTCAATGTTCTGTCAAGCGACGGTGAGCGGTCGACGGTAAGCATGTCGTATTTCCGGGACGAGAAAGGGAACGCGATACGTACAGTCAAAAATTATGATGTTATCCTGAGAGGGTGATGGATTGTCGATCAGAGAGAATTTAAAGGAAGTAATCAGACTTAAGGATGAGGCGGCGGTAAGGTCGGGCCGTGATCCCGGTGATATACTGCTTCTTGCCGTAACAAAGCTTCATACGGCGGAAGAGATAAATGAAGCCGTAGACTGCGGGATAACCGACATAGGGGAAAATAAGGTCCAGGAACTCTTATCGAAATATGATGACGTGAAACCGGTGCGCTGGCATCTCATAGGTCATCTTCAGACGAACAAGGTCCGTCAGATTATAGACAAGGTTTCCATGATACATTCCGTCGACAGTTTTCATCTCGCCCGGGAAATCGAAAAGCGCGCCGCGATGAGCGGGAGGGTCATGGACATCCTCATCCAGGTAAATACAGCGGCCGAAGAGAGTAAATTCGGAACTGATGAGGAAGGGGCGGATTCTCTTATACGGGAGATATCTTCTGAATGTCCTCATATATGTATTAAGGGTCTGATGTGCATAGCCCCGTTTGAGGACGACCCTGAAGACGCGAGACCGTATTTCGCGGCGGCGAAAAAAATATATGACAGGTATGATTCCGCGGAGCATACTGAGAGAGTGGATTTTCAATATTTGTCCATGGGAATGACTAACGATTTTCAGGTCGCGATTGAAGAAGGCTCCAGCCTGATCCGGGTCGGAACGGCGATATTCGGAAGTCGTGACTATCGCAGTGAGGAAAAATAGGAGGATGCTCACATGACATTCGGAGAAGCGATCAAGTCAATTATAGGTATTGAAAAGGAAGTAGATGATCCTGACGTGACAGAGGAGGAAGTCAATAAGGCAAAGAGCAGGCTTGAGGCCGATACGGCGCAGATAAGAACGGCACAGCCGGCGGCGGAACGCGCTCCGGTATCACAGCCGTCTCCGGTTCCGCGCGCGCAGCCGGGTCGTTTCGCGACGACAGGGGCTACGGAGTTTAAACTTCTTCTGATCAATCCGAAAACATTCCAGGACTGCCCGAAACTGGTCGACAGCCTCAAGTCCAGACGTCCCGTAATCGTGAATCTGGAGCAGCTTGAAACGGAAGTGGCGAGACAGATTTTCGATTTCCTGAGCGGTGCCACATACGCGCTCAGCGGGAATGTTCAGAAGATTTCAAGTAATATATTTGTTTTCGCGCCGCCTAACGTAGATATTGCGGGCGGTCAGTTCGACAACACCGGAACCGTGGAATACGACGGTGACAGATCTTCCGGATCTGATGCCGGTTCCGGAGGCGGTATCGGATGGTAATTGTTCTGATCAACGCTGTCGAGATTTTTGCCCGTGTTCTGGTTTCTCTTTTAGTAGTGCGGGCGGTGATGAGCTGGTTCGTCAGGAATCCGTATTCGACCGCGGGCAAGATATACAGCGTTTTGATCCGGCTTACCGAACCGTTCGTATCACCGTGCAGGCGGCTTCTCGAAAGACTCGGGCTGGTCGGGGGCATGTTCGATTTTTCCGTACTGCTCGCGTTTTTCCTTATAGAATTCGTAGAAGCGCTTGTGGTGCGTCTGCTCATGTTACTCGTCTGATAATATAACTGCTGCCCGTGAAAACGCGAAGCGGGGGTTTCCTGTCCGGATTTGTGCTTAATGGTACTCAAAGCGATTTTGCGGATTATCTGCAACATGACGAAGTTTCTTGTCAGGATTTGTCAGCTTAGCGGTACCCGTCAGACGGCCGGTTCGCCGAGAAAGGAATTAGAATGCTTACACCCAAGGATATCCAGAATGCGCAGTTTGCCAATTCCGTGCGCGGTTACAGCCGGAGAGAGGTAGATGAGTTTCTGGATCAGATTACGATAGATTTTCAAACGCTGTTTGAGGAGAACAGAAAACTCTCCGCCGAAGTCGGTGAACTCAGACACCAGATGGAAGAGCAGAAGAACTCCGAGACTTCTGTCATAAATACTCTGAAACAGGCTAAGCGTCTCATGAGCGACATTTCCGAAAGCGCAGAAAAACGCGCCAAGGTGATCATTCAGAACGCCCTGCAGGAAGCCCAGCAGATTAAACAGAACGCGCGCAATTCAGTGGCTGATTACGCGGATGAATCGCATCAGCTTGAGCTCCGGGTAAATGCTTTCCGCGACCGTTACAAACAGTTCCTGACCGAGGAGCTGTCAAGGGTGGATTCCAGCGTCGATGAACTGTTTGAGGATTTCAAGAGCGATTTTTATCCGGATCTTATACCGGAAAACGGCGTACCGGATACAGTTCCGCAGCCTGTGAACAGTCAGGATATCTTTTCTCCTGAAGACAGGGGCCCTGCCCGTACGGATTCGACACCAATCATAATGGACAGAAGCGAGGTGGAGGGACTCGCCGAGAAATCGAGGATTCCGGTCGAAGGCGTGAAATCGCCTGAGGAAGCCTCCGCCGACATACTGAGGCAGATCGATATGGAGCTTGAAAAAGCAAAGAATAAGGGAGACGGTGACCGGGCTTTCCGTCAGAACTCCGGTTTTGACGAGAGAGCGAGGACTATCGTCGTAAATCCCGGAGACCTGAAGCAGAACCTTTGAGGCGGGAGGTTCCGTGGCATATTTATTGACGGCGGTCGTCATAATAGTTCTGGATCAGTCCGTGAAATTTCTGGTCCGCGCCAATCTCGCTCCGGGCGAGTTCATTGACATCATCGGGAGTTTTTTCCGTATAACCTGTTCATATAACAAGGGGGCCGCGCTGGGTCTTTTCAGCGGAAAGAGTGTGATGCTGACAGTCATTCCGCTTGTTCTCATTATCGTGATTCTCCTCTTTGTGTTTCTGAACCGGTATACCCATCCTCTGGTGAAGTATGCACTGACTATGATTGCCGCCGGAGGGGCCGGCAACATGGTTGACAGGATCGTATACGGGCAGGTAACGGATATGTTCTCTTTCAGTATCTTTCCTCCCGTGTTCAATGTGGCGGATATCGCGGTGACTTCCGGGGCCGTGATTCTGGTTGTATATATACTGTTCGGGGAGAAGATAAACAACAGTAAGAAACAGCACAGAAAAAAAACGGGCGGGAGCTGACACCCGCTCTTTTTGTGTGTCCCGCGCTTTGTTACTCCGACGCGTTCTTCGCGTGTCCGGTTCCGGGCGTAGCGGAAGTCACCGTGCGGGATGTTTTTGAAGTTCCGGCAGATCACGGGCGTAGCGGAAGTCCCAAGCCGGGAAACTTCTTAAACTCAGGCGGGTCGCGGGAGCAGAGGGAGTCCTCGCACGGGACGTTTCTGAAGCCCCGGCGGGCCACGGGAGCGGTGAAAGTCCCGCACCGGAACGTTTCTGAAGCCCCGGCGGGCCACGGGAGCAGAGGGGGTCCCCGTGCGGTAATGATGCGAAGTGTAGCTGGTCAGGATGCCGCATCAATATCCGCTGCGGGGAGTAAAACAGAGGCAGTAAGGAGACCGGAACCGGTGGAAATTTTTGAGTTTCGGGTCTTTCCCGAAGAAGACGGAATGAGACTTGATCAGGTTGTCGCCGGGCGCGCGGAGATGCTTTCGCGGTCCGCGGCCCGGAAGCTGATAACCGGCGGCGGGGTGAAACTTGATGATATAACCTGCTGCAAGTGTAATACAAGAGTCACGTGCGGCGACAGGATTTCTGTTGAGATACCTGAGGAAGAAAAGATAAGTATAGAACCTGAGAACATTCCTCTCGATATTTATTATGAAGATGATGATGTAATTGTCATAAATAAACCACGGGGTATGGTCGTCCATCCTGCGGAGGGAAATTACAGCGGAACGATCGTTAACGCCCTCCTTTATCACACGGGAGGGAGGCTGTCTCATGTGAACGGGGAGATGCGGCCGGGGATAGTACACAGAATTGATAAGGACACGAGCGGTCTTATCATGTGCGCAGTGAATGACAGGGCGCATGAGTTCCTCGCCGGAGAACTCAGGGATCATAATATATTAAGAAAATACATCGCTCTCGTCAGGGATAATATTAAAGAGGATGAAGGAACGATAGATGTGCCGATAGGTCGTGATCCGGAAACGCGAATCCGCAGGGCGGTTCACGGAACAGGCGAAAAACCCGCGGTGACACGTTACCGTGTGCTTGAGCGGTTCGGATCGGAAACGCTTGTGGAGTGCAGACTGGAGACGGGGAGGACACACCAGATAAGGGTTCATATGGCATGGATAAGGCATCCGCTCGTCGGAGACCCTCTTTACGGAAGGAGAAGTGAAAACGGCGAAGGCCAGTATCTCCACGCCTGCGTCCTGGGGTTTACACATCCGTCAACCGGGGAATTTATTAAATTCGAGGCGCCGCTTCCGCCGTATTTTGAGGATGCTCTCAAGAAACTCAGGAACAGAGCAAGGTAACTTAAGGAGAACGGATCGCGCCGGAAAAGCCGGATGAACCCGCGGCAATTCAAACTTATGCGCTTAAGCGCTCCTGTCCCTGCGGTTCTCTTTCAGGTGATTTCCGTGAGTGAATCGCGGCGCGGCCGTAGGACCGCGCCGCCTGCCGGTCATAGGGCTTGTGACTGTGAATGTAGAGCTGCCGGGTGACAATCAAAGAAAAAATCAACCTGAACCATAAAATTAAAATGCTGAAAGTGTACCTCGGGAGGTCTCTTCGCCTGTATCGCGAAGAGCAGAGGACGCGAACGCAGGATACGTTTCCGCGTACTGCGGTGTCCCTTCGCCTGTATCGCGAAGAGAAAGAAAATCAGTATCCGTCTCCCGGATGTAGGTCAGACATTCACGGCAGATATAGCCCTTTCGGAAAGATCTGATCCCGATAGTCTTTCCGCAAAGTGTGCATTGATTCGTGCTCATGTTTACCTCCTTCGGTTCTCCCCGACCGGTTACGTTACCGAGGATAATCATTTTGACAGAGCGAAGCAAGGCTTTCTCTTTGAAGGTGCCGCATGTCAGTTGTTTTATGCGGTCTTTCAGTGATATTCCGAAAATACGATAATTTCCGGCTGCGTTGCCTTAAAAACGCGTTCAGGGGGATTTTACCGTCAAGCCGGGGCACGGCCTGAAAGGAATGTCCGGATATCGAACCGGCGCTCTATGTTACGGAGGAGTATGATTATAAACGCGGCATCCGCCGCAATCAGGAGTAATGATATGGATTTGGAAAAACTTAACGAGACTTTTCCGAAAACCGGAGAAAGACCGGGAGCGGAGGCAAGGGAGGCAGGGAGAGAACACCCGGAGTTTGAACTGGTGGAGCTCCCGGGGTTTGATGTCCTGATGATGCGTTATGACTCGGCTATCAGGGAGGTAAGGACGAAGCTGGAAATCCTGAATGACGAGCTTTCCGTTTCAGGAATGAGTAATCCTATATCGTCGATAATTTCCAGAAGGAAACAGCCCGCCAGTATATATGAAAAACTTGTGCGGCAGAATGACGATATCTCGCTTGAGTCAATAGAAAGAAATCTGAATGACGTAGCCGGTCTGAGAGTAATCTGCCCGTTCCTTGACGATATTTATAAAGTGGCGGAAATGCTGGTCAAGCAGGATGACGTCACGCTGATCCACACGAAGGACTATATACGCCATCCCAAGCCTAACGGTTACCGGAGCTATCATATGATAATCGAGATACCTGTGTTCTTTTCTCAGGAAAAACGTCCGATGCGGGCAGAAGTGCAGATAAGGACAGTAGCCATGGACTTCTGGGCGAAGTTAGAGCATAAGATGAAATACAAACGGGCGCTTTCCCAGAAATCTGTTGATGCCATTTACCGTGACCTCAGAGAGTGCGCGGAGACAATCGCTCTCACGGATCAGAGAATGCTTGATATCAGAAATAAAATAAGCGAGCTTGAGACGAAAAATCTTGAAGCCCGAAATAACAGCGATGCTCCGGGAACGGGAAGATAAATCATATTTACGGTTCCGTTGCTGTAAGTCTTTTCAGTCTGACCATCCGGCGGGTTGAACATATTTGCCGTATGCGTGCTGCCTGATTTGTTCCGCTTGACAGGTCCGGCAGGTAATCACGTTACCGTTCCCGTTTGACACTCCCGCCCGGGCTTTCCTGATTTGCGGATTTACCTGAGTTATCGGGCTCCCCGGGATTAACGTAGACAGTGTGCTGCTCTTTGTAAATCACCATGCCGGGCTTCGCGCCGGAAGGTTTCTTAACATGACGCACCTCTGTATAATCGACCGGGACATTTGCTGAAGCGCGGGCCCTGCTGTGAAACGCCGCAAGCGATGCCGCCATGTAAATATCCTCCGCGGGCACCCTGTTTCCGCACGTCTCGAGTATAACATGGGATCCGGGGATATTTTTCGTATGGAACCACAGGTCGCTCTTTTCCGCCATGCCGAGCGTCAGCGCGTCGTTTTCACGGTTGTTTCTCCCGACGAGCACGCGGAAACCTCCCGGCGACCTGAAAATAAGCGGTTCGGGTTTAAAGCGGCTTTTTTTAACCTTCCCGGGATTCTTCGCGGGGCGCAGATATCCTGTCTCAATCAGTTCTTCGCGAAGTTCCTCCAGGTTCTTTTCTTCATCCGTATCTTCAATCAGCGCGAGTACGGAAGAAAGATACTCTGTCTCACGGTCGTTTTCCTCAATCTGCTTCTTTTTCTCGCGGATGGCGGTCTTCGCCTTGCCGTAGCGCCGGAAATACTGCTGGGCGTTCTTGTTCGGTGAATACCTGGGGTCGAGCGGAATTGTGACATTCTCCCCGTTATAATAATTCAACACGGTGATTTCCGACATTCCGCCCGTTACAAGATGCATATTCGCTGTAAGGAGTTCACCGTACAGCCGCAGATATTCGGAGGATTCCGCTTCCGCGAGGTCTTCAAGAAGACGCTGCTTCTTAAGATTCAGCTTATCAAGTCTGAGAGAGACAGAGCGTATGAGCGCTCGCGATTTCTGATGAATGCGGTTTGTAGCGGCGCGGTTTTCGAAATACCACGCGGCGGCTTCACTGAGTGTCGGAAAAGTCAGTACATCGCAGGTCTCTTCATATTCTGTCAAAGGTACGACGGAAAATTCCCTCGGAACGCCGCCGGAATCGACATACACCCTCGGCACGAATGTCCCGCCGTCTATTGAGGCGATGAGATTTTCCAGAAAGCCGGCCCGGTCCTCGCTATCCGCGATTTCGCGGGCAATCGCGGGGGAAATGCCGCCGATCTTAGCGAGAACCGATTTTCCGGTCTCTCCGGCGTTATTAAGATCCTGCGGCGCAGCTTCGCGGAAGGGCACCTTATCCTGCGGCGGCGGTGATACATAGGTAAGACCTGGCAGCACCTGACGGATCCTGCTCTCCCCCGGTGTGACGTGTTTTATGCTGTCTATGATTTTTCCGTTTGCCGCATCTACGAGTATGATATTGCTGTGTTTTCCCATAATTTCGAAAATCAGACGGCGGGATTCTAAGAATTCAAGTTCGTTTCTCGTTTCCAGCGTGATTTCAATGACACGTTCGCAACCTGCCTGTGATATCGACGTTATTCTTGCGCCCGTGAGATGTTTTCGCATGAGCATGCAGAACGGCGGGGGAGACGGAGGATTAAGAGGCGATTCATCCGTAAGCCTGACCTGCGCGGCCTCGCTGTTTACCGTCGCGTAGAGTTTGCGGTTTCCTTCACGGGTGTGGATATGGAGAATGAGTTCTTCACGGGAAGGCTGGCTGACACGGTCGATTTTGCCCCGGGCGAGCGCGCCGGAAAGCTCTTTTGCCATCGCTGCCGTTACCGTTCCGTCAAAAGCCATGAGTACAGGGTCCCCTTTCCGCGTTCATTATTATTGTTGTTTGCAGGCAAGATCATACACTGCCCGGTGAAACCGGTCTTGTGCAGGTAAATCGGCCGCGCGGTCTGATATGGTATAACTCTTTTCCGTAAAGTTTCAGAGAGAAAATGTGAGAAGTGCCGTATTCCCCGTTACTGTTCAAAGGGCAAGCGAACACAGGCAGCTGCCGAAGGCGGCCGCATAACACTGCTGCGGAAATTTTCCGCAGCTGAGCGAGCAGTTTCACGAGGAGCGGGGAAGTGAGCGGCCGGGCGCGGGGTTTAAGCGATCTTCGCGCATTTATGCCCGGTCAGTCCCCGCGTTTGTAAGTTATGAGATCGCGTTCGATTTCATTCGCCGCAACAGAAACGGGCCGTTCGAGTTCGTCATCGATAAGAGGCGGTTTTCCGTCGACTATATCGCGCGCTCTTTTCGCGGCCAGGATGCACAGCGTGTAAGGGCTGTCCACCTTTTTTTTGATTTCATTATTAGATTTACTGAGCATCTTTATCCCCCTCCTCATAATTCTCTTTAATCAGCTTTCGTATATCATCATCCACGCGGGCGTGTTCCGCCGTAAAGATTGCCTCTGTTTCCGCGACCGCCTCATCAAGGTCGTTATTCACCACACAATAATCATAGTCAGATACGTGGGCAAGCTCCTTCCGGACTTCGGAAAGCCTGAGTTCCACCGCTTCATCAGAATCTGTGCCGCGGGCTCTCAGTCTTCCGCGAAGGACGTCCATAGAAGGCGGAATCAGGAAGATGAACACACCGCCGGGAAAAGATTTCTTTACGTTCATTGCTCCCTGTATATCAATTTCCAGTATAACGTCAAATCCATTTGAAAGTCTATCTTCCACATAAGGGCGGGGCGTACCGTAATAATTCCCGTACACTTCAGCGTATTCCAGGAACCCGCCGTCCTCAACTCTCCGGAGAAATTCTTCCTCAGACAGGAAGAAATAGCTTTTTCCGTCGATCTCGCCCTCTCTCGGGGCGCGGGTTGTCGCTGATACGGAGAGCGCCGTTCTGACCGGACCGCGATCTTCCATGATCCTTTTTACTATGGTACCTTTTCCTGCGCCCGACGGTCCCGAGATCACGAAAAGTCTGCCGCGGCGTTTTGGCATAAGATCTCCTTTCTGATATTTAATAATTCTTTTATCCAAAGGGCAGCCCGGGTTTTGTTCAAGATTGTTATCTCGCGGAGCGAGTTTCGCAATTACCTGATTTAATAACTCTTACATTCACCGGACAGCCCGATTTTACGGGCCCCGTTTTCCGGCAAAATCCGGAGAAAAGCGTGCGTCTGCTTTAAAACGGTCAGCGGACTTATGCTTATGGCCTGTTTACGGCTGATCCATACGGCGTTTAATTCGCCTGAGCGGACATTTACATGATAAGGTACGCGAAAGGCGCGAGTATAGTAACAGCCACCATGAGTATCAGGATGACCACGAAAAATTTTCTGACCCATTCATGATTTTTGAACATAACCGGATTTTCCTCAAAAATGTTTCTGTTTCGTATTTGTTTCTATACCGTGATAAACGGGATCGTTCCGCCGACTCAAAATTGTTCTGTTTCGTAATTATTTCTGTTCATGCTAAATTCGAGTGAGCTTCCTGCGCTCAAAACTGTTTCTGTTTTGTAATAGTTTCTATACCCGTTCGGGAGCCGTAAAAACTTTTTTTCTGATTCTGATTCCGGCGCCTGATTCGCTTCTGTCTGTACAACCCGGCATCCGGACGACTGTTCCGGCATTTAAGCCGCCTGTGAAGATGTGACAGACGGCAGGACAGAAGACCGCGCGATCCGACCGTTT
>CAZTIY010000014.1:20020-21167 GCA_964613765.1 uncultured Eubacterium sp.
CGCCTGTGAAGATGTGACAGACGGCAGGACAGAAGACCGCGCGATCCGACCGTTTCAATGCCGTATTGCGGTCATTCTATATTCTGAACCTGTTCGCGGATTTTCTCGATTTCTGATTTCAGTTCCAGAACCAGATTAGTAATTGCAAGATCGTTCGCCTTGGAGCCGATTGTATTTGCCTCGCGGTTCATTTCCTGAACAAGGAAGTCAAGTTTTTTACCCGCGGGTCCGCCGCTTTCCAGTATATTTTCAAGGCCTTTCGTATGACTCCTCAGACGGGTGATTTCCTCGGCTATACTGCATTTATCGGCGAAGAAAGCGACTTCCGCCGCGAGCCTGTCTTCAGGAGGACTGATGCCGGTCCCGTCAAGGAGTTCATCAATCCTCGCGGTCAGCGTATTACGGTATTCCTCAGGCACATAAGATGCACGGGCATCTATATCATCTATCAGCCGGCGCACAGTCCGGTTTTTATCCCTGAGGTCATCCGCGAGTCTCGCGCCCTCGTTACCGCGCGCCTCGTCAAGGAGTGAAGCCGCGCCGAGAGTTGCCTGAACGAGCGCATCAGTAAGTTCTTTTTCATCTTCTTCCGCCGGAGTCTCTGTCAGAACGCCGGGAAACCAGGCTATGATTTCCGCGGACAGGCCTCCGCTCACACCGGGTATGGCGGAAAGCTTTCTGAGAGCCTCAGCGTACCCCGCGGCTAAAGGAAGGTTAACCGATACATTCACATCGCTCCCGCCAGTTTGTGTTACCGAGACGGAGCAGTCGATTTTGCCGCGTTTGACAAAGCTTCTGACGGCGTCCTTAACACTCTCTTCCGCGAAAACGTACATTCTCGGCATTCTGACACTTATTTCACAGAATCTGTGATTCACTGCGCGGATCTCAACAGTTACGATACGCTTTCCGTCGTTAAATTCCGCGCGGCCGAAGCCTGTCATGCTTTTAACCATCTTTCCTCCTAACTTTATTCCGAGTGTCTTTCAACCGTTATTCTAACAGCATTGACCTCCCGTTTCAATGAATACAGAAGTAACGTTACAGTTCGCACATGGTATTTGAGGGTCGGGCGGCATAGCACCGCTACGGAAAAAGGTCCTCGCTTCGCGCAGTTTCTACGAGTCGCTTGTCGTTTGCGGGGCGC
>CAZTIY010000015.1:0-4119 GCA_964613765.1 uncultured Eubacterium sp.
GCTCAGAGAACTTGAGCGGCTTCTGAATGAGAGTGTAAGCCGGTGACGGACTTCTGACGCACCTGCCCGGGGGAAAAAGAAGAAAACAGCCTGATAAGCCGCGGCCGGGCGCTCAGAGAACTTGACCGACTCCTGAATGAGGGTGTAAGCCGGTGACGGACTTCTGACGCACCTGTCCGGGGAAAAAGGAAAAAACAGCCTGATAAGCCGCGGCCGGAGACAGAGGGACCCGGCAGTTTATGAATCATCGTAATATTTTCTCAGGAGACTGTAAGTGTCTGAAGGAAAAGAGAAAAAACACCGTATAAACAGGAAGCGCCTGGACGCGATGATTGTTCAGGGTTACCGCAATTTTCTCGATCCTTATTTCCAGGGATTCGCGGCGCAGATTGCGTTCTATCTGCTTTTATCCATAGTGCCTACCCTTATCCTGCTCTCACAGATACTGGGCGTGTTTGAGATATCTTTCGAGTTTCTGGCGAACTGGGTCGATGTTTATGTGCAGGGTGAAATGGCGGAGCAGCTTAAGTCATTTCTTGTAACAGGTCCTACGACGGGGAATAATATAATACTCATAGTCATGGCGCTGTGGGCTTCGTCACGAGCCCAGTTCGCGCTTATGAGGATCGCCAATTATACATATTCAGGAGGGAGATCCAGCGGTTTCTACTGGCCGGAACGGTTCAGGTCGCTAAAAACCATGCTCTTTCTGATACTTACAATAGGGTTTGTTGCCATCGCGCTCGTACACGGAAAGATGATCATGATACTCATATTCGGAAGAGTAGTCGAACAGTCTGTTCTGTCGACCGTATGGGAGATACTGCGCTGGCCGCTGTCGCTCGTCCTGTATTTTCTGGTTGTTCTGTATGAGTATTATGTGACACCGATAGAGAAGATACCGGCAAAGAAGCTTGTCCCCGGCGCGTTATCCGCGGCGGTCGGAATGGCGGTAGTTACACTGATTTATTCAATATATGTGAGTTATATCGCGGATTACGGCATACTTTACGGATCGCTCTCCACCATAGTCGCGCTTATGTTCTGGTTTTTCCTCCTGTCATGGGTGCTCGTGCTCGGAATAATGGTGAACAAGGTATGGTGGGACACGGCTGATCTCGCGGAATGAACCGGGATAATCATTTATAAATGTGTTCCCGGGAAAGCCGGGAAAGAGACCGTAATGATACTGTTCGGGAGTGTGACAATCGGATATGAAGAAACTTCTTATGATCATGAATCCTGCGGCAGGAACAAAACAGGCCGCGAAGAATCTCGCCGACATAGTCGGGATTTTCTGCCGGAAGGGATTTGAGACAGTTATAGCCATGACCGGGGCAAGAGGGGACGGCACAGAGATCGCGAGGACCCGCGGAGCTGACGCTGATGTGGTTGTTGCTGCCGGAGGAGACGGCACATTCAATGAAGTGGTCTCCGGTCTTCTGGAGGCGGGCGCGGATGTTCCCATAGGCTATATTCCAGCCGGCACAACCAACGATTTCGCGACGGGGCTGGGACTTTCAAAAGATCTCATTCAGGCCGCCTCCGATATCACGGACGGGGAGGAGCGGATAATAGATATAGGAAGTTTTAACGGAAGATATTTTTCTTATGTTGCGTCGTTCGGCGCGTTTACCAATACTTCTTATGACGTGCCGCAGTATATGAAGAACATTCTGGGGCACATGGCTTATATACTCGGGGGCGCGAAAGATTTTTTCAGTATCCATCCGCTCCATGTTAAAGTGAAAAACGGTGATGATATACACGAGGGTGATTATATTTTCGGCGGGATATGCAACTCCACGTCGATGGGCGGGGTTCTCACGCTGGATGAAAATCTGGTGGACATGAATGACGGTAAGTTTGAGGTGCTGCTTATCAGGATGCCGAAAGATATCATAGAGTTCCAGCAGATACTCGTCGCGCTCGCGACCCGGAATTACGAGGAGTGTCCTCATATTTCCATTTTCAGTTCTTCCGGGATAGAAATTACCGCGGATCCGGATATGGCCTGGACGCTTGACGGAGAGTACCAGGAGGGAGCGAGTGAGATCGAGGTTCTGAATCACAGGAGCGCCGTCCGGGTCATAGTGCCGTGTAAAGAAATAACAGGGGCATAAAAGATATCCGGCGGCAGGTCGGGCGATTGTACATGCGGTGCAGGCTGCGGAGAAAATGACAGAATACGGCCGGGTTAAATCCCGGCTCGATTAGGCCGGCCGGGCGCTTGTACATGCGGGGCGGCGGGCTGCGGAGCAAATGACAGATTACGGCCGGGGCAGATACCCGGCGCAGTTAAGCCGGACGGATATTACGTAATAATGCGGGGCGGCGGGCTGCCGCGGAACGTTCGGGAGGAGACAGAAAATTGATTACACCGGATTATGAAACAGTGAAGTCGCTCTCGGGAGATTATGACATCATTCCCGTATGCGAGGAAATCTACGCCGACCTTATTACCCCCATAACGCTTCTGCGCAGGATAGCGAAAACGGAGAAAAATTATTTTCTTCTGGAGAGTGTCGAGGGCGGTGAAAAATGGGGCCGGTATTCGTTCATCGGTTTTGACCCTAAGGCCAGGATATACTGCAAGAACGGAGTCATTACCGTTGAGGGCGAGAGGGAGTCGGTAACTGAAAGCGACAGACCCCTTGACGTTCTGAGAGAATATCTTAAGAATTACAGGACGCCGAAGATTAGCGGAATACCGCCGTTCACGGGAGGACTTGTCGGATATTTCGGATACAATATGCTATCCTACGCTGAGCCGGTGCTTAACCTTAAAGAAGGGGAGTTCAATGATTTTGACCTTCTCCTGATGGATAAAGTTATAGCCTATGACCATCTCCGTCAGAAGATAGTCATAATCGTGAATATGAAGACGAACGACCTTGAATACCAGTATGAAAAGGCGCTGAATGACATTCAAAGGATAGTGGATACAGTTACGGACAACTCGCCGGTACCGAGGTATCTCATTCCGGAGAATGTTGAGTTCGAGTGCAACTTTTCGGAAGAAAGCTTCTGCGGCATGGTCGAAAAGACAAAGCGGTACATATATGAAGGCGATATTTTTCAGTGCGTTGTATCGAGGAGGTTTGAGGCGCCGTACAGAGGAAGCCTCATAGACGCTTACCGTGTTCTTCGCACGACGAACCCCTCTCCGTATATGGTATTCATGTCGATCGGGGATAAAGAGATTATGTGTTCTTCGCCTGAAACGCTCGTAAGGCTGAAGAACGGAAGGCTTTCCACTTATCCCATAGCGGGTTCCAGACCGAGGGGCAGGGATGAAAAAGAGGACAGAATGCTTGAAGAGGAGCTTCTCTCCGATGAAAAAGAACTTGCGGAGCATAATATGCTCGTCGACCTCGGAAGAAACGATATAGGCAAAATAGCGAAAACAGGAAGTGTGGAGGTCACTGAATATCAGAAGGTGCACCGCTATTCAAAGATAATGCATATCTGTTCAGAAGTGGAAGCGGATATAAGAGAAGGAAAGGATGCTTTTGACGCCATAGAGGCGCTCCTTCCTGCGGGTACGCTTTCCGGCGCGCCGAAGATAAGGGCGGCGGAGATAATAGATGAGCTTGAGCCTGAACCGAGAAACATTTACGGCGGCGCGATAGGATATGTCGATTTCAGCGGGAACACGGATGTGTGCATAGCCATCAGGATGTGCGTCAGGAGCGGGGACAGGGTCTATGTCCAGGCCGGCGCGGGAATAGTTGCCGACAGTGTCCCGGAGAATGAGTATCAGGAGACCGCGAACAAGGCGAGGGCCGTCATAGACGCGATCAGGACCGCGTCAGAAATAGAAATGTACTGACGAAGGACCGGAAAAGAGGCATATAAACGGCAGGTGAGGCGGCAGAGAGGCCGCGGACGGACACCTGCGGCAGTAATAAAGCGGACGTGCGCATGCGACAGGGGGCCGCGGACGGACACCAACGGCAGTAAAAAAGCGGACGGACATCTGCGGCGGTGACAAAAATGCAAGGGATATTTCCGCGGCCATGGGGACAGAGCAGGGGCCGGAACAGAAATATAAATGTACTGAGGGAACGGGAACATGATACTTTTGATAGACAATTACGACAGTTTTTCATACAATCT
>CAZTIY010000015.1:4219-14334 GCA_964613765.1 uncultured Eubacterium sp.
GGAACGGGAACATGATACTTTTGATAGACAATTACGACAGTTTTTCATACAATCTTTATCAGCTTGCGGGAAGCTTCAGAAGCGACATAAGGGTCATCCGGAACGATGAGCTTGACGTTGCCGGGATAGATAAACTGAATCCGGATCACATCATACTTTCTCCGGGACCGGGGTACCCGTCGAAGGCCGGGGTCTGCGAAGATGTTATAAGGAGACTCGGCGGGAAATATCCGATATTGGGGGTATGCCTCGGTCATCAGGCGATATGCGAGGCGTTCGGCGCTGAAATTATCCATGCGCGCGAGATCATGCACGGGAAGTCAAGCATCGTTTCCGTTGACACGGAAAGCAGGATATTCAGGGGATTGAATGAGAGAGAAAAAGTCGCGAGATACCATTCTCTGATTGCGGATCCGGCTACCGTGCCGGACTGCCTCAAAATAATTTCAACTGACGATGAAGGGGAGATCATGGCGGTGGAACACCGTGATTTTAACATCTTCGGGCTTCAGTTCCATCCGGAGTCGATCCTCACGGACAGCGGGCGGATAATGATGGAGAATTTTCTTTCCGTCTGACGGAAATACCGTTAAATGAGTCAGGTTAACAGAAAAGATACAATAAAACAGATACAATAAAGCCGGGAACCGGCTTAACGCCGAAGTTTCCGGTGCGTGCTTTCCGAAGTGAAAGTGTCCGTAAATGTTTAATAATGCAGAACTGCATTACGTCATCAAGTTTTTATGTCCGGTATCTCAAAAGGAGAGTCAGTTACAGCAGTATCATTTTAAAGAGAGGGAGAACATATGATAAGACAGGCTATTGAGACATTGATCAGCGGGCAGGATCTGGATTTTGACACTTCTAAGGAAGTAATGAACGAGATTATGTCGGGTGACGCGACTAATGCCCAGATTGCGGCTTTTCTGGTCGCTCTCAGAATCAAAGGCGAGACGCCGACGGAGATCAGCGCGTTCGCGTCAGTAATGCGCGAAAAAGGCAGGAAGGTCAGACACGATTTTCCGGTCGCGGAGATCGTCGGCACGGGAGGAGACCGTTCTAATACATTCAACATCTCGACCGTGAGCGCGTTCGTCGTGTCGGCCGCCGGCATGCCTGTGGCGAAACACGGCAACAGGAGCGTATCCAGTAAATGCGGAGCGGCGGATGTACTGGAGGCGCTCGGCGTTAAGACTGATCTTCAGCCGGAGCAGAACGAGCAGGTGCTGAAAGAGTGCGGAATGTGCTTCATGTTCGCTCCTGTCTATCACGCCTCAATGAAGTACGCCGCTCCCGTAAGGAAGGAGCTCGGCGTAAGGACGGTGTTCAATATCCTCGGACCTCTCGGAAATCCCGCAGGAGCGGAAGTCAACCTCATAGGCGTATTCTCCGGGGATCTTGTGAGACCGATTGCCGAAGTTCTGCAGAAACTCGGAACGAAGAGGGGAATGGTCATTTTCGGGCTTGACGGGATTGATGAAATCACTCTCACGGCGAAGACGGCGGTCTGCGAGATAAACGGTGACGAACTCAGCGAGTTTGAAATCGACCCGGCTGATTACGGTTTCAGCCTTTGCGCCGCGGAAGATCTCAAAGGCGGTGATTCCTCCGCTAACGCGGAAATCGCGAAGAGCATTCTGAACGGGGAGAAGGGCCCCAAACGCGACGTTGTGCTCCTGAATTCCGGTGTCGTACTTTACCTCGCAGGGAAGGCCGAATCTGTTCAGGCGGGTATAGATCTCGCGCGTGAAACCGTTGACAGCGGCAGGGCGAAGGCACAGCTTGAAAAGCTGGTTGAATTCACCAACAGGTTCTGAAGCTGCATTATCCCGCATGCATATTCTGAAACTGAGCGCCGGTCCTCTTATGCGCTCAGCGGGAAAGCGTATATAATTTCAATACCTGTATGATAAAATCCTCGGATTTGAAGAGGAGTGTACCTGAGCGTAAATTCCTGAACAGGATTTACCGGCTTTGAATTTTGCTCACGGATTACCGGGATGTAATTCCGGGCGCAAGTGACCGGTAAAGGATGATGAAAAGAGGCGTTCCGTTGATTCTTGATGATATAGCGGCAAAAACGAGACTGAGGATAGAAAAAGAAAAAAGTATTCTTTCAACGGATGAGGCGAGGGAAAAGGCCGGGTCTCTTCAAAACGATATCGGCTTTCCTTTTTTCAAAGCTCTGAAGGAAGGCCCGCTCTCATATATCTGCGAGGTAAAAAAGGCATCCCCGTCAAAGGGCATAATATCTCCGGATTTTCCGTATATTGATATCGCGCGCGATTACGAGAGAGCGGGGGCATCGGCGGTATCTGTTCTGACGGAGCCGTATTACTTTAAGGGAAGCGACGGTATCCTGAAAGAAATATCGGAAAATATCCGCATCCCCGTACTCAGGAAGGATTTTACGGTCGACGAGCATCAGCTTTACACCGCGAAAATCATCGGGGCATCCGCCGTCCTTCTGATATGTGCGCTTCTTGATGCCGAAACAATCAAGAAGTACATCGGTATATGCCGCGGTCTCGGTCTGTCCGCTCTGGTCGAGGCCCATGATGAGACTGAGATCGGGACGGCTCTCGATGCCGGATCTGATATCATCGGAGTGAATAACAGGAACCTGAAAGATTTCAGCGTTGACATAAATAACTGCCTGAGGCTCCGGCGACTTGTGCCGGACAGCTGTGTGTTCGTAGCCGAGAGCGGAATTAAGACGGCTGATGACATAGCTCTTTTGAAGGACAGCGGTGTCGATGCGGTACTTATCGGAGAAACGCTCATGCGCGCGGAGGACAGGTCGGCCGTATTAAGAGAACTGAACGGCGGTAAGATGTTATGAGCAGGATCAAGATTTGCGGATTATGGAGAGAGTGCGATATCGATTATGTTAATTCCGCTCTGCCGGATTACATCGGTTTTATTTTCGCTGACACGAGAAGGTATATAGATTACGGGCACGCGGAAAAACTGAAATCGGGTCTTGACGGCAGAATCAGGACCGTGGGCGTATATGTAAACGCCGCTGAGGACAGAGTCTGTGAGGCGGTCGAAAAAGGAATAATCGACATGATTCAGCTCCACGGCGATGAGGACGCGGATTATATCTACCGCATTAAGAGAAGGGTCTCCGTGCCGGTCATCAAGGCGGTGCGCGTTCGCTCAACAGCGCAGATTCTGGAAGCGCAGAGACTCCCCTGTGATTATCTTCTCCTCGACGCATACAGGAATGATCAGTACGGGGGAACGGGACACTCTTTCGCGTGGGAGCTCATACCCCCGCTGAATAAGCCTTTTTTCCTCGCGGGAGGTCTCGACAGCGGAAATGTTTTAGCCGCTATAGAAAGTGTT
Organism: uncultured Eubacterium sp.; assembly: GCA_964613765.1. Taxonomy (GTDB): domain Bacteria; phylum Bacillota; class Clostridia; order Peptostreptococcales; family Anaerovoracaceae; genus Aminicella. Next base: position 7,571 of record CAZTIY010000015.1, read on the forward strand.
AAGCCGTTCGCGGTCGACATCAGCAGCGGCGTTGAAGAAAACGGTTTCAAGAGCCGTGAGAAAATACAGGAAATCGTAAATATTGTGCGGGGCCGCGCGTGAACGTTTAACCGGGCGGGAGAAGTTTAACAGAGATTACGTACTGTTATGCGGCGGCACCCCGTCTGAAATTCAAACGGAAGTACCACGCGGAAATTTTTAACGATGATTTATTTCAGGAGAGAAAAGTAATGTCAAAGGGCAGATTCGGCATACACGGCGGACAGTTCGTTCCGGAAACGCTTATGAACGCCGTTAACGAGCTTGAAGAGGCATATAATAAGTATAAAGACGACCCGGAATTCATCGCGGAGAATGAGAAGCTTCTCCGTGAATACGCGGGAAGGCCGTCGCTTCTTTATTACGCGGAAAAAATGACAGAGGATCTCGGAGGAGCGAAAATCTATCTCAAGCGCGAGGACCTGAATCATACCGGGTCGCATAAGATAAACAACGTAATCGGTCAGATCCTGCTTGCGAAGAAGATGGGGAAGACCAGGGTTATAGCCGAGACCGGCGCCGGCCAGCACGGGGTCGCGACAGCTACAGTCGCCGCGCTTATGGGAATGGAATGCGAGATATACATGGGTAAGGAGGACACGGAGCGCCAGGCGCTCAACGTCTTCAGGATGGAGCTTCTCGGCGCGAAGGTTCACGCCGTTACGAGCGGTACACAGACACTTAAGGACGCGGTGAACGAAACGCTGAGAGAGTGGACGAGACGGGTGAGCGACACGCATTATGTTCTCGGTTCCGTCATGGGGCCGCATCCGTTCCCGACGATAGTACGCGATTTTCAGAGTGTCATAGGAAGGGAGATAAAGGCCCAGCTTAAGGAGAAGGAAGGGAGACTGCCGGATGCGGTCATAGCGTGCGTTGGCGGCGGCAGCAACGCGATTGGGGCCTTTTACGAATTCATACCGGATGAGACGGTCGCTCTGATCGGCTGTGAGGCCGCGGGGCTCGGCGTCGACAATCCGAAAAACGCCGCGACGATAGCGAACGGCTCTCCCGGAGTTTTTCACGGGATGAAATCATATTTCTGCCAGGATGAGTACGGTCAGATCGCTCCGGTATATTCCATATCTGCGGGTCTTGACTACCCGGGCATAGGTCCCGAGCACGCGTATCTTCACGATACGGGACGGGCACAGTATGTACCGGTCACGGACGATGAGGCCGTCTCCGCTTTCGAGTATCTTTCGAGGACGGAAGGCATAATACCGGCTGTGGAGAGCGCCCATGCCGTCGCTTACGCCATGAAAATCGCGCCGGGGATGGGTAAAGATAAGATAATTGTCGTGAATCTTTCCGGCAGGGGTGATAAAGATGTCGCCGCGATAGCGAGATACAGAGGAGTTGATATATATGAGTAAGACTTCTGAAGCGTTCAGAAACGGAAAAGCTTTCATCCCGTTCGTGACCGCGGGCGACCCCGACCTTGAAACAACGGAAAAACTTATATGCGCCATGGCTGAGAGCGGGGCCGATCTTATTGAGATAGGCATACCTTTTTCCGATCCGGTGGCGGAGGGAACAGTCATACAGAAAGCTGACGAGAGGGCACTGTCATCAGGAACGACCGCGGACGGGATATTTGACATGACGGAAAGTATAAGGCGCAGACTTCCGCGGCTTCCTTTAGCGTTCATGACATACATCAATCCTGTATATGTCTACGGCTGTGAAAGATTCCTGTCGCGGTGCGAAGAACTCGCGGTCGACGCTGTCATCATACCGGATATTCCTTATGAGGAAAAGGACGAGATACTGCCTTACTGCAGGAAACACGGAACAGATCTGATTTCGCTGATAGCCCCGACATCCGAGGACAGGATAAAGACGATAGCGGCGGAGGCGGAAGGTTTTCTTTACTGCGTGTCTTCCATGGGCGTAACCGGAATGAGAAGCGAGATAACGACAGATATCGGCTCCATGATACGAAGCGTGAGAGAAGTCAGCAAGATTCCGACAGCAATAGGATTCGGCATTTCTAATCCTGAAACGGCCCGCAAAATGGCCGCTTACGCCGACGGCGTCATAGTCGGGAGCGCGATCGTCAATATTTGCGAACAGCACGGCCGGGACAGCGTCGCGCCCGTAAGCGCTTTCGTAAAGGAAATGAAGGACGCGGTCAGGGATATGTAGATAATAGTTTTGACTTTTTAGCGGGAGACGGCGTGACAGCGAGGGCTTCCTTACCGCATTCGAAAAATGAGGGTAACAGTTCATACATGGTATTTGAGGGACGGGCGGTATAGCACCGCTGAGAAAAAAGGTCCTCGCAATGAAGTGCGCGAAGAGAGATATAATAAGTAATACCGCTTGACACGCGCACGCCGTGCAAGTATCATTTTATTAACCTTTGAGATAGAGGCGCGCCTTTCGATCAGTAACTTTTCCGATGCTCTTATAGCGGAAGGGTGAAAGGCGGAGGCGCCGAAGTCCGGGCACGGACGCAGCCGGCCCGGGCTGGGAGACAGGCATAACAGTCTGCCGACTGTCGCATTGATATGCGGAGCGCTATCCTGGAGAAGAATCTTTTCATTTACGGGCGCCGTGACCCGGCGGCGTGAGTATGAGATCAGGCAGCAGTTCCGTACTGCTGTTTTTATTTTGTTTTTGCTTGGATGTGCTTCCGGCCGGAACTGTAAATTGTTTTAGCTGAGACGTTATTCTTTCCTGAATGATCCGGCCTTAACGTATAATCGGAGCGGAACAGCAGGATTTACAGTAACGGCGCTTACGGTTTTACCGCGGGGTGTTAACAATAATCATTCAAGTCATTTGAACGGAGTTTACAATGGAAACGGTCAGACCTGACCGGCTGTCAGGGTCCGGCCGGCACAAATCTTACCGGAGGAGGAGAGAAAATGAATAAGCTGCTTCAAAAAATAGGGTTCAGTGAAAAGATGGCCAGAAACTTCTGGGGCATCATCATTGTAGCCCTCGGCGGGGCCATAATCTACGGCCTGCCGTACTTCAGGTATGACTATTATGACGCGTACCTGCAGGTTTACAATCTGACGGATGCCCAGATGGGCGTATTCGGTAGCATTCTGGGCGTTTTCGGAATGATTTCTTATCTCTTCGGCGGAGTCGTCGCCGACAGATTCTCGACCAGGATGATCCTGACAGTCTCGCTCATCGCGACAGGGCTCGGCGGTTTCGTACATCTGCTCCCGCTGGGCTACCACGCTCTGATTGTCCTGTACGCATTCTGGGGCGTGAGTTCGCTGTTCGCTTTCTGGCCCTGCTGCATTAAAGCTGTCAGGATATTGTCAGGTTCAGGAGAACAGGGAAAGGCGTACGGTTTCTTTGAGGGAGGCCGGGGAATAGGCGCGGCGCTGATGGCGTCCGGCGCCGTAATAGCTTTCAAGATCGGCGCCGGGCAAATGGAGGACCAGGTCGCCGGCATGAGGGCCTCCATTATTTTCTATTCCGTGCTGACGATACTCATGGGAGTCCTTGTGTTCTTCACAGTTAAAGACGATAAGATGGAGAAGAGCGACAGGGTCACGTTCAAGGGTATCGGAGAACTCATCAGGATGCCGGCCGTCTGGCTCATCAGCATCATCACTTTCTGCAACTATGTTTTCACCCAGATGTTCTACTACTTCACTCCGTATATGACTGAGCTCATCGGGGTTTCCGTGGCCGCGGGAGCGGCGGTGGCCGCCTCAAGAAGATGGCTGTCTCTGTTCGGTAATGTAGGCGGAGGATTCATGACCGATAAAATCGGGACAGGCAGAATGATACTGATCTCGTTTATCGTGATGATCGCGGGCGTTGCGGTTATGCTTATGCTGCCCGTTAAACCGAGCAGCGCGATAATTTTCCTGGTGCTGTATATCATCATATACATTTTCTACAATGTAAACTATGCCATGACATGGGCTATGATGGATGAGGGCGCCATACCGGAGAGACTTTCCGGAAGCGCCGCGGGGCTCATCTCAACAATCGGCTATCTGCCGGAGATTTTCTGTTCACTTCTTGCCGGACACTGGCTTGAGGCGCACGAGGGTGTGACCGGTTACCGCTACATATTCATCTTCCTTATCGCGATGCTCGTTGCCGGAGCGTTGCTTACGGTCGTATGGAACAAGTACCTCAAGAGCAGAAAGGAAAAGGCGGCGGCCGCGGGACGTCCGGAGGCCTGACGACATGAAAACGACAGAGAAGATCAAATGTATCTTCGAAAGGGTGTATGTCGAGACTCCTGTCGACACCGACGGTGACGGAAAGCGGGATCTCATCGCCTGTTATATTCGAAGGCCGGAATATAATCTGAACGGTGACAGAGTTCCCGCTGTCCTTGTCGCCAATCCGTACCTGATGACCTGCAACGAGGACTGGTATGACCTGAACGATGTCGACAGGGACGTAGCGGTTTATCCCGCGCAGAATATAGACGAGAAAGATATCAGATTCGATTATGATGCCCATGCGGCCGGAGATACGCTCCCGGAAAGAGAGCCCCGGGGACTTGCGGAAACGGCGGTCATACCGGAGGATATAGAATTCGAGTGCATATCTCCGCTCTACGCTTATCTTAATCAGAAAGGATACGCGTCGGTATTCACGGGCGGGCCCGGTACAAGGGGGTCTGACGGATTCACTCTGACGGGATCGTATGAGGAAGTGCTGGCCTTTAAATCCGTAATAGACTGGCTTTGCGGACGGGCGAGGGCATTCACCGACAGAACCCGGGATATAGAAATAAGAGCGGACTGGTGCACCGGGAGTGTAGCCATGTCGGGAAAGTCATACCTCGGAACGATGTGTATAGCGGTCGCCGCGACAGGCGTGGAGGGACTTAAGACCGTCATTCCGGAGGCGGGAATTTCCAGCTGGTATAATTACTACCGCGCGGGCGGCCTTACGGTCGCCCCGCTGGAATGGCAGGGAGACGACATCTCGATTCTGGCGAAATATTGCTTCAGCAGAGCCAAGGACGAAGATGACTATAACGCTGTCAGGGATGACTATGAGGCGAAACTCCGGGAGATGAGGGAACTTCAGGACAGGGATTCAGGGAATTACAACCTGTTCTGGGACGAAAGGAACTATCTTAACAGAACAGGGAATTTCAAAGCCTCCGTCTTCATCATCCACGGCCTTAACGACTGGAATGTCAAAACAAACCAGTGTCTGCCGCTTTTTAAGGCGCTTGAGGAACACGGAATCGAATGCCGTATGCTTCTCCATCAGGGTGAGCATATCTATGTGTACGATCTTGAGGGCTCAGGCACGCTCGGAATGGTGGAGCGGTGGCTCGATCACTATCTTCGCGGAGCGGATAACGGAGCGGAAAGAGAACCCCGTGTGCTCGTGGAGAGCAATCTGGACCAGTTAAAATGGACGGCCTCGGACACCTGGCCGCCGGAAGGAACGGAGTATGAAGAATTTCCGGCCGCAGTGCCCGACACAGATCTCGTCATAAGAGACGATCTTTCGGCTACGTGTTATGACAGGGAAAAAGACAACCAGTCAGAATGGCTTAGCGAACTCGTGCTGTCTGAGGACGGAGATTATAAGAATCGTATCAGGTTTATATGGGATCCTTTCAGAGACGGCGAAAGAGAACTTCGTATAAGCGGCACTGTAAGAGTTCATTTTGACGCGGCCTTAAACAGAGGTACCGCGATATTGAGCGCCATGCTGGTCGACATGGGAGAGGCGAAACGCTTAACCGCGGAGGAAGTTCCCGTTGATGACGGGGAGGATGCCGGAACGTTCCGCTTCGGTATCGAAGACACTCCATCGCCGTTCAAGGTGATAAGCAGGGGCTGGCTCAACGCGCAGAACAGAAACTGCCTGTGGAGCAAGGAGGAGACAGTACCCGGGAGAGAATACAGCTACGAGATAGATATGGTTCCAACAGATTACACACTGGCGGAAGGTCACCGTCTCGCGCTTATCCTGTACGGAACGGACGCGCAGGCGACGCAAAGACCGTATGTCGTGACGGAAATCACAATAAGGGGCGATTCTGTCAGAGCCGGGATCCCGGTTGTGCGCTTAAAACGTTAACCCGGGGGATAAGAGCCTCCCCCGGGCGTACAGTCCATGAATGAGGCTCACCATCGAAGGTGCCAGGTGAAAAGGCCTTGCGTTCACAGTCCCTGCCCGTGAATAAGGTTCACCATCTCGATTGCGCCGAGTGCACAGTCGTAGCCCTTGTTTCCCGCCTTTGTGCCGGCGCGTTCTATTGCCTGTTCTATATTTTCCGTTGTCAGGATGCCGAACATTACGGGAATCTCCTCATTAAGAGCCACCTGCGCGATCCCTTTCGACACTTCGGCGCAGACATAGTCGAAATGAGGAGTGTTCCCGCGGATTACGGCGCCGAGACAGATGACGGCGTCATATTTTCCGGACTTCGCCATCCGTTTTGCGATGAGCGGAATCTCAAACGCTCCGGGCACCCAGGCGACATCTATATCGTCGTCCTTTACTTCGTGCCTTAAAAGACCGTCCAGCGCCCCGTCCAGGAGTTTCTGTGTGATGAAGCTGTTGAATCTGGAGCAGACTATGCCGATTCTGATACCGTCGGATACGATTTTTCCTTCAATGATATTCATATTTTCGCTCCTTTCATGCGAATAAAACCCTTAGAAATAAGGCGACCGTGAACAGGTCCGCCCGCAGTCCCGCCGCGAGGGATGTAGACGGTAGCCGGCCGTTTCAATCGTGCGGCTTGGAATTATGCCGCGCGGCCG
>CAZTIY010000015.1:14434-18994 GCA_964613765.1 uncultured Eubacterium sp.
CAATCGTGCGGCTTGGAATTATGCCGCGCGGCCGTTTGCCGGGACGTATATATTTTTACTGCCGGCGCATCAGTAGTTGAGCAGGTGGCCCATCTTGTTCTGCTTCGTCTTAAGATAGAAGATGTCTTTCGAGTTGGCAGGCATCTGTATCGGAACACGTTCAATGATTTCCATACCGTATTCACCGAGTTCATAGACCTTCTGGGGATTGTTTGTCAAAAGCCTTATCGTATGGACCCCCAGATCTTTCAGAATCTGCGCCCCGATATAATATTTGCGGGCGTCTCCGGGGAATCCGAGGGCCAGATTGGCTTCAATTGTATCAAGTCCCTGATCCTGGAGAGTGTAGGCTCGCAGTTTGTTGACGAGTCCGATGCCGCGGCCTTCCTGCCTCATGTAAAGGAGGATGCCGCGGCCTTCCTTTTCTATGGCTTTCATGGCGGATTCAAGCTGCTGTCCGCAGTCGCAGCGAAGCGAGCCGAAAGCGTCTCCGGTGAGACATTCCGAATGAACGCGGCAGAGTATGTCTGAACCGTCTCCGACATCCCCCTTCACAAGGGCTATATGATGTTCGCCGTTAAGCTTGTTTATATAGGCGTGTGCTCTGAAATTTCCGTAGCGCGTCGGGAGATCTGAAACGGTGACACATTCCACGAGCTTATCATGTTTCTTTCTGTATTCCTGCAGATCCTTGATAGTTATAAAGGTGATGCCGTGCTTCACGGCAAATGCCGCGAGTTCAGGGGCTCTCATCATTGTGCCGTCCGGCGCCATGACCTCGCAGCAGATGCCGACAGGTTCCATTCCCGCGAGCCTGAGAAGATCGACAGTCGCTTCAGTATGCCCGCTTCTCTCGAACACGCCCGCGTCTTTCGCGAGCAGAGGGAACATATGACCCGGTCTTCTGAAGTCCCCGGGTCCGCTTGACGGGTCAGCGGCCATTCTGGCCGTGATTCCGCGCTCCACTGCCGATATCCCGGTCGTCGTGCTTACATGGTCTATTGAAACCGTGAAAGCCGTTTCATGATTATCCTGATTGTCCTGAACCATCTGAGGAAGTCTGAGCCGTGTGATCGCTTCTTTTCCCATGGGCATACACATAAGCCCCTTCGCTTCAGACGCGATGAAATTCAGATTTTCCGTCGTGGCGAACTGACCGGCGCAGATTAGGTCGCCCTCATTCTCGCGATCCGGATCGTCCGTGCAAAGGATGACTTTACCTTTTTTCAGGTCTTCAATGGCTTCCGGTATGGTCCCGAAGCGGAAGCCTGCGGGAAGCGGGGACTTCATTTTTACATTTTCTGATTCTGACATGAGTTATCTCCTATCGCAGACGGAAACATACAGATTTTCGTCTATAATCGTTATAAATATCAAAACAACACAGGCTGCAGGCTGAAACTTAACTATTCTCTGTTCTCTGTCTATACTTTTTATAAAGACAAGAGAAACTGTTCATTTGAGTCTTTTATCCTTTTCGGCGTCTGCCGGGGTTCTCCCGGTGTCTTTCAGAAGATGTTCAAAATTCCGCGAGAAGTTCTTTGAATCTTTTATCCTTTTCGGCGTCTGCCGGAGCTCTCCCGGTGTCTCTTAAGAGTTGTTCAACGTATTTCCCGATTATATCCGTTTCCAGATTGACTGTGCTGCCTTCACGTTTGGAATAGAGCGCAGTCTGTGAAAGCGTGTGCGGAATTATAGAAACGGTAAAGCTTCCGCTCCCGTGAGTGCGCGAGACACTCGCGACAGTCAGGCTGACCCCGTCTACGGCTATACTTCCTTTTTCGACGATAAAGCGGAGCAGGTCGTCCGGCGCGGATATCTGAAAAACAACAGCGTTCTCCTCACGCCTTATAGAGCGGATCTTTCCGGTTCCGTCTATATGACCGGAAACAATGTGTCCTCCGAAACGGCCGTAAACGGGCACGGCTCTCTCCAGGTTGACGGCGCTTCCTGCTCTCAGTTCTCCGATTGAAGACATCCTCATGGTTTCCGGCATGACATCGGCAGTGAATGTGCCGGGTGTGAGCGCCGTAACGGTCAGACAGACGCCGTTCACGGAAATGCTGTCGCCGATAGCGGTCGGAATCCCGGGAACTGAACCTTTCCTTCCTTCAGTCTCAGGGTTATTCCCGAGGACTGTCGAAGCCTTAACGGTTATCCCCGCGTGGTTTCCGCGGACAGCGACGGATGCGACAGTGCCGGTTTCTTCTATGATACCTGTAAACATATATATTAACTCCCTCGTTATCTCTGTCTATTCCTGTCTCTCTGTCAGTCCGCCCTGCCGTCTTGAAAGCGGGGGATGACGAGTTAACCGTAACTAATGAAGATTCTGCTTACTTTAACGTCCGGGATGACAATCGTATAATAATCCAGTGCTATGACGTGTGTGCCGAAACTGTATTTTTATCAGGCAGGCCCGATATGCAGTGTTCAAATTACTTAGGAACGCGCATATATCGTGCCTCTTAACCCGCAAACGGACTTTTGGCACACACATCGTGCTATCTGTTTTAATCCGTGTAACTCACACTTCCTTCTATCAGAAAATCGTCTCCTGTTTTCCGGATACTTACATTCTCAAGAATGAAGGCTCTGTCCGGATCGGGCACACCTGTTCCTGAAACAGGCGTGCGGGCCGTCTTTCCCCCGAAAATTTTAGGCGCTATATAAACCTGAACCCTGTGGACTATTCCGGACCTTAGAGCCGACCAGTTGAGTTCGCTCCCGCCTTCAAGAAGTATCGAGTCGATGCCGATCTTTCCGAGTTCGGCCATAAGATATTTCAAATCTGTATGTCCGTCATCGCCCTCGGGACACTCAATGATTACGGCGCCTTTATCTTTATAAGGTTTCAGTCTTTCCGGCTCCGTAACGGATGTCGCGATGATCGTCCTCGGATACCGCGAATTGTCATCAGATACGATGCTGTCCCGGAAAACGAGCAGGTCCGCTCCGGCAGAGAATTGCGCTCCGGAAGGTTCTGTATCTGAGGGACATGTGCCGCAATCACCGCGCATTCCGTTATCTGAACCAAGTTCAGATTCAGAGGCACCTGAATTGCAGGAGTCGCGGTTCCCGTCACCGTGTATTCCCGTATCTGACAGAAGCTTCGATTCGAGAGGCGTTCTGAGATGCGTATCGCATACTATCCTGACAGGATTGAGCCCCTCGGCGTCGCGGCAGGTGAGTTCCGGGTCGTCTGTAATAACCGTTCCGACTCCGACCATTATCCCTGTATTAAGCCCGCGTGTCTTATGCACGTTTCTCCTTGCTTCAGGTCCCGTAATCCATCTTGACGCTCCCGTATAACAGGCTGTCTTTCCGTCAAGCGTCACCGCTGATTTCATGGTTACGAACGGCGTTTTATTTGTGATGTAATGGAAAAACGCGGGGTTGAGACTGTCGCACTCGCTTTTAAGAAGTCCCGATTCAACTACTATCCCGGCGTCTCTTAATACAGCCGCGCCTTTTCCCGAGACGAGAGGATTAGGGTCGGAAGAACCGTAAACCACGCGGGAAAGACCCGCGCCGATGATTGCATCAGTGCATGGAGGGGTTTTCCCGTAGTGACAGCAGGGTTCGAGCGTGACATAAATCGTTCCTCCTGCAGGATCCTCCGTACAGTCCGCGAGAGCGTTCCTCTCCGCGTGGAGACAGCCGTATCTCTCATGGTACCCTGTCCCTATGATTCTGCCGTTTTTTACGATTACCGCGCCGACATGCGGGTTGGGATTGACATAACCGCCGCTCTTTACGGCTTCGGAAACGGCAAGTCGCATCATTTTTTTATCAAATTCCGAACTGTCGTTCACAGATTTTCTTCTTTCCTCCCGGGTTCAAATCCCGGATCATTACAAAATAATCCGCAATATAAACCGCAATCAGTAAATTCCTTTTATCCCGGTCCGAGACCGCCGTGATTCAACATGGCTCTTCCGGCGTGTCTGAAACCGCCGTGATTCTTTATTACGAAAATAAAAACCGCCCTGACGGTTTCAGGGCGGGTACGCGTTCCTTCTGCGATAAACTGAAAACACATTCAGTTATAAACAAATCCCCGGAAAAATCCGGGGCATGTCAGGCGAAAAACGCACATCTTCTACCATCCCGACTGTACGGTCGGCTCCGGAATTTCACCGGATCATGCTGAAAGCTCGCGGGCTGTACCGCCGGTGGGGAATCTCACCCCGCCCCGAAGACCTTTATCAACGTGAATTTTATACTCTGTGAAGTGTACGGTCAATAGGATCCGTGAAATTTGTGGCGTCACGGGAGTTTTTCTGTTATACTTTTCTCTTAGTTCGAATGATGCGTTTTATATTTTCCGGTCGGGCGAAAGAAATCCTGATGTTTTCGGAAGCTTTCCGTTATAACATAACTTTCCGCAGAGTATAATCTGATGATGCGTTCAGGCAACCGCTTCAGGAGGAAAACTGCTAAAGAAAGCCATGCCCTGCGTGACAGGTAACAGATGATGAAAATAATTCAGTCATTATATGTTTTGATACTGACGCCGTTCTATCATATAGCGAAGCACATCGACAGCAGGGTCAGAAA
>CAZTIY010000016.1:0-16167 GCA_964613765.1 uncultured Eubacterium sp.
GCAGCTGAGCATGCAGTTTCATGAAGAAGCGAGGAAGTGAGCGGCAAGGCGCGGGGTTTAAGCGCAGCGGTTTGACCCCGCGCCCCGCAGGAGGCAGGCGACTCGCAGAAACTGCGTGAAGCGGGGACCTTTTTTAGAAGCGGTGCCATGCCGCCCGTCCCTCAAATACCATGTGTGAACTGTAATCATGACGCTTCCGTGATACGGAATATACCGCGGAAGCGGCTGAAGCTTTGGCGGGCATCTGTCGCGGCGCATGAGCAGCAAGAGCGGATGTTTATCGGAAACCGCTTCGCTGCGGGACACGAGGAGTCGGACGATGAGCCATAAGTACTTGCGGATGTGAGCAGGAGCCGGTCAGAGGCAGATGTGGATCGCGCGTACACGGAGATTATGCGGACGCCCGGCCACGTGTCAGGCAGTGCGTCCCGGAATGCGCCTGACAGGCGGATTCCGGGAAAGTAATACAGGAAAATCAGGCTGAAAAAATCTCATAAACAGCTTGATTTTCTTTTTTTGTTCTCATATAATTGAAAAGCTTGCACGATGCGTAGAGGCAGGAAGTTGCTGAGCTATCAGGTAATTTCTGCTGAGAATTGTCTCCGCGCGACGGAGGCGAGGGGGCTCGCCTGTATTTTTTCGCGGTCACCGGGATTTGGAAACACCCGGATGCGTGTAACGTGCGGGCATACAATGAACAGGTACGGCCCCTTGCAGGAGATATAGTGAAAATCCGCTAAATTACGCAGGAGGAAGAGATGAGTGGATTACAGAAGATCAGAATCAGACTGAAGGCTTACGATCACGCACTGCTTGATCAGAGCGCGGCTAAGATAGTCGAAACAGCGAAGAGGACGGGCGCCGATGTATCAGGTCCCATCCCTCTCCCGACCGAGAAAGAGGTTGTCACGATCCTTCGTGCCGTCCATAAGTATAAGGACTCCAGAGAGCAGTTCGAGCAGAGGACGCACAAGCGACTTATTGACATAACCAATGCCACCGCGCAGACCACGGACGCGCTCACGAGGCTCGACCTTCCGGCCGGCGTTGACATTGAGATTAAACTTTAAGGCGGGACTCTATATGTGGGGCTCAGGCTCCACCTCTGTAAAGATTGGAGGAAGAACATGAAATCAATCCTTGGCAAGAAGATCGGCATGACTCAGATCTTCGCCGAAACAGGCGAGGTCATCCCGGTCACTGTCATCCAGGCGGGTCCGGTGACGGTCACGCAGGTCAAGACAGTCGAGACGGACGGGTATGACGGCGTCCAGGTCGGGTATGAGGACCAGAAACCGCAGAGGGTGAACAAACCCATGACGGGTCATTTCGCGAAGAGCGGTGTTTCTCCGAAGAAATATCTCGCGGAGTTCAGGAACGATGAGGGCGAGACATACGAGGTCGGACAGGAGATTACGGTCGCCGACTTTGAAGAAGGAAAGAAGCTTGATATCACCGGGGTATCAAAGGGAAAAGGCACACAGGGCAACATAAAACGCCATCACCACAGGAGAGGCCCCATGGCCCACGGTTCCAAGCATAAGCGTCTTGCCGGCGGACTCGCGGCGGGCACATATCCTTCGAGGGTCTTCCCCGGAAACGACGGCCCCGGCAGAATGGGACGGGATACGGTCACGGTGCAGAATGTGCTTCTGGTGAAGGTTGACACGGACAGAAATCTTATGCTGGTCAAAGGCGCTGTTCCGGGCGGCAAAGGAGGTCTTTTGACTATCAGATACGCCGTCAAGGGTCAGGATAAATAAGATTGACTTTAGGAAGGAGGACAGCGCTATGGCGACTGTAAAGATGCTTAACATGGCGGGGGCCGAAGTCGGCGACATCGAACTTGATGACGCGATATTCGGTATCGAGCCTAACGAGAATGCCGTATATGAAGTAGTTAAGAATTACCTCGCTAACCAGAGACAGGGAACGCAGTCCGCGAAGACGAGAGGCGAGGTCAGGGGAGGCGGACGCAAGCCTTTCCGTCAGAAGGGGACCGGCCGTCACAGACAGGGAAGCTCCACCGACCCGTCGCAGATCGGGGGCGGAGTGGTATTCGCGCCGAAGCCCAGGGATTACAGTTATTCCGTGCCGAAGAAAGTTAAGAGACTCGCGCTTAAATCAGCTCTGTCGTCAAAGGTTCTGGATAATGAGATTATCGTGCTTGACGAGCTTACATTTGACGAGCCGAAGACAAAGGCGATGGTTGAGACTCTCAGAAACATAGGCGCGGAGAAGAAGGCTCTTATCGTCACGGCGTCAAAGGATGAGAACGTGATCCGTTCCGCGTCGAACATTCCGGGAGTAAAGACAGCCATGGCGGAGACCATGAATGTATATGAGATAGTGAACTATACGAGTTTCATCGTTACTAAAGATGCCGTTCAGAAGATCGAGGAGGTGTACTTATAATGAAATCCCCGTACGATGTGATCCTGAAGCCGGTTATAACTGAGCAGAGCATGGATCTCGCCCAGCAGAAGAAGTACACGTTCAAGGTCGCGAAGGACTGTAACAAGACCGAGGTCAAGCACGCCGTGGAAGAGATTTTCGGCGTTGACGTAGCCCGCGTGAATATCATGAACGTGAAAGGGAAACCGAAGAGGATGGGAAGAGACTTCGGCAGGACGTCTTCATATAAGAAGGCGATAGTGACACTGACAGACGGAAGCAAAGAGATCGAGTTCTTCTCGAGTCTGTAATTATAGGAGGCTGGCATTATGGGCATAAAGAAATACAATCCCACAACACCGGGCCGCAGAGGAATGACGGGCTCGACGTTTGAAGAGATCACGTCCTCTGCGCCGGAGAAGTCCCTGACAGTCACGCTGAAGAAACATTCAGGCAGGAACAACAGGGGCAAAATCACCGTGCGCCACAGAGGCGGCGGCGTTCGTCCGAAGTACAGAATCATAGATTTCAAGAGAGACAAGGACGGAATCCCCGGAAAGGTCGCGACCATAGAATATGATCCGAACAGAACGGCCAATATCGCGCTCATCGTCTACGCGGACGGAGAGAAGAGATACATCATCGCTCCGGAGGGACTCAAGCCCGGCATGACGATTCTTTCCGGAGAAGACGTCGATATAACGGTCGGGAACACGCTTCCCCTTTCCAATATCCCCGTCGGCACCGTCATACACAATATAGAGATGAAGCCGGGGAAGGGCGGACAGATGGTCCGCGCCGCCGGAAACGGCGCCCAGCTTATGGCCAAGGAAGGGAAATACGCTCTTCTGAGGCTCCCGTCCGGGGAACTCAGAAACGTTCTCCAGACATGCAGGGCGACGATAGGAGAGGTCGGGAACACCGAACATTCCAATATCCGTATCGGAAAGGCCGGGCGCAGGCGCCATATGGGCGTGAGGCCGACGGTCAGAGGTTCCGTCATGAACCCGAACGACCATCCGCACGGCGGCGGTGAGGGCCGCGCTCCTATCGGCCGCAAGGGCCCGGTTACTCCGTGGGGCAAGCCCGCTCTGGGATATAAGACCAGAAAGAAAAAGAAAGACAGCAGCAAGTATATTGTGAAGAGAAGGAACGATAAGTAAGGAAGGAGCGTCAGATGAGCAGATCAGTTAAGAAAGGCCCTTTCGTCGATGAGAAGCTTTTGAAGACCATCAGAGAGATGAACGCGGCCAATGAGAAGAAAGTCATCAAGACCTGGTCCAGGGCCTCTACGATCTTTCCCGAGTTTATCGGTCATACCATAGCCGTTCATGACGGACGCAAACACGTGCCCGTTTACATCACAGAAGATATGGTGGGTCATAAGCTTGGCGAGTTCGCGCTGACCAGAACATTCAGGGGACATGCCTCTGACAGGACCACGAGGTAGAAAGGGAGATAGATATGGAAGCAAAAGCAACCGCGAAGTATGTGAAAATGTCTCCTGTCAAGCTTAAGCCCGTGACCGACCTGGTCAGAGGCAAGAACCTTGAAGAGGCGCTGAATATACTCAAGTTTACCCCCGGCAAAGGTTCCGAAATAGTCGAGAAAGTGGTTCAGTCCGCGGCGGCGAACGCGGAGAACAATTTCGACATGGACCGCGACAGGCTGTATGTCGCGGAGATAAGCGCCAACCAGGGGCCGACCATGAAGAGATGGATGGCCGGCGCGCAGGGCAGGGCTTCAAGGATCCTGAAGAGATCGAGCCATGTAACAGTGACGCTCAGAGAAAGGAGCTAGGAGGTATTCAATGGGTCAGAAGGTAAGCCCCCACGGGCTCAGAGTCGGCGTCATTAAAGACTGGGATTCCAGATGGTACGCCGGAAAAAACGAATTTGCCGATTACCTGGAGGAAGACTATAAGATAAGAGAGTTCATCAAGAAGAAGATTTACAGCGCGGGCGTCTCCAGAATACTGATTGAACGTCTCTCTGACGAGAAGATCAGTATCAGAGTCGCAACCGCCCGTCCCGGCATGGTCATCGGCCGTTCCGGAGCCGGCATAGACGAACTCAAGGCGCAGCTTGAGAAACTCACGGGGAAGCAGATTAACATCTCTGTGGAAGAAGTGAAAAGAAGCGAGCTTGACGCCCAGCTTACGGCGGAATCCGTCGCGGAAGCACTGGAGCAGCGTGTCACATTCCGCCGCGCCATGAAACAGGCCCTCGGAAGGACGATGAAGGCCGGCGCGAAGGGAATCAAGATCCAGTGCGCCGGACGTCTCGGCGGCGCCGAGATCGCCCGCAAGGAGAAATACAGTGAAGGCAACGTTCCTCTCCACACTATCAGGTCAGACATCGACTACGGATTCGCCGAGGCCGATACGACATACGGGAGGATCGGGGTCAAGGTATGGATCAACCACGGCGAGATCCTCGACAAGGGGCTTCAGAGCACTATCCGCGAAGAGAAGAGCGGCCGCAGGGACGGCCGCCGCGGAAGAAGAGACGGAGACCGCCGGAAAGGCGCCGGCCGGCCCAGGAGAGAGAGCGGCGGCGGACGCTACGGCAAACCTGAGAATACCGCCGCGAAATCCGCTTATCAGCGGAAGCGCCCCGTGAAGAAGCCTGACAGACCGGACGGGGCCGGAGAGGCGGGAGCCCCGGAAGCTCCGAAGAATGAGTAAGGCCGGCTGAACGGGGACCGGTACGCGGAAATCATAACGCGGCCGGCGGCGGACCGGACGGGTCCGGACCGGCAGTCAGAATGCCGGACGGGAAACCGGAACGGATAAACCGGACAGAGCCGGTTTGCGGCAGGACGGGAAAGGAAAGGTCTTAATAAGACACGGTTCACCGGCCGGCGGCAGATGAAGCAAGCGAAAGGAGAGACAGCGCCATGTTGATGCCTAAGCGCGTAAAGCATAGAAGAGTACACAGAGGCAGGATGAAGGGCGTAGCGACGAAGGGCAACACCGTGACATACGGTGATTACGGACTCGTCGCTACAGAATGCGGCTGGATCACGGCCAACCAGATTGAGGCGGCCCGTATCGCCATGACGAGATATACAAAGAGAGGCGGTAAAGTCTATATCAAGATTTTCCCGCACAAGTCCGTGACGAAGAAACCCGCCGAAGTCCGTATGGGTTCCGGAAAAGGCGCCCCGGAATACTGGGTAGCCGTAGTAAAACCGGGACGCGTCCTGTTTGAGATCGGAGGCGTTTCCGAAGAGGCGGCGAGAGAAGCCACCCGCCTCGCGAGCCACAAGCTCCCCGTCAGGACAGAGTTCGTTGTCAGGGGACAGGAGAAAATCAAAGGCGGTGAAGCGTAATGGATCTGAAGAAAGCAAGAGAGATGACGGATATCGAACTTAATGACGAGTTAGATAAGATGAAGAAAGAACTTTTCAATCTCCGTTTTCAGCACGTCACTGGACAGCTTGATAATCCGCTTAGAATGCGTGAAGTCAGACGGGACATCGCCCGTGTGAAAACCATCATGAGAGAAAAGGAACTCGAAAGAGCCCGGGCTTAACCGAAAGGAGGGTGTACGATGGCAGACGAAAGAAACAGAAGAAAGACCAGAGTCGGCGTTGTTGTCAGCGACAAGATGGACAAGACCGTCGTCGTCCAGTTTGAAGACTTTGTCAGGCATTCTCTTTACGGAAAAGCCGTGAAGCGGACGAAGAAGGTCAAGGCGCACGACGAGAACAATGAGTGCAGAGTCGGCGACAGGATCAGAATAATGGAGACCAGACCGCTGTCTAAGGAAAAGAGATGGAGACTGGTCAGCATTATCGAGAGAGCGAAGTAAGGAGGCGGCGGAAGATGATTCAGACTGAAACCAGACTCAGGGTGGCCGATAATTCAGGCGCCAAAGAGCTTCTCTGCATCCGCATCCTGGGCGGCACCTCCCGTAAATACGCGAACATCGGCGATATAATCGTCTGTTCCGTGAAGGAAGCGACACCGGGCGGCGTCGTAAAGAGAGGCGATGTCGTGAGAGCGGTTGTCGTGAGGACAAAGAAGGGCGTTCGCAGGGCCGACGGCAGCTATGTGAAATTCGACCAGAACGCGGCCGTTATCATAAAGAGCAGAGATGATAAAACTCCGGTAGGAACACGTATTTTCGGACCCGTCGCCAGAGAACTGAGAGAAGGCGGGTTCATGAAGATCGTTTCCCTTGCTCCGGAAGTGCTGTAGGAGGGTGACAATGCGTATTAAGAGAGACGATACGGTCATCGTGATCAGAGGGAAAGACCGGGGCAAAACAGGAAAGGTCCTGAAGGCGATGCCTGAAGAGAACCGCGTCATCGTGGAGGGCGTGAACATCCAGACAAAGCATCAGAGACAGACGCCGAACGAGCAGGCCCAGATAAAACACATAGAAGGCCCGATCGACGCTTCCAACGTGATGCTATACGATGACAGAGCCGGGAGGCCTGTGAAAATCGGATATGCAGTAAGAGACGGCAAAAAGGTTCGCGTCGACCGCAAAACCGGCAGCGTGATCGACTGAGAAAGGAGGAAAGCGGTTTGACAGCCAGATTGAAAGAAGTCTACACCAATGAAGTTTTCAAACAGCTTCAGGACAGATTCCAATATAAAAGCCCGATGGAAGTGCCGAAACTCGAGAAGATAGTGCTGAACATGGGTCTCGGCGAAGCCAGGGATAATTCCAAGATTCTCGAGTCGGCGATTGAAGAGATCGCTGCCATCACCGGCCAGCGTCCGGTCGTGACGAAGGCGAGGAAGTCCATCGCGAATTTTAAAGTCCGTCAGGGCATGTCCGTCGGGGCCAAAGTAACGCTCCGCGGCGAAAACATGTATATTTTCGCGGACAAATTATTTAATATTTCCCTTCCGCGTGTCAGGGACTTCCGCGGTGTCAGCAGAAATTCCTTTGACGGCAGGGGCAATTATTCCATGGGCCTTAAAGAGCAGCTCATATTCCCGGAGATAGAATACGATAAGGTCGATACGATAAAAGGCATGAACATCGTATTCACTACGACGGCAAAGACAGATGAAGAGGCCATGGCGCTTTTAGAGGGCCTCGGCATGCCGTTCGAAAAGAAATAGGAGGTCAGGAGGAATGGCAAAGAAGTCTTTGAAGATAAGACAGCAGCGTAAACCAAAGTACGCGACCCGCGCATACACCAGATGCAGGATTTGCGGACGCCCCCATTCGGTTCTGAAGAAGTACGGCATCTGCCGTGTCTGCTTCAGAGAACTGGCCTATAAAGGAGAGATCCCCGGCGTGAAGAAGGCGAGCTGGTAAAAGAGGGGGATTCACTAAGGAAGGGAGTAAGTAGTTATGACAATGACAGATCCCATCGCGGATATGCTGACCAGAATCAGGAACGCGAACACCGCGGGTCATGATACTGTGGATATCCCGGCAACCAAGATGAAGAAAGAGATCGCGAGGATTCTTCTCGATGAGGGATATATCGCGGCCTGTGACATAATCGAGAACGACGTGCAGGACGTCATGAGAGTGACGCTGAAGTACGGCGCCGACAAGAAGGAGAAGGTCATCAACGGGATCAAAAAGATCTCGAAGCCCGGTCTTAAGGTATATGTGAAAGCCGACGAGATTCCCAGAGTCCTGGGCGGTCTGGGAATCGCAATCATTTCCACGTCCAAAGGCGTCATGAGCGATAAGGAAGCCAGGAAGCAGAGAATCGGCGGCGAAGTCATCTGCTATGTATGGTAGAGAAAGGTAGGAGAAGAGATGTCGAGAATTGGTAAGAAACCGGTATCCCTCCCTGCCGGAGTTGAAGTGAATGTCGATGAGGCCGGCGTCATCCATGTGAAGGGACCTAAGGGTGAGCTCACGCAGCCTCTTGACAGCCGTATTTCAATCGATATCAGCGGAGGCGAGGCCGTTCTCACAAGGTCCGGGGATGACAGAGAGGCGAGATCGCAGCACGGACTTATGAGAGCGCTTCTTGCGAATATGGTGACGGGAGTCACCGACGGTTTTCAGAAGAAGCTGATAGTTGAGGGCGTCGGCTACAGAGTCGAGAAGAACGGGAAGACACTCGTCATGCATCTCGGATTTTCCCATTCGGTGAGCATGGATGACCCGGAGGGGATAGAGACAGAGACTCCGGACGGGAACACGATCATCGTCAAGGGTATCGATAACGCGCTCGTCGGCAACTATGCTGCAATCATCAGAAGCTACAGGGAGCCGGAGCCGTATAAGGGAAAAGGTATCCGTTATGACGGTGAGCACATCCGCAGAAAAGAAGGCAAAGCCGGAGCCAAGTAATAGAAGGGGAGTATGGAAACATGGCAAAATTAACTAAGAACGAGCAGCGTCTTAAGAGACACGCCCGTGTGAGAAAGACCCTGTCAGGAACTCCTGAAAGACCGAGGCTGTGCGTTTTCAGATCGAATAAGAATATTTACTGCCAGATAATCGACGACGTTAATCAGACTACTCTGGTGTCTGCGTCCACGCTGGACAAGGACGTGAAGGCGGAGACAGAGCACGGCGGCAATAAGGAAGCCGCCCGTAAGGTCGGAGAGGCCGTCGCGAAGAAAGCGCTCGCCCGCGGCATAGAGACAGTCGCTTTTGACAGAGGAGGATTCCTCTATCACGGAAGAGTTCGTGAACTGGCAGAGGGCGCCCGTGAAGGCGGACTGAAATTTTAGCGGGAGGAAAAAGAATGCGTAACAGAATCGATGCTTCCAAACTGGAGCTGACAGACAGCATCGTCAGCATACGCCGCGTCGCGAAGACGGTCAAAGGCGGCAAGAACATGAGGTTCTCCGTCATAGTGGTAGTGGGCGATCATGACGGACATGTGGGCGTAGGTCTCGGAAAGGCCGCGGAGATTCCCGAGGCCGTTCGCAAGGCTTCCGAGGACGCGAAGAAAGACCTGATTTACGTTCCGCGCGTCGGGACTTCCGTGCCCCATTCCACCGTCGGAAAGTTCGGGGCCGCCGAGGTTCTCCTGATGAGGGCTCCTGAAGGTACGGGCGTTCTCGCGGGGTCATCCGCGCGTACAGTCCTTGAGGCCGCGGGTCTTAAAGATGTGCGCTGCAAGTCGGTCGGCTCATCGAACGCAGGCAACATCGCCCTCGCGACAATGGAGGCCCTCCGTTCGCTTAAGACGGTCGAATCCGTGGCGAAGCTGAGAGGCCTGACCCCGGAAGAGGTCATCGGATAGGAGGCGGCAGAATGGAAGATAAGAAACTTAAGATAACATTGACGAAGAGTCCCATCGGGGCCACCCCCAATCAGAAGAAGGTTGTGAAGGCGCTGGGGCTCAGGAAGATGCACCAGTCCGTAGAACTCGGGGATACTCCCGCGACACGCGGCGCGATAGAAAAAGTCAGGCATCTTCTGACGGTCGAAGAACTGTAGGCAGGAGGTGCGACAGAATGAAACTTCATGAACTGAAAGCGCCTGCCGGCTCCTCTAAGAACCGCAAGAGGAGAGGCAGAGGGACCGCGACCGGTCAGGGCAAGACCGGCGGAAGAGGAATGAACGGTCAGAAGTCCAGAAGCGGCGGCGGTGTGCGTCTCGGATTTGAAGGCGGCCAGATGCCGCTTTACCGCCGTCTCCCCAAACGCGGTTTCACCAATATATTCGGTACGGAATACGCGATAGTGAACGTGAAAGATCTCGAGAGATTCGAGCCGGGTACAGAGGTCACACCGGAGCTTCTCGTCGAGACGGGGCTGATTAAGAAGACGCTTGACGGCGTAAAAGTGCTCGGAGACGGGGATCTCACGAAGAGCCTCAACGTCAGGGCCGCGAAGTTCAGCGCCTCCGCCCGTGAAAAGATCGAAAAGGCGGGCGGAAAGGCCGAGGTGATTTAGATGGAATTACTGAAGAAGGTCTCAGAAGCGCTTAAGATACCGGAGATCCGTAAAAAACTTATTTATACGATCCTGATTCTGGTGGTGTTCCGTCTCGGGTCTAACATTCTGGTCCCGGGCGTGAACAGAGAGACGCTGGCACAGCTTTTCTCGGAGAACGGACTGGGTCTTCTCGAGCTGTTCAACCTGTTTTCCGGAGGTTCCTTCAGTAATTTTACAATATTCGCTCTCGGTGTCACGCCTTATATCACGGCGAGCATCATCATACAGCTTCTTACGATAGCTTTCCCCTACTTTGAGCAGCTTGCAAAAGAGGGAATGGAGGGCCGCAAGAAGATGAATCAGATAACAAGGAACGTGTCAATCGTCCTTGCGCTCATCCAGGCTTTAGGTCTTACGGTCGGTCTTTTCAGACAGGCGATTATAGACAAGAGCTGGATCACATACGCCGCTATCGTGCTGATACTTACTGCCGGCGCGGCGCTTATGATGTGGCTCGGCGAGCAGATTAACGAGAAAGGGATCGGGAACGGGATCTCGCTCCTCATCTTCGGCGGGATAGTGTCGAGGATTCCGAGTCAGATAGAGAGCATACATACGAGAGTGTCGAGCGGCGATGTCTCGTTTGTGACGCTCGGCATACTGATCGTGCTCGCGGTTCTGGTCATTGTCGCGATAATCGCCGTCCAGCAGGGAACGCGCCGCATTCCCGTTCAGTACGCGAAGCGGGTGGTCGGACGCAAGATGTACGGCGGCCAGTCGACCCATATTCCTCTTAAGGTGAACCAGGCCGGGGTAATTCCGATCATTTTCTCACTGTCGTTCCTCCAGTTCCCGCTCATCATCTCATATTTCTTCCCGGGGACGGGCTTCCAGAGATTCGTTGAGAAGTGGCTGTCCCCCGCCGGGAGTCCGGGTGTGTGGGTGTACGCGGTGCTGAACGTGCTTCTTATCATCTTTTTCAACTACTTCTACACGTCGATTACGTTCAACCCGGTGGAGATTGCGAACACCATGAGGCAGAACGGCGGGTTCATTCCCGGAATCAGACCGGGCAAGGCGACCGTGGAGTATCTGACGAGACTGATGAGCAGGCTCTCGATTGTCGGTGCGATTTTCTTAGCGGTCATCGCGACGCTGCCGACGATCGTTTCGCAGTATTCGGGACTTGACATCGCTTTCGGGGGCACTTCACTCCTGATTCTCGTGGGAGTGGCGCTCGAGACGATGCAGCAGCTTGAGAATCAGATGATGATGCGCAATTACCGGGGATTCCTGAAATAACGGAGGCGGAGTATGGTCAGAACGATTTTACTGGGGCCGCCGGGCGCGGGCAAAGGCACACAGGCTGTCAGAATGGTTGAAAAGTACGGAGTCCCGCACATCTCCACGGGAGACATCCTGCGCGAGAACATAAAGAACGGAACGGAACTCGGAAAGAAGGCTCAGAGTTTTATCTCCGCAGGTGAGCTCGTTCCGGATGAGCTCGTCGTGGATATAGCGACGGACAGGCTTCTGAAGGATGATTGTAAAAACGGATTCATTCTTGACGGATTCCCGAGGACAGTGTTCCAGGCAGAAAAGCTGGATGAATTTCTGGCGGAGCACGGACAGAAGCTCACGACGGTGATCAATCTCGAGGTCGCGCCGGAAGTCCTCATGCCGAGGCTCACGGGACGGCGCGTGTGCAGGAACTGCGGAGCGAGTTATCATATAGTCTCGATGCCGCCTGAGAAGGAAGGCGTCTGCGATATATGCGGAGGGGAGCTGTTTCAGCGCCCCGACGATAACGAGGAGACCGCAGGAAACAGAATAGATGTGTATAACAGACAGACAAAACCCCTTACGGATTATTACGGGGAGAAAGGCTGCCTGTCAAATATCGACGGATCAGCTTCCGCCGCCGAAACATTTGAAGCGATATCCCGAGCACTGGAGGCCGGCGCATGATCGTCATCAGGTCGGAAGATGAGCTTGACATCATGCGCGTCTGCGCGAGAGTGACCGGCGCCATACTGAGGGATCTGGGGGACTTCATAAAGCCCGGGATGTCGACCTGGGATGTTGACAGGTTCATAGAAGACCGGATACATAAGGAGAAAATGATCCCGACGTTCAAGGGGTACGGAGGTTTTCCCGCCGCGGCGTGCGTGTCCGTTAATGAGGAGGTCGTGCACGGCATCCCGTCAAAGGACAGAATACTCCGGGACGGCGACATCGTCTCCGTGGATACGGGAGCGACATATAAGGGATACGCGAGCGACGCGGCAAGGACTTACGCCGTGGGGGACATTTCCGATACCGCGCGGCACCTTATAAACACGGCGGAGGCCGCGTTCTTTGAGGGGATAAAGTTCGCGAAGAAGGGCCGCCGGCTTTCGGACATCTCCCACGCCATCCAGGTTAAGGTCGAAGGAGAGGGTTTCGGCGTAATCCGGGATTATGTGGGACACGGCATCGGACGGAATATGCACGAGGAGCCGCAGATCCCCAATTACGGGAAACCCGGCAAGGGACCGAGGATCGCGAAAGGTATGGTTTTTGCCATAGAACCCATGATAACCGAAGGGGGTTACGACTGCGAAACGCTTTTGAACAACTGGACAGTGGTAACTCAGGACGGTAAAATGGCTGCCCATTATGAAAATTCCGTTATTATAACGGATGATGAGCCCGAACTTATCACACTGGTATAAAGAGGTATCAATTTATGGCTAAGAAAGACGTCATAGAGACGACGGGAACTGTTGTCGACGCTCAGCCGAATGCGATGTTTAAGGTCAGGCTCGATAACGGGTTCGAGGTGCTCGCGCATATTTCAGGG
This sequence comes from uncultured Eubacterium sp., assembly GCA_964613765.1. Classification (GTDB taxonomy): domain Bacteria; phylum Bacillota; class Clostridia; order Peptostreptococcales; family Anaerovoracaceae; genus Aminicella. The sequence continues at coordinate 13,059 of CAZTIY010000016.1, forward strand.
AAAATCAGGATGAATTACATCAGGATCCTCCCCGGTGACAAGGTGAAGGTCGAACTTTCGCCGTATGATCTTACGAGAGGAAGGATAACCTGGAGAGAGAGAGGTCAGTAATGAAAGTAAGAGCTTCAGTAAAGCCGATCTGCGAGAAATGCAAGGTCATCAAGCGCCACGGGAAACTGATGGTAATCTGTGAGAACCCCAAGCATAAGCAGAAACAGGGCTGAGACCGTTTATAAGTCCGCCCCGCCGGGGGGCGCGGAACTTCAGATATTTTTTCAGAACACCTGTCTATATCACTCCCGGAGTAGTGACGGAAGATAGGAGAAGGAGAAGTGTATGGCACGTATTGCCGGTGTTGACCTGCCGAATGACAAGAGAGTCGAGATAGGGCTCACGTATATTTACGGTATCGGCAGGACTTCAGCGAAGAAGATCCTCGAGAAAGCCGGGATCAACCCCGACACAAGGGTGAAAGATCTCACGGAGGAGGAGAACGGTACTATCAGAAGGATCATCGACAGCGAATATATGGTTGAAGGTGATCTCAGGAGAGAGACGTCGCTTAATATCAAGCGTCTCATGGAAATCGGAAGCTACAGAGGCATCCGTCACAGGAGAGGACTTCCCGTAAGAGGGCAGCGGACAAAGACGAACGCCCGCACCCGCAAAGGTCCGAAGAAGACCGTCGGAAGAAAGAAAAAGGAGGGAGGGAGATAAATGGCTAAGACTAAGAGAAGCGCTGTCAGAAAAAAGAAAGTCCAGCGCAAGAACATCGCCAGGGGCCAGGCCCATATCCAGTCCACCTTTAATAATACACTGGTCACGCTGACCGACATGGACGGAAACGCCCTTTCATGGTCGAGCGCCGGCTCGCTCGGATTCCGCGGATCCAAGAAATCCACGCCGTTCGCCGCCCAGATGGCGGCGGAGACCGCCGCGAGGGCCGCTATGGAACACGGCCTTAAGACCGTTGAAGTTTACGTAAAGGGGCCCGGATCCGGGAGAGAAGCCGCAATCAGAGCGCTTCAGGCCGCCGGTCTTGAGATCACCATGATAAAGGACATCACGCCGATCCCGCACAACGGATGCAGACCTCCTAAGAGAAGAAGAGTCTGACGGAAAGGAGGAACACAAGCATGGCAGTAAATAAAGATCCTATCCTTAAGAGATGCCGGTCCCTCGATATCGACCCGTCTCACATGGGTATTTTCAAGGAATCCAAGAGGAAGCCGAACCGCCGCCGCGGTAAGATGAGCGAATACGGTCTGCAGCTCAGAGAGAAGCAGCGCGCGAAATTCATCTACGGCGTGGAAGAGAAGCCTTTCCGTACATATTTTGAGAAGGCCGCGAAGCAGAGGGGCATCACGGGCGAAAATCTCCTCATCATGCTCGAGTTGAGACTCGACAACGTGGTTTACAGAATGGGGCTTGCTACTACGAGGAGAGAGGCCCGTCAGTTGGTGGTCCACAGTCACTACACCGTGAACGGGAAGAAGGTCAATATACCGTCCTATCAGGTGAAGCCCGGCGATGTTATCGCGGTTAAGGAGAAGAGTCAGAGCTCGCCGAAGTTCAAAGAGATAAAAGAAATGCAGATAGGCGTTCCGGGCTGGCTCACCGTTGACAGCGAGAAATTGAAGGGCGAAGTACTGAGACTGCCCGAAAGAGGAGAGATCGACACACCGATCGAAGAGCATCTGATCGTCGAGCTGTATTCCAAATAAGATAGCTTGAGGTTACGAGTTTGGAGCAGAAGGAGGTTTTTTAGTGTTAGATTTTGAAAAACCCACGATTAGCAAAGAGATCAGCGCGGACGGAAGTTACGGGAGATTCGTGGTTGAACCCCTTGAGAGGGGATACGGACTTACCCTCGGAAACAGCATGAGGAGAATACTCCTCAGCAGTCTCCCCGGAGCGGCAGTGACTTCCGTCAGGATCGACGGCATACTCCATGAATTTTCGACCATTCCCGGTGTGAAAGAAGATGTGACGGAGATAATCCTGAACCTGAAGAAATTATCGGTAAGGCTGACGGGTGATGACAACTGCCGCGCCATCATAAACGCCGTGGGGCCGAAGGAAGTCACAGCGGCGGACATCATCGGAAGCAGTGAGATTCAGATATTCAATCCCGATCTTCACATAGCGACCCTTGAGGATAACGCTGCGCTCGTCATGGAGATCAACCTGGCGAAGGGAAGAGGCTATGTCACCGCGGATCAGAACAAGACCGACGATATGCCCATATCGGTCATCCCGGTAGATTCTATCTTTACGCCGGTGAAGAAAGTCAATTTCACTGTAGAGAACACGCGCGTAGGAGGCAAGACGGACTACGATAAGCTTATTCTCGAGATCTGGACGGACGGTTCCGTTTCCCCTGAGGAAGGCGTTTCGATCGGCGCGAAAATCATGCAGAGCCATCTGAATCTTTTCATCGGTCTCAGCGAGTCGGGCGACGACATTGAGATCATGGTCGAAAAGGAAGAGGATCAGAAGGAAAAGGCTCTGGAAATGACTATCGAGGAGCTTGAGCTTTCCGTCCGCGCCTATAACTGCCTCAAACGGGCGAACATAAATACCGTTGAGGAGCTCACCGCCAAGACGGAAGACGATATGCTGAAATACCGGAACCTCGGTAAGAAGTCTCTGGAGGAAGTGAAGGATAAATTAGCGGAACTCGGTCTGGGACTGAGGCCGGGCGAGGAATAAGTAGAGGAAAAGGAGCAGAGAAATGCCGGGATATAAGAAACTGGGCAGGGATTCCGCTCACAGGAAGGCGATGCTGAGGAACTTAGTCACCGACCTTCTGAGGGAAGAGCGGATCACGACCACGGATATGAGAGCGAAAGAAGCCGGCCGCCTCGCAGAGAAGATGATTACGCTGGCAAAGCGCGGCGATCTTCACGCGAGAAGACAGGTGCTCGGAGTAATTTATGATGAAGATGTCGTTTCCAAGCTGTTCGACGAGATAGCGCCGAGATACGCGGAGAGGAACGGCGGATATACCAGAATTCTCAGGCTCGGTCCCCGCAGAGGAGATAACGCGGAGACCGTATTTCTGGAACTCGTGTAGTGTTTACCGCGGGACCCGCATACGCGGGCCCCG
>CAZTIY010000016.1:16267-18831 GCA_964613765.1 uncultured Eubacterium sp.
CCCGCTTTTATCTTGTCGTGACGGAGCGAAAGGAACGGTCGGTCATGAATAAATCAAGATCAGCATTCAGCATGATATTTTTACTGGTGATTTTCGGCGCCCTGTTTCTGGGGATGCCCCTTTTCTGGATCGCGGCCCTGATTCTTTTAGCAGTCGAGGGTTTAAGCTACGTTACGGTAAAGAACGGGACAAAAAACATACGCGCCAGAATGGAACTCGGAGAAACCGCTGAGGAGGGCCGCCCGATCTCAGGAAAGGTAGAGATTTACGGAGAACAGAACAGCGTGCTTCTGGCCCGCGCCTCCATGAATATAGAAGTGGAGAATATGTTCACGGGAGAAGTGGCTTCGCTTCCCGCGGATTTCCACATCTGGCCGGCGGGGAAGAAGACCTTCGCTTTCAGGGTTAAAGATCCGAAGTTCGGAACCGTCAGGATACTCACGAAGGATATCATACTTCTTGACGAGATGAGCCGCAGGGAATGTCATCTGTTCGAGAAACCGGTGGAGGATGTTCAGATATATCCGTATATAGGCGCGCTTGATATCGAGGAAGATATGTTCGCGAGCTATAATCTGGAAACTTTCTCATATTCGCCTGTCCGGGACGGAGGTGTGAAATGGGAACTGTCATCAAGAGAGAGCGACAATCTTGATAAAATACCGGCGCTTTCCGTCGGGAACCGCGTGCTTCTCATTCTGGATAATTCTTCCGCGGGTGACGAAATACTGTCCCCCTCGGAGAGATCAAAGCTGGCCGATCTGTATTTCTCATTCTCCGGTGCGCTTCTTTCCTCGGACAGACCGCACACGCTTGCCTGGATCGACCCCGATGACGGGATCAGGTTCAGGTCAGTGAGCATACTCGATGATGTGCTTCAGGCCGCGGGCAGCATCGGCTCCTGCGGTTTCCCCGACAATAAGGGAGGCACTGTAAACGCTGTCCTCGAAAGCGCACTGCCGGGCGCGTACAACACGTTCATTTTAGTCACGGCGGACAGCGGACAAAACATGATTCCGCTGCAGCAGCGCGGCGCGGTCAAGATAGTGACGATATGACCGCCGGGGCGTTGCGGGAATATGCCCGGCGGAATCCCTCGGTACCGGCGAACCCGTGCAAATAAGAGCGGAATCCCGCGGTACCGGTGGACCTGTGCATATCAGACAAGAACATCATAAACCCCGGATTTTCAGGGACGGTTCTGTTCCGGAAAGTCCGGGGTTTTCTGATCATTCTTTTTTGACTCCGCATGCGCTTATGAACAATCTCCGCAGCCGGAATCCGAATACTGAATGTTTGCCGCCTTCCGAAAAACAATTTTCGCTATATGCTATAATATTTCGTGTTTTTCGAAAATCATCGAAAATCATCGAAAAACATCGAAAGACGTTGAGAAACGTCGAAAATCGTCGAAAAGTGATATAAATATTTGAGAAAAGGCGGTCAGTAATAATGGCAGGCAACAGTAATTTGCATGATTCCGCAAGGAACAAACAGGACGAATTTTATACGCCGCTTTCCTTGATTGAAAGCGAACTGAAGCATTACAGGCAACATTTCAAGGGAAAAACTGTTTTGTGCAACTGCGACGACCCCTTTGAAAGCAATTTCTTCAAATATTTTGCGATGAACTTCAATTCACTTGGCCTTAAGAAACTGATCGCAACCTGCTATGTGACGTCCACCATCGCAGGCGATGAATTGCCCTATTATGTCGATTCTGGCGGTCAGCTTTCCTTTATTCCGCTTTCGGACACGAAACCTAGCAATCAGGAGAAACACCCGTATAAAATCGTTATTTCCGAGGTTACGGACGAAAACGGCGACGGGCGTGTTGACCTTGCGGACGTGGAATATCTGCTGAAAAATAAGAAGAACGCTTTGACGCTTTTAGAGGGCGACGGTGATTTTCGCAGTGACGAGTGTATTGAACTTTTGAAGCAGGCGGATATTGTCTGCACCAATCCGCCCTTTTCGCTTTTTCGGGAGTATGTGGCGCAACTGGTTGAGTATGATAAGAAATTTGTGATTATTGGGAATAAGAACGCCATAACATACAAAGAAATTTTCCCTCTTATAGCACAAAATGAGATATGGATAGGCGTCACCCCGATGAGCAGGGAAATGTATTTTGATGTTCCGCAATTGTACATAGATGAAGCGATTGAACATAACAAGGACAGAACAGTTGTGAAACTCAATGGAAGGTATGTTGCGAGAAGCCAATCGATTTGGTTCACAAACATTGATAATATGAAGCGTCACGAAAACTTAATTTTATACAAGCACTACACTCCGGAAGAATATCCGAAATATGACAATTATGATGCTATCAACGTAGACAAAACCTCAGATATTCCTTGCGACTATGACGGAGTTATGGGCGTCCCGATAACTTTTTTGGACAAGTATAGCCCCGAACAGTTTGAAATTGTGGGAGCAACCGAAAGCGAAGGGAAAGGCTTTTCTCATGGCCTTTGGAATCAGGACAGCAAAATTGCGCAACCTGTTGTGAATTGTCAAAGAAGGTATAAAAGACTGTTTATCAAACGCAGAAAGGTAGA
>CAZTIY010000017.1:0-7918 GCA_964613765.1 uncultured Eubacterium sp.
TCTGATGTACGGAATTCCTTCCATGAAACTCGATAAGTCGGTGGTTGACCGGCGTGTTCAGCGTATGCGGGACGAAGGCGTAGACTTCATCCTGAATGTTGACGCCGCCTGTATAGCGGATGAGATTCTCGCCGGGAGCGACGCGGTGGTACTCTGCTGCGGCGCGCGCGAACCGAGGGAGGTCCCGATAGAGGACAGTAAGGACGCCGGGGGCGTAGTTCAGGCGCTTGAATACCTGACGGAGAGCACCAGAGCCGTAATCGACGGAAGAGAGAGTCATATATCCGCAAGAGGAAAGAACGTGACAGTCATAGGAAACGGTGATACAGCGACCGACTGCGTAGCGACAGCAGTCCGGCAGGGCGCTGTGTCGGTTACACAGCTTGTTCGCAAACCCGCCCCGGCCGGGACGAAAATTGTATGGCCGTACCGCAGCCGCTCCTCCGAACCGGATTACGGACAGGAAGAGGCTGTTGCGAAATTCGGTCGTGACCCGCGGATGTACAGTACGAAAGCGAGAAAACTCAAAACGGACGAATCCGGCAATCTGACCGGCATTACCGTAGATACAGCGGGCAGCGAGCATGAACTCGACTCTGAACTCTTGATAACGGCGGCAGGTTTCTCCGGCGCGGAGTCTTACGTTCCGTCGGCGTTCGGGCTTACGCCGGACGGGAGAGGCCGTTTGGGCGGCGCGGACTACCGTACAGCGGAGCCGAAAGTTTTCTCGGCCGGGGATATGCGCCGCGGCGCGAGTCTTGTGGCAGCCGCCATAGCCGACGGCCGGGCGTGCGCAAATGCCGTGGATGAATTCCTCGAGGGATATACCAATCTTTAAGAGTTTACACTTCCTTGTATGCTTATCAGCGGGTGTCCGCGGAGTTTCGCGTGAATTTAAGATAACGCACTGCCGGTTCTCAGAGGCGAAAATTAACACTGCCATAAAATACTGATAACCGATAGATTTAATATGTTTTATTTCCCGTAAACGGGTATCTTTAGTTTAGGACACTTAAAACACCGGCTGTCATGTGAATTCCACACCGAATCTCACGGGAATTTTCTCCGGATATTTACTGATTTCGTTACTGTTCAGAGGACAAGTGAACAGAAGACCTTCTTTCGCAACGGTGCTATGCCGTCCGTCCCTCAAATACCGTGTGTGAGCAGTAACGTGATTTCACGGAATTGTTATAGAATGCTCACAATTCCATGACTTAAGAACCCGGATGTGTTAATATTACATGTGACGGATTTCCCGCGGCGGTTCCGGCGTCCCGGAACTTCCGGAAGAGCGGCTGACAACGGGTCCGGGCAGGAGGGGCCTTTGAAGCAGGTCGCTTATGACCGCGTGACCGCATCGTAACATAACATATCGTAAATTGTGTCGTGAACAGGAGGAGAAATAATATGAATGACAGTAAAGACAGGAACGCTCTTGTGCTTCAAACGGATTTCGGACTTTCCGACGGCGCCGTCTCGTCCATGTACGGCGTAGCGAGAGGCGTTTCCGCCGATCTTCCGATTTACGATCTTACACATTATATAGAGCCGTATCATGTATGGGAGGCAAGTCTCAGACTTATTCAGACCGTTCCCTACTGGCCGGCGGGAACGGTATTCGTCTCTGTGGTGGATCCCGGCGTCGGCTCCGACAGAAAAAGCATCGTCGCTAAGACCCGCGGCGGACATTATATCGTTACACCCGATAACGGGACACTCACGCATGTCGAACTTATTCACGGGCTTTCAGAGGTCCGCATTATAGACGAGTCAATAAACAGAAGACCTGATACGGAGGAGTCATATACATTCCACGGGCGTGATCTGTACGTTTACACGGGAGCGAGACTCGCATCCGGAATCATAAACTACGGGGAAACGGGTCCTTCGATGCCCGTAGAAGATATCGTAAGGCTCCCCGTGCTTCCTCCCGTCCGGGAAGGCGACAGCATCACGGGTACCATAGATATACTGGATGTCCGGTTCGGGAGTCTGTGGTCCAACATCCCGCGCGAACAGTTTAAGACTCTCGGGATAGATTACGGGGACCGGGCGGAAATTACCATCCGGAGAGACGGGAGAACCGTATATCAGAACCGTATCGTCTACGGACACTCGTTCGCGGACGTGTATATAGGAGAACCGATCATATATGTCAATTCCCTGGACCGCATGGCGGTGGCCATCAATCAGGGAAGTTTCGCCAAGGCGTATAATATCGGTACCGGTAACAGCTGGCAGATCTCATTTAAGAAATGAGCCCGGCATGAACGGGTTTCCGGGTACTTCCTCCGCAAACAAGACAAACTTTCACCGGTCTTTTGTCCGGCGGGCTGTAAGTCACGGTTTCCCCGGGCCTTTCGCGGGCGTGTCGTGATAAGGTCCGCGATCCGGAAAATGATCTTTTACAACTGATTATCACAGACTCTGTTGTGTTTACACATAAAAGAGCTGTTGTTTATTTTTCTGTTTAGCGCAGACTTTCAGGCGCTCACGCCTGTAAGGACTGTTGTTTATATCTTCGCGGCGGGACAATATACTGTTCATTCTCTCCCGCGGGCGGAGGCGGAATTATCATTTTTTCCTGAGAAACAGGATGAATAAGGAGGGATTTCTTATGGAAAAAGAGAAAAAACACATAGGCAGGATGCTGCTCGGTACCTGGGATACCAAAACCATCGTCGGCATCGCCATCGGCGCGGCGCTGTTCGCGGTTCTCATGAACTACGGCGGGATAAAGGTTTTCACAAACACATCCCTGTCCACGGCCATGGTCGTTGTTCCCATCGTGGCGGGTCTTTTCGGGCCTCTCCCAGCCGCTCTTGTGGCCGGTATCGGCAATGTGCTGGCTGACCTTATAGGCGGCTGGGGATTCTGGTTCGACTGGTCCATAGGCAACTTCGTCATGGGCTTCTTCATCGGGCTTCTTCCTCTCTACGGCGCCAGGATCGAGGACGGTGTATTCGAGGTGAAGCACATGATCGGATATGTGATCTGCGTACTTCTCGGAAATATCATCGGTTTCGGTATCGTGACCCCCATTATGACAGTGGCGTTCTACTCTTCGGAACTTACGATTACATGGGCGCAGGCGTTCTCCGCCATCATCTCCAACGGTATCGTCGAGATCGTCGTCGGCATCCCCGTACTTAAGCTCCTCGCGATGCGCAACGCAAAAAAAACAAACCTGTCCGTCGAGGAGTGATGACGGACCGCGCTTAACCGGTAAAGCGAAATCGCGTCTGATAATAATGTACTTAAGTACATTGGAAAGGTCCTGACAATGGAACCTGCGAAAGAACCTGATAAAGAACCCGTTATAGTATTCAAGGATTTTAATTTCCGCTATAAGACGCAGACGAAGCCGACGCTTCACGACATCAACCTTACGATCTTCCACGGCGAGAAGGTTCTGATACTCGGCCCGAGCGGCTGCGGAAAATCCACGCTGGCGAACTGCATAAACGGTCTCATCCCTTTCTCATATAAAGGCGAAATCACCGGCTCCCTTAAGGTTGCCGGCCTTGAGACCAGGGAAGCCAGCATCTTTAAGATCAGTAAACACGTCGGAACAGTTCAGCAGGATACGGACGCCCAGTTCGTGGGACTCTCCGTAGGGGAGGATATAGCCTTCTCACTTGAAAACAGAGCGATGCCGAGGCCCGAGATGCTTCCCAGGGTGGAGCGCACGGCGGCTATAGTAGGGATGCAGGATTTCCTGATCCAGCCTCCCTTCCAGCTTTCCGGAGGACAGAAACAGAAGGTCGCTCTTGCCGGAATACTTCATGATGAAGAGGAAGTGCTGCTGTTCGACGAACCTCTGGCCGCGCTCGATCCCGCTATGGGAATGACGGCGGTCGATCTGATTGACAAAATTCATAAAGCGGAGGACAAAACTGTCCTCATTATTGAGCACCGTCTGGAGGATGTGCTTTACCGCCACGTGGACAGGATAGTCCTGATGGACAGCGGAAGCATTCTCCTCGACTCGACGCCCGATGAACTTCTGAGAACCGGTATGCTGAAGGAGCACGGCATCCGCGAACCGCTTTACATATCCGCTCTCAAGAACGCCGGCATAAAATTCGCGGAAGACGCTCATCTGGATAATATTAACGAGCTTGACATCCCGGCATATAAGGACGCCATCCTTAACGAGATGAGAACTTCAAAACCGCTTCCCGTACCGGAACGCGGCGAACTCCAGATCAAGGTCGATCATGTCAATTTCGCCTACGGTGAACGGAAAGTCTTAGATGATGTTTCATTTGAAGTGTATAAGGGGGAACGCATCGCGATTGTCGGGAAGAACGGCGCCGGCAAGTCCACGATGGCGAAGATGCTCTGCGGCATCATACGGCCGCAGAGCGGCACAATCACCATTAACGGACAAAATTATCTGGAACTGTCCATAAAAGAAATCGGACAGATGATAGGCTACGTTATGCAGAATCCCAATCAGATGATCGTTAAGGACATGATCACGGATGAGGTGAAACTGGGTCTCGAGCTTAACAATTTCGATGAAGAACTCGTTAAATCGAGGGTGGAATCAACGCTTAAGATGTGCGGCCTCTACTCTATGAGGAACTGGCCGGTGTCGGCGCTCAGCTACGGTCAGAGAAAACGTGTAACAATCGCTTCCATTCTGGCGCTTGAACCTGATGTTATCATTCTGGACGAACCCACGGCGGGACAGGATTATCTGCACTACACAGAGATCATGAACTTCCTGGAGCATCTTAACAGGGACTTTCAGATAACTGTTCTGTTTATCACTCATGATATGCACCTCGCCATAGAGTATACGGACAGAGCCATCGTGTTCGCCGACAGTAAATGCATAGCGGATGATTACGTGTTCCGCGTTTTGTCAGACACGGACATAATAGAGGCGGCGAATCTTAAGCAGACGTCGCTCGTGACTCTCGCCAATCAGGTGGGCGTCGATCCCGAGTCTTTCATCCGTCATTTCATTGAGAGAGAAAGGGAGGAACGGGCTAATGAACATGAGTAAAAGACTTCTGATAAACGTCATACCCGGAAACACCTTCCTGGATAAACTCTCGGGAACCACAAAGGTCAGACTGTTCTTCGCCCTTATCATCCTTCTGGTGGCGACGTGGGACATGAGAATTCTCCTTCCCGCGTTTATCGTCGCTGTCATAGGACTGGTGTCGATCAAGCCTAATAAGAACCTGGTATGGGGACTCGTCGGTTTCGTGACGGCGATGAATCTCCTGAACCTGTTCCTTATATGGGTGGTGTCGCCTGATTACGGCGCGGAGATCGTCGGAGGTTCCACGCTTCTTCTGAGAATAACCAAACGGTATATTATTACCGCGGAGACGCTGTGGTACTTCCTTGTCCGCCTGACTAAATTTATGGCCACGTTCCTCATCTCGCTCACGTTCATCCAGTGCATAACACCGAGCGAGATCGCGGCCGGACTTTATTCTATCAAAATCCCGTACAAGGTTGCGACAATGGTATCCATCGCCTTCCGCTATATACCGGAAATCACACGCGATTTCGAGGATATCAAAATCTCCATGCAGGCGAGAGGAATGGAACTCGACCCGAAGAAGGTCTCCGTCATGAAACGCCTCAAGCAGAACGTGGTCATACTGGTACCTCTCATCGTCGTGTCCTTCGACCGGGTCGGCAACATCGCGAACGCAATGGATCTCCGCGGGTACGGAAGAGGAAAGAAGAGAACTTATTACGCCGAGCATGAGGAGACGCCCAACGACCGCAAAATGAAGATCGTCTATATACTCCTCTATATAGCGGTAATAGCGATAATTCTCTGCAGAATTTTCCTGCCGCCGAAGTTCGAGGTCTGGGCTCCGTGGATTTAATTGAATATTAAACGTCCGGATTCCGGGCCTGATTCAGGGCGGGAAACGAAGACGGAACTTCAGGTTCATCACCGCGATGTCAGATGATACTGTTATCTTTCCGGTTACTTGTGAAATTTATGTGCCGGGAATCAGGTGTTACGGCATCGCGGTGATTTTCCGCTGAATTTTCCTTCCGCCCCGTTTGAGGCCCGGGTTCCGTGTAACTGACGGTCAGAAACCGTTACTGTTCAGAGGATAAGTGAACATAGTCAGCCGCAGGGGCGGCGGCATAGCACCGCTTCGGAAATTTTCCGCAGCTGAGTTATGCCCCGCCCGACCCTCAAATACCATGTGTGAACTTTAACCGGAAATTATGGATTCAGAAAAATATTTTTACGATAATCTTGATACTCTGCGGGGACTCATCAATATTCCTTCCGTGTATGACGAATCATCCGCGGCGCCCGGTATGCCCCGCGGAAAAGGAGTCGCCGCCGCGCTTGACTATATGCGCAGGCTTGCGTATAAGGACGGATTTGAAGTTCTGGAATACGACGGGCAGGCACTCGCCATCAGAATCAAAGATTCTGCGCGGAAAGCGGAGCGCACGCCGGAAACAGGCTCGAAAGACACGGCGGCGTCAGGCGGTGCAACGGCAGAACCGGGACAGGATGCAGAATCTGCGAATGCCCGTATAAACAGCTTCGCTGCGTCAGATATCGGTGAAAACAGCGGTGCGGCGACGGAAAAATCCTGTAAGGGGCGCATTGATATCGTTTCGCATCTTGACGTCGTAGAACCCGGGGACGGATGGATCACCGATCCTTTCTGTGCCGAAGTGCGTGACGGAAGGCTTTACGGAAGAGGCACACAGGACATGAAGACATCAGTGATCCTGACTTACCTCGCGCTTAAGAGACTGCGTGATGAGGGCGTCCCGTTCAAACGGGAACTCAGACTGGTTCTCGGAACTGATGAAGAGCGCACAATGAATGACATGGACTATTACCTGTCCAAAGCGGGCAGACCGGATTTCGCGTTTACTCCGGACGGGGAGTTTCCCATGGCAATCGGTGAGAAAGGCGCGCTCATGTGGACTCTCAGAGGAACGCTGAACAGTCCCGTGCTTGAGTATGACTGCGGTGTCCAGTGCAACGTGATCTCTCCGTCCGCCTCATGCCTTATCAGGGGCGACTGCGCTGACAGAATCAATGCCGCCGTAAAGAAAGCCGGTATTGACGGAGCCGCTTATTTGATTAAGACCGGCTGCTCAGATAACGGCAGCGCCGATGCCGGGTATGCCGCACCGGAAGGTTCCGCCGGGCGGCGTCCCGCCGCCCCCGGCGCCGAAGGCGCCGGCGCGGCCGCGGAGGCGGCCGCGGGCGGAACCGGAAACGCGCCCACAACCGACAGCGGTACGGAAAACCGGCCGGAAACCGTTAGCGGCTTCGGAGACCCCTGCGTACTGACCCGCGTTGAAATAAAAGGCGTTTCCGCGCATGCCTCGCGGCCGGAGGCAGGACACAGCGCGACCGTTGATCTGATGTATCTTATGAAAGATATCGACCCTGTAGCTGATGTGATGTACCGTCTGTTCGGGGATCTGTACGGAAGCGGACTCGGAATCGGACGCGCGGAGAGCGACCGTGAACAGTTCACACTGAATCCCGGCGTGTTCAGAATGAAGAACGGTGTATGCTACGGTGAGATTGACGGACGCTATCCTTTCGGCATGACTTCGGCGGAACTTACACGCATTGTGGCAGAAAACTGCCCGTTCAGCGTCTCGCTCGATTTCGATTCCGCTCCCACAATGAACAGTGAAAGCGATCCTTATGTAGCGGCGCTGTTATCCGCGTACCGGGATATCACGGGTGATTACAGCGAGCCTGTCGTCTCCGGCGGCGTATCGTACAGCAAAAAATTCGGACACTGCGTCGCGTTCGGTCCTATATCCCCGCGGGAGGACGATCTCTGCCATCAGGCAAATGAAAGTGTAGCTCTTGAGGACTGTGTAAAAGATTTTGAAATTTATTACGAGGCGATGAAAAAACTCGCGGCGTTATGATTTT
>CAZTIY010000017.1:8018-18246 GCA_964613765.1 uncultured Eubacterium sp.
CGCACCCTGCTTTTAAGAAGACCGTGCGGCGCCCTGAGCGTTTTAACACGGCGCAGTAATATTTCAGAGAGGATAAGAAAATGAAACCGTTCATAGTATGGCAGACAGACTTCGGACTTTCCTGGGGGGCCGTGGCTTCCATGCGCGGTGTATGCAAGCAGGTCGATCCGGAGCTCGAATGTGTGGATATAACACATGAGATTCCGCATTATAACATTCTCGCCGCATCGGGCAGTCTCGCGTATGTGCTTCCCTTCTGGCCGAAAGGAACGATTTTCGTCTCGGTCGTGGATCCGGGGGTCGGGACTTCCAGAAGAGCAAGCGCGGCGCTCCTTAACGACGGGAATTACGTGATAACTCCTGATAACGGAACGCTCACACATCTTTTTAACGATCCGGGTATCCGTGAGATCAGAGAGATAGACGAAAGTGTCAACCGTTATCCCGGAACAGAGGACATCGCTGTTTTTCACGGACGGGATATTTTCGCTTACACTGCCGCGAGACTCGCTTCCGGAATCATCACTTATGAGGGCGTAGGCCCGGCTTACGATGTAAACGAAACAGTGCTGCTCCCCCGGGGGCTGATCAGGGCGCGCACGGGTCCCGGCACGGCTGAAGGCTTCGTGAGTTCAGTAAGTGATCCGTTCGGAAGCATCGCTTTCAATTTACCCACTTCCGATTTCAAAAAGGCGGGGTTCTCGTTCGGGGACATCGTACATACCGTACTCTCGCGGCGCGGTGAAGTGTATTTCGACGGGAATGTGCCTTATGTAAAATCATTCGGCTTCGTGCCGGTCGGGGAACCGCTTCTGTTCGGCTCGTCAACCAACTATATCGAACTCGGAATCAACCGGGGCTCGTTCAGGGACAAATACAACGTCGGCGAAGGAGAGGATTTTACGTTCCGGCTTGAAAAACTGTGATGCCCGTCACGCGTTTAATGTGAAAACCGTTTCCGCACTGTACGATGAAGGTAAAATTGTATTCCGCAGCTTTTTTCACCCGTGTAATAATTTCTTTTCCGCCGGACGGCAAAGATGATCGAAATCACAAAGCCGGCCAGTAATTTTTCTTCACTTTGCCGTTTTTATCCGTGATCACCTGACAACCCAGGAGAGATTCTTGTAATGTTATTTTCAGCTTAATCGGGTAAGTAACAGATATGCTTCCTGTTACCTTGCCAAGGTATTTATAATGCCACCGTGTTCCTTCATCCTGCTCGCTCAGTTTTGAAATTTGCACGAACTTTAAACGTGAACCGTTATTTTCTAATTTACTGTAAGCATAAAAGTCTGAACTGTGTTTTGCCTTGATTCCGTTATACTTTACTTTCCCGCCAGTATGAACAGAATAAATTTTGAGTGTCCGTGTAGTCCCGTATGCCGTTACTTTCTTAAACAGTGTACGCCTGGCAGCAACTTTCTTATATTTCCAGCCTGAAGAAGAGACGGTATGTACATTTTCCTCTGCCGGTTTCTCCGCGTACTCATCCAGATAAATCTCATCGGGTGTTATGGTGACAGTCACATTTTCATTTACTTCATACTTATGAATGTTGGCCGTGTATTCGGGCGAATCCTGATCAATAACTATACTCAGGTCTTTCTTTATAACGTGCTTTAATCCCTCTTTATATATCGCGGCCGATGCCGGGTCGTAATGTGAAGAGCAGTAGTCTCCGATTACACTCGCGATCTTAATATTATCCGACAGTTCCCCGTCAGCTTTCATTTCAGGGCAATAACCGGTTCTCCTTAATTCAGCAATGAGCCCTTCATTAAATTCTTTTATGCCGGCTTTCTCTTCTTCCTTAAAATCGAGAACTTTACTGTCAACCCATACAACTCCCGTACCTGATTCAGTTTTAGCGATTATCGCGCTGTCGGCGCTTCCGGCGTTTCTTGCCGCCCCGTATGCCGCAAGCGTAAAGGATATAACCAGCGCTGCCGCAAGCATGATTGTAAACGATTTCTTCTTCATTCTGGTTCCTTTCCGTTCTACCACGCCGGAACAAATATAAAGAACAGTGTAAGAAGGAGCCAGAAAACATAGTACGATGCGATAGCGACGAGAACGATTATTAATATTCTCTTAATCGCTCTCCTGAATTTATTCTTTTCCGCGAGTTCCTCGTTCAATACCGCAAGCAGTCTGGCCATATCGGATGCTTCCGGAGTAATTTCAGGTTCTGTTATCTCACCCGATGAACCGAGAAGTTCGCTTACACTGACACCCAGGACATCCGCGAGTCTGATCAGCATATCGGCATCCGGCACTGAAACTCCCTGTTCCCATTTAGAGACAGTCTGCCTCGCAACACCAATTTTTGACGCCACCTGATCCTGCGTAAGTCCCTTCGAATTCCGCATTATCCTTATATTCCTGTCGAGTGCCATGGTTTTACCGTCTTCCTCCGTAAAATACAGTCCACCTGTCCTTTATAAGTTTATTCTGTCTGCTGAAATTATTCTGAACATATTCGGCAGAATATCAAGCAATGCTTATTAACATTCCGCATACGAAATTTAACATCAGTGTTATAAATCGTTGCGTGAAACAGACCTCAAGGCCACACTAAGAATATTCCGGCTGTAATGACGCTTATGCTTATTCAGCCTGCAGAATACTGATCATTAATCAGATTGTAACCTGACTTATTGTAATCTGCCTTTAAACCGAGGGATGAAGCAGCTTATAAGCGATTACAGTTAAATCCGGGAAACTTCATTACAGTTTTTTAAGTTTGATTTCTTCCAGTTTGGTCAGCGCGGTATAAATTTCATCCGGGCGCGGCGGTTCCATGGGAACGAGGATACGGCCGTCACGGCAACCGGCAGGAGGTTTGTCATAATCCGTCGCGGCCCCCGCCGTACAGTTCCCGTCTTCAGAATCGTATTTACTTTCCGGACATGTCCCGTTTTCAGAGCAGTATTTACTTTCTGAACAATTTCCGCCTTCAGAACTGCCTTTAACTCCCGAACGGGCCCCGTCTTCAGTACCGTATTTTCCTTCTGAACGGGCTCTTCCCTCCGAATGACCTTTTTCAAAAACTTTGATTCCCTCTTCGGGAGGGCGGATTTCGCCGATGTCAGTCACCGGTATACCCTCTTCACCGCAGAGCCTGATTATCTCCTCAGCTTTTTCCGGCGCGGCGGTTATCAGCATGGCTCCGCTTGAGACCATACGCCTCCAGTCCGCCCCCAGATATTCACAGATTTTCAGGGTCTCAGGTTCTACGGGAATTTTTTCTTCCTCAAGAACGGCGCCCTTTCCGCCGGCTGTACAGACTTCCCAGACAGCTCCGTATATGCCGCCCTCCGTCACGTCATGCATGCCGCTCGTCCCGACACCCGCCGCGATAACACCTTCCCGGATCACGCTCAGTCTGTCAAGGAAACTCTTCGCCCGTTCAAGCTCTTTCCGGCTCAAAACTTTTTTCATCACTTCTTCCCCGTCTGAAGCGAGGATGCCGGCGCCTTCGAGCCCCGCCGATTTAGACAGAAGAAGCCTGTCCCCCGGCCGCATATTACGTACGCTCTGGCTCTTTCCCTTAAGCGCCCGTCCGAAAGCCGTCGAAACTATTACCGGTTTATTTACGGCTGAAGTTATCTCCGTATGACCTCCCGCGATTTCAACTCCGGCCTGTTCCGCCGCAAGCGCCGCCTGATCCGTAATCATCTCAACGTCATCGTCCGTGACTCCCTCAGGGAGCAGCACTGTCAGCACTATCGCGAGCGGCTCCACGCCGTTTGAGGCGATGTCGTTACATGAAATTATTACTGACAGGCGGCCTATGTCCTTCGTGTCAGCCGTGATGGGGTCCGTGGAAATCACGCATTCATATTCGCCGAAATCCGCCACCGCGCAGTCCTCGCCCACGGCCGCCCGGGTCAGAATCTCCGGCCTCTTTAACCGGATTTTATCTATAACGAGCGACTTCAGTAGATCACTGTCAAGTTTCCCTGTTTTCAATACTTTCATACTTTAGCACTTTCAACCTGTCCGATTATTCTCCGGAGTCCGGCGCTATCCCCGTTTCAAGCCAGGCGGCTATAGCCGCCTCATCTATGACCGGAACGCCGAGCTCGCGCGCCTTTCTGTTCTTCGCGCTCGAAGTCCCGGTATCGTTTGTGATGAGATACGAAGTTTTTCCGCTCACTGAACCCGCCGTCCTTCCGCCCGCCTCTTCAATGGCGCGCTTGAGAGCCTCCCTGTTCTCATAACGTTCAAGAGATCCCGTTATGACAAATGTTTTGCCGGCGAGTATATCACCCCGCTCTTCTTCATTTTCTTCAATTTTAAGATATGGAAGAAGCGCGTCCAGCTCCCCGTTTTTCACGGGATCGGCGAAGTATGCCGTATACGCGTCCGCTAAGACTTCCCCGACACCGTTTATTGAAAGGAGTTCGTCACGCGTTATGCTTCTTGCGGCGTCCCACTTTCCCCCGCAGTGACGCACTATCGCGCGGGCGTTGGAAAGGCCTATGCCGGGAATCCCGAGCGCGTAAATCAGTCTGTCCGGCGTAGTCGTCTCCGCCCGTTCGACGGAGGTAATGAGCTTCTCAAACGATTTATCGCCGAACCCTTCCATGTCCACGATCTCATCGCGGTAACGCTCAAGTCTGAATATATCGGCGAACTCCCTGATGAAGCCCCTGTCTATCAGCTTCTCCAGCGTGGCCTCGCTCAGCCCCTCTATATTAAGCGCGTCACGGGACGTAAAGAGCGCGAAACTTTTGATTCTCCTCGCGGGACAGTCGGGATTAAGACAGTGAAGCGTCCGCACCCCAGATTCGTCCCTGATTTCAGCGGGTCCTCCGCAGGACGGACAAATGTCGGGGATGATGATCGAATGTGACGGCGTCATGTCTTCCGCGATCTGCGGGATTATCATATTCGCCTTATAGACCGTGATCCGGTCGCCCGCGCCGAGGCCGAGTTCTTCCATGATGCTTATGTTATGGACAGACGCGCGGGACACGGTCGTCCCCTCAAGTTCAACCGGCTCGAACACCGCGACCGGGTTTATGAGCCCCGTTCTGGACGCGCTCCACTCTATGCCGAGAAGCGTTGTCTCTTCTTTTGAATCAGCCCACTTGAACGCGATCGAATCCCGGGGATATTTCGCCGTGCTCCCGAGTGATCTGCCGTATTCTATATCGTCAAATAAAAGCACCAGACCGTCGCTCGGAAAATCGTTACCGGGTATCTCCGACTCGAAACTTTCGACCGCCTGAATGATGTTTTCTTTATCGACAAAACGGTAAAACACGACGTCGAATCCGAGTTCCCCGAGCCAGTCAAGTTCTCTCGCGTGACTGTTTCCGAAATCGACACCCGCCGCCTCAACAAGCGTGAAAGCGATGAAATTGACGTGCCGCCCTCTGGTCACTCCCGGATCGAGTTGACGGACAGAGCCGCTGCAGAGGTTCCTCGGATTCTTGTATTTCGCGTCGGAATCGCCTATGCTTTCGTTTATCTTTTCGAAATCGCTGTATTTTATTACCGCTTCGCCGCGGAGCACGAGTCTCCCTTTATATGATACCGAGAGCGGCACATTGTCAAAAAATCTCGCGTTCGCGGTCACGACTTCGCCGACGTCGCCGTTCCCGCGCGTGACAGCCTTCACCAGTTTTCCGTCCTCATACGTCAGGACGACAGTGAGTCCGTCCAGCTTCCAGGAAAGGATTCCCGTCTTATCCCCGAGCCAGTCACGCAGCTCTTCGCGGCTCTTCGTCTTATTCTGCGACAGCATCCGCTGCGGATGTCTCTCCTTCGGAAGGTCGGAAAGAATCTCGTAGCCCACGTTCTGCGACGGGCTGTTGGAAAGTATGATCCCTGTCTCCTTCTCCAGTTCCAGAAGCTCGTCGTACATCGCGTCATATTCTATATTCGGCATTATCTCACGGGCGTCCTGATAGTAGGCCCGCGAAGCCTCGTTAAGACGGCCGACGAGAAATTTTATCCGTTCAAGCTTATCGTCCTTTCCCATTCCTGCCTCCGAAAATAAAATCAATATCGTCCGGGCGCGGACCGGAAACCGCGCAGGAAGATACCGGACTGTCTGCCGGTATTTCAATTTTTCCCGCCGCCCCGTTCTGACCTCCTGTTATGTTACCGTTTCCTTTATCTGCTATATGCCGGGCCTGTGCCGAAATAATAATTATCATTCAATTCATTCCGTGTCGTACGGAATCATGCTTAAAACTAAAGTGATGATACCTTGTTTCACAGGCTGTTTCCGTTTCCTGCCATACATCCCTCAGGCCTGTATCAGACCTGAGCCACGACAAAATCTTATCTCGTGCCCTGTAACAAATCCTTAACTTTGAATTTTCTTATCGGGCAGATAACGATTACGATGAAAATAACAATAAGTGTATGGTCTTCAACGTTAAATTTACCTTATCGTGCCTGATGAAGATAACGATAACGATAGCTTCACGGTCATCAGTTTTCCGCTTTCTCAATCGGGGCGACATCGGCGGCAAGCTTCTTGATTCCTGCGCTGTCGAACGCAACCGTCAGTGTAACATTTTTATCCCCCGATACATCAATGACCGTCCCCCGTCCGAATTTCTTATGTATTATTACATCGC
The DNA here is from genome assembly GCA_964613765.1 of uncultured Eubacterium sp. GTDB lineage: Bacteria > Bacillota > Clostridia > Peptostreptococcales > Anaerovoracaceae > Aminicella. Next base: position 14,621 of record CAZTIY010000017.1, read on the forward strand.
CGGGCGCATAGGTGACGGACACGCCTTCTGACGTGTCAAAAGCGGCTTTCCCGTTTCGATTCATTTCATTTCCCGCCCGGCCGGACGCCGCGCCGGAACCGCCCCGGTTTCCGCCGATGAGACCGGACGCCGCGCCGTGAACGCCGCCGAAAACTGTTTCATCCGCCCGTGACCTGCCGCGTGAACGCCGCCCGAAACCGGAATCCGGTTCACGTCCGTACGTATAGCGGCGGCTCTCCGGGAATCCTTCTCCGTAAACCGTTTCATCCGCCCCGAACGGATTGTACGGGCGTTCCGAAAACCCGTCCCTGCTTCCTGTCGATATTCCGAGCGATGTGCTCTCCGTACCGGATCTCCTGTATACCGCGTCCCCCGTAAGAACTTTACGGTCTATTTCACGCAGGAACTGCGATTCACGCGTATAGTCCGTGCGCCCGTACCGGGTCCGCTGCTCCGCGCTCGTGAGGTACAGGATTTCCTTCGCCCGTGTCATTCCCACATAGCAGAGGCGGCGCTCCTCTTCCATATTCTTAAGATCGTCGAACGCCTTGTTTCCGGGGAAAAGCCCGTCCTCAAGCCCCGGCATGAACACGACGGGAAACTCAAGCCCCTTCGCGCTGTGCATCGTCATAAGTTTGACCGTTGCACCGTCATCAGACATACTGTCTACCTCTGCCGCGAGCGTAAGCCCCTCCATGAAATCCTCCAGCGAAGGCTCGTCCGCTGTCTTCTCATAATCGACTATGACAGTCCGGAAATCCAGAAGATTGTCGATCCTGCTCTCATCCTCCGTCGTTCCGCCGTTATGAAGCGCCGTGAGGTAGCCGGAATCGCCGATCAGCGTATCGAATATATCAAGGATGCTCATTCTGTCCCTGTTTTCCCTTATCCGGGAGAAAAGCGACACGAGGTCTTTCACGCGTTCGTAAGCCTTGCCCGGTATCGACTCAAGCATTTCACGGTCGGGGGCAGAAAGTCCCTCCAGTATGCTCTGCCCGCGGACATTCGCGAACGCCTGAAGTTTGGCCATAGTCTTTTCGCCGATACCGCGCTTAGGCTCGTTTACCACGCGCATGAACGACAGATCGTCCTTGGGGTTCACGATGAGTCTCATGTAAGCCATCGCGTCCTTTATTTCCTTTCTGTCGTAATAGCGCATTCCTGACAGAACCTGACAGGGGATGCCGTTACGGCTGAACGCCTCTTCAAAAAGTCTCGACTGGGCGTTCGTCCTGTACAGCACCGCGAAATCGTTGAAACTTCTGCCGTTTCTGTTCATAAAAAGAATCTGCCGGGCCACATAAGATGCCTCTTCTTTATCATTATCCAGTCTGTGGTAGACGACCTTATCCCCAGACGGCCGGTCCGTCCAAAGTTTTTTGCTTTTTCTGTCAATGTTGTTTCTGATCACAGAATGGGCGCATGTCAGAATATTTCCCGTTGACCGGTAATTCTGCTCAAGCTTTATCACCTTTGTCTCCGGAAAGTCTTTCTCGAAATTCAGAATATTATTGATATCGGCGCCCCGCCACTCATAAATGCACTGGTCGTCGTCCCCCACGACGCAGAGATTGCGGTGTTTATCCGCGAGCATCCTGATTATCTCATACTGTATGTGATTGGTGTCCTGATATTCGTCGACCATTATATAACGGAAACGGTCCTGATATTTATTCAGAACTTCAGGCGCCGCCTGAAAAAGTCTGACCGTATTCAGAAGAAGATCGTCGAAATCCATCGCACCGTTCTCTTTCAGCTTCGCGTCATATTCGCTGAATACATCATAAATCACACGGGTACGCCCCCGCTCAAAGCCTGCCTCCAGAGACTCATCCCTGAACATTTCGGGATCCTGTCCCTTCTCCTTGCAGCGGCTTATCACCGCAAGAAAATAGCGGGGCTTGTATTCATGGTCGCTTATGCCCTGTTCCTTCATTATGTTCTTAACGAGCGTCTTCTGGTCCTGAGTGTCGTAAACCGTGAAATTGCGGTCATATCCGACCGGTCCGGGGTCCGTGTGGAGAAACCTGAGGCACATGGCGTGGAATGTCATGATCCAGATATCCCCGGCCTCACCCGTAAGCTGTCCGACCCGTTCCCGCATCTCGCGGGCGGCCTTATTGGTAAAAGTAACGGCGAGGATCTCCCACGGCTTCACTCCTGTCTCAAGAAGCCGCGCGATTCTCCGGGTCATTGTCGCTGTTTTGCCCGATCCCGCTCCCGCAAGAATCAGAAGAGGACCGTCCCTGTGCTCCACGGCCTTTTTCTGCATTGAATTAAGGGGAACTCCGGCCACGTAAGCCTCCTTTTCCTTATATACGCCGTCGGGACGCCGTCAATCCGGTCTGTACCGACGTATAGCATAATCATAACATTTCCGCCTCGCACGGTCTAATTCCTGAGGCATCCCGCGGGAACGACATATACGCCATCAGGACGCCGGAAGGCGTACCTGCCCGTGCCTGTCAGGACCATGAGAAACGACGGGACTTTCATCTTACCGGTGTCTATTCTGTCACGCAGGGTCTTCAGCGTCTCCGCGCCCCGCTCAATCGCCGTATCGCCGCCGAGTTTGATCTCCGCAAGTCCGTATGTCCCGTTTCTGCGATGTATAACCGCGTCACATTCAAGACCTGACTTGTCCCTGTAATGATATACGACCGCGTCCAGACTGTCGGCGTATACCCTGAGATCCCTTACGCAAAGGGTTTCAAACAGCCGACCGCATGTTTGCAGATCGTCAGCAAGATCATCCGGACCCGCGCCCATAGCTGCGGTTCCTATGGACGGATCGACAAAATATCTCGTATCTGATGTCCTGACAGCGGCTTTGGATCTCAAATTCGGATTCCACGCCGGCATTTCTTCAATAATGAACATTTTTTTAAGCGCGTTAACATATGAAACGATTGTATCTGTATTTAGAGCGTTTGAATCATTGGAGACCATATCCCTTCTGATAACTTCATTGGTCGCCTGGGATCCCTGATTGCGCGCGTAGGAACGCATCAGATGTCTGACCCTTTCCGGATTTCTGCTGATTCCGTCAACTTTTGACATATCAGATTCCACTACCGCGTCATAATAGTCAAAGGCCTGATCCAGAGCAATATCGCGTTCAAAATCAACCGCCTGCGGCCATCCCCCGCGGCATATGAGAAAAACTATATCTTCGAGGGTCAATACGCTCTCACCGGAGATTTCACCGGGGGAATCGAACAGGCTACTTAAACTCACCTCGCCGTTTGAATCTCCGGATTCAAAAAGACTCATAGGACGCATTTTTATTCTCGAAAACCGGCCCGTTCCCGTGTGCTTTATCTCCTGAGTCGTGACGGGAACCGAGGAACCTGTCAGAATAAACTGTCCCTGCTCTTTTCTGTGATCCGCCTCAAACCTGACGGCATCCCAAAGCCCGGGCGCAAGCTGCCATTCATCAATCAGCCGGGGGGTCTCTCCGGCCAGCAGGCTCCGGGGACTTATCTCGGCAAGCATGAGATTCTGTTTCTGATTCTCCGGGTCGGACATATATACGGCACTGCCCGCAATCTGCTCAGCGGTAGTGGTCTTACCGCACCATTTAGGTCCCTCAATCAAAACGGCGCCCTTGCCCTTCAGTTTTCTTA
>CAZTIY010000018.1:0-1488 GCA_964613765.1 uncultured Eubacterium sp.
GGTTTGCGGTATGACGTCCGTGCGCATGCAGAATCCTCCCTCGAGCCTGTACCGGTATGCTCAGGACGCACGGACAGTCCCCGCGCCGCCTGTACCGGTTTGTGATATGCCGTCCGGGCACATGCAGAGTCTCAGACGACGCCTGTACCGGTATGCGGTATGCTTTCCGGGCACATGCAGAGTCTCAGACGTTGCCTGTACCGATATGCGGCCTGCTGTCCGGGCGCAAGCACGGTCTCCGCGCGCCCGTAACGGTCTGCGGTATGCTTCCGGGCACATGCAGAGTTCTCCTCGCGCCCGCACCGGTATGCTTATGACGCACAGACAGTCCCCGCGCCACCCGTACCGTATGTTTAAGACGCACAGACAGTCCCCGCGCCACCCGTACCGGTTTGCGGTATGACGTCCGGTTGCGGAAAACAGTGTACACAGGGTTGTCTGAAAACAGATGCCTGCCTGCGGTGCGCGGCATTATTTAATCGCCGCGGTCTTGAATATTACCCGCGCTTCACCGCTCATGCCCGGAGCGACCCCGCCGACATAATATGTGCGTTTTGACGCGTTGTTCAAAGCCCTGAACCTGTCCAGCATTCTCAGGGCTTCCGACGGATTGAGCGAAGAAACGAGTTTGTCTATGCCTTCCTCATCAAATTCGCTCATGCCCTTATTCAATTCATCCGCGCCGCTTTCGAAAGATTCTGTGCCCGAGCCTAACTTCCCGGCTCCGTCGGCGAGTTCCTTCGCGCCGTCATTTACACCCTGAATCCCGTCCGCGAGACCGTCGGCGGCTTCTGCGAGCTTAACCGTTTCGGAACTTATGGATTCGACACCTTCGGTATAATCGTTCACGCCGTCACAAAGCGCAATTATTCCGTCCAGCATTCCCTTCAGCCCGTCAAGACTCTCATTGATTTTTGCCTTTTGTGTATCTTTTAGTGAAGAAGAACCGGAGATCTTCTCCTTTATCTTTTCAATCTGCTCCACATAATTGTCGGGAGTGAGCTGAAAATCATTCAATAATTCTTCAAGAGCGGGGATTCTTCCTGACAATTCCTTTTTCAGACTGTTCGTTACCTCCGTAAAGATTCCGAATATACCGCTCTCAAGTGCTTCCGCGCCTTTTCTCAGATCTTCGCCGCGCCCGCTGAGTTCTTTCATCCCTTCATTTAATTTATTAAGACCGTCAGCGAAATCTCTGCTCCCCGGGACAAGTTCCTCTTCAATTCCTTTCTGAAATTCCGAAATGCCGGAACTCAGTCCAGCCGCGCCTTTATCGAGATCCACAGCCCCGGATTTCAGTTTATCCGTCGCGTCGACAAGCTCGTCCGACGCTTTCGCGAGAGACTTCAGGCTGTTCCTTAAGGTTCTCAGTCCTGAATCCGCCTTGTCGGCGGTTCCGTCCGGATTGAGGTCGTTCGTGAGGCCGGACAGCGCGACAGTGTATGTTCCCTCCATCGTGAACCTGTCCGTAGTGGCACTGATCACTAC
>CAZTIY010000018.1:1498-4621 GCA_964613765.1 uncultured Eubacterium sp.
ATCGGGTCCGGAGCCTGACAGTCCGAGACTCTCCTTAAGACCCGGGAAAGCTACTCCCAGACAGACATTCTTATCCCCGTCGTTCATGATCTTTCCGTTCGACACTTTTACATCACTGAACCGGTCATTATCGAGCATGACGGCGCTCGCGACAGTGTACGGATACTTCACTGTATATCCTTTGCCGTTCACGCCGACGAGTTCTGTGCGCCTCACATTATAATCAAAACGGATCTCAACATCACCGGCCTTTCCCTTTATCTCCTCCGCGCTGAGTTCCTCCCCGTTCAGGAAGTAAGTGACATCCGCCGTTAAGGGAAGATCGGATTCTCTCCCGGTTCCCTGATACTGTATATCCTTCCCGCGGGCATCCCAGATTATGGTGTTGTCATGCTCTTCATTTTCTGATTTTTTGAACGGCTCATTCCCGGACGTGTTTTCTATATCTTCCAGTGTGGAGTAATCGGCGAGTTCGCCTTCAAAGGTATCTCTCAGCTGCGCACTCACCGTAACTTTCGCGTTCCCGCCGTCAGCGTCCGACTCCACGGTTGCTGTCTCATCTTTTATCACTCCGCCGCTGTTTGCGGGAGTTGCCGCCACAGATCTTATCACAGCGGTTCCTCCGATTTCCGGAGTTCTCTCAGTACCAGCGGCTGTGCCGTTGACGCCGGCTCCGGCCGACCCCGCGCTTCCTGCTTCAGTTGCGGCAAAAGCGGTCCTGCGGGAAACCCCGGGGAAATTCCTCGCGACAGCCTTCTCCGTTTCTGTTCCCGTATCTGCGTGAGATAACACAACCTGCTCGGATGTCATCCCGATTACCGCCAGAAACGCCATAATCAGGGACAGAACAACCGCGACCGCCCTTTTCCCGCGGCGCCCGTTTTTCAGTCTTCCGTTAAAACCATTCATTCCGGTCTCTCCCGTATCAACGTTAAATGAATATAAATGACATTAAAGATAAAAAAGTACAGCAGATGACAGTCAGCCGCTTTCTAAATACATGCCCGTTGCCGCGCCTTTACGGCGCACTCCCGAAATCTCAGAGGCCCTTTTCTACGTGAGGGCGTGCGCCAGGTTGTCGGCATGATCGGCGCACCGTTCCAGATCCGCGACCATATCAGTGAAAACAACGGCGCCCGTCGGATCACATATATTCTGCATGAGCCTGTCCACATGATGCGCTATAAGTTCGGACTCCTGCATGTCCACATGCTTTTCAAGACTCTCCTGCTCTCCGAGTCTTGAAAAGTCCTCGGTCTCGAATATGTCAAGTGAAATATCCACGGCGGACAAACTGTCGCTTGCCATATGACTCAGCTCATTCAAGGCGTCATCAGAGAGAGAGGCTCGCTTCTGTCTCATATCCTCGGCATATTCCACGATATTTATGGCGTGATCGGAAATCCGTTCTATGTCAGTAAGTGATATCGTCATAACGGATATTTTATGAAGGTGTTCCCTGCTGAGATCATAGCTCCTCAGCTTTGCCATGGCGTCCGGTATGGTGTTATTCAGAATATTGACGCTTTCTTCCCTGTTTCTTACCGCTTCAGCCTTTTCCTCCGTGTAGTCGAAGAAGCAGTCTATTGAGTCACGCAGATTCTGCGCGGCTATCCTGCCCACCCTCGTTACTTCGCGGTGCGCCTGATCTACGGCCATGCTGACCGGCACCGACGAGAGCGCGGACATATACTGCAGCTTGCGCTCCTGTTTCATCTCGTCTTCGGCCGGGAGAACAGGTATAACCTTCTCCGCGAGCCAGATCATCGGCCTGGTAAGGAAAACCCCCGTCGCGACCGCGATTATCGCGAATATCGTATGAGTGTTCGCTATCTGCCTCGCGACGCTGTCAGGCGAAAGACTCTGAATCGCCGTCAGTATGCCCGGGAAAATATTTATCAGGATTATCAGAAGAATCGCCCTGTAAATATTGAATATCAGATTGAGAGCGGCTGTCCTCTTCCCGTCCCTTCCGGTCGTGAGAGACGCGAGTATGTTAGGCGTTACAGACCCGATGGCGGCGCCTATGACCAGATAAACAGCCATGCTGTACGGTATGAGTCCCTGGACGGCGAACGTCTGGAAAATGACAGTGGATGAGGATGAACTCTGTAGAAGGGCCGTGAACGCTATACCGAAAAGAACCGCTATAACGGGATTGTTGATACTCGACATGAAAGAAATGAACTCTTCGCTTTCCTGCAGGGGAAGGATTGCCTGCTTCAGTATATCTATTCCTACGAACAGCATTCCGAAGCCCATGATGATCTCGCCTATATGCTTTACAAGGTTCTTCTTTACGAACAAATACATCATCGCCCCGATGAACAGGATGAGCGGAGCGTATTTCCCGAGGTCGAAAGCGGTAATCTGCGCCGTTATCGTAGTGCCGATGTTGGCGCCCAGGATGACTCCTACAGCCTGCGAAAGAGTCATCATCTTCGCGTTCACGAATCCGATAACCATGACGTCCGTCGCCGATGAACTCTGAATGAGGAGTGTCATCCCGAGACCTACCATCACGGCCTTGAACGTGTTCCCGGTCGCCTTCGCCAGAATATTCTGCAGGTTGCTCCCACAGGCGTTTGTAAGACCTGACGACATGACAGACATTCCGAAAAGGAACAGCCCGACGCCGCCGAGAAGTGAAAACAACCCGTATATATCCATATTGATACAGCCTCCTGAATAAACGACATCAGCGTTCCGGACCGGCGCCGGCGAACGTCCGCCGATTCGGATCAGCGCTGTCCGGTTCACCGGCTCCCCGTCTCCGCCGGTCTCATTGGTACGGTTCACCGTTGATTGCCCCGCTTTCGCCGGTGCCCGGACTGTGTATCAGGTTTGATACCGGACAAATGCCTTCTTCATTTTACACATTTCCTGCTTAAAATCAATCACCCCGGTCTGTCACGAAAATGAAAGAGCGGAACACGCCGTAATGTATTTTTTCGACAAAATATACGTATTTATGCCGCGTGACCGGCGCTACCATATTCTAAGGCCGTGATAACTGAAAGTTTTTCAGTAAACAGCACGTTTTTACGACCGGATCAATGTAACGAATCTCCCGGAAGGCATACGCGAAAGCACGCACAAAATTTTAAACACAAGCGCTGAGAA
>CAZTIY010000018.1:4721-9595 GCA_964613765.1 uncultured Eubacterium sp.
GTTCAATGTAAAATAATTTCCGTTTGAATCCGGACCGGATCCGGTTTACATGATCACAGACATTCAGCCAGACTGTCAAGAGCCGCGTTAAATTCCGCGTCGTTAAAGCAATACCGCATCCCGGTATATTCCGCGCGAAGCGCTTCAACATCGCCGGACACATCCTTGTTTCTCAATATGCAATCCGCCATTAGCTCCGCCAGTTTTTCAAATTCGTCCTTCCCGAATCCGAAGCGGGTCATTTCGGCGACGCCCGTTCTGAGCGCTCCGGAAGCGGTGAACCCCTCCTCGTCCGGCGTTGCCTGGTAATTCACAATGATCCTGTTCCTCTCCAGCCGCTCCGCGATTCCGGGTCCCGCGCCGTAACCCACCGACAGCAGCACCTGATGTGTCTCTGTGTATCCGATATCCGGATCACCAAGTACGTCAAGCCCCTGCTTCTTAAGACTGCGCGCGAAATGTTTCGCGTTCTCAATGACCGCTTTCTGATAGCTGTCCTTAAAATAATTCATCTCGTAGGCCGCCATCAGAAGCCCCAGCTGTGTGCCGAGATGATGGTTGGAAACACTGCCGGGGAATGTACGTGACTCGATCGTCTCCCACAGACCGTACTCCAGGTCCTCCGGCCCGTAATTAACGCCGATCACTCCGCGCTGCGGACCGAAGAACGTCTTATGCGTGGAGCCGGTTACAATGTCCGCTCCCTCTTCAAACGGCTTCTGGAAATAATCTCCTATAAGCCCCAGCACATGGGCCATATCGTACATGATTGTCGCGTGAATATTTTCATCTTTAAGAAACTGCCTGATCTCTGCCACGGGTTCTTTATGAACCACCATGCTTTTTCCGAAAATAATGAGTTCCGGCCTGTATTTGTCAATGACTTTCTTTGTCTCTTCAACATCGGTTTTAAAAGGATTGTCTTTACAGACCGGGAAGTTAACGACCGCCGGACGCTCTGTCACGGGATCGACCTCGATATAATCATGAAGAGCGCCCATCGGCTGCGCGCTGAGGTGTCCGCCCTTTATGATATGGTTATTCAGCACATAGCCGAGGCGCCGCGGCGTGTTCTTTCTGTCCAGGCGGTTCTTCCAGTCCGTAAGAGCCGAAAACACCGCAGTATTGGCCATCTGACCGCTCGTCACCCGGGTCTCGACCTCACGGCAGCCCAGATACTTACGCATCTCCCCCGTCAGAAGCCGCTCCGCACGGTCGATGAATTTGGTTCCCTGATAATAATATACGTCCGCGTCATAGAAGGCCTTGATCTTCCTATGCTCCGCGTACCTGAAGGCCGGGTCGGAAGCGCACAGAAGCTGCACGGCGCGGCTCGCGGTGTTCTCTGAAGGAATGAGATTGACACACAGTTTCTGGCGCCATCTGTGATTCTCGGAAGCCCTGATGATAAGATCGACCGCCGCGTCGCGGTATTCTCCCGCACGGACAGGTTCACCGGCGGCACAGCCGGGCTCAGTCGCAGCACATGGATTATGTTCCCCGGCAGAGACCTCATACATGGCCCTGCGGTTTTTTCCCGCGGAAGAAGTCTCAGTCGCGGCACGCAAATCATGCTCCCCTGAAGACGTCTCATCCGAGGCGCCCCGGTCATGTTCCGGCGCGGTTTTTCTCCCGGAGGAACACCCGTCATCTGTAGAGGCGGCAGGTTCCGCCGCGCCTCCGGGGCTCCGGGTATCAGAAGCAGACCGTCGGGAAGCTGACTGTATATTTTCTTTTCTGCGGTAAAGAATCGGCCTCGCGTACGGAGGCGTATTCGTCTGCATATGATAGGGAGGAATTGCGGCTTTTAATCTTTTTCCGCGAATTTCCACCTCTACGATATCGTCTTCCAGGGTATCACTTGAAATATAGGCAAGACCGATCGCGCGTTTCGCGCTCTCTTCTGTTATCACCGTATTAAGCCCTTCACCCTCCTGACGGTAATACGGAACCATCGTACCGCTCGTGACCCGGCCGATCTGCTTCCCGTCCCTGTACACAGGCATGCCGGCGCGCATCACACCCCGGTCAAGAAGCGTAACCGGATAAATCCGTTTAGGGAGAGCGGAAATGTCCCGGAAATCCCGGTTCCTTATCCGGCAGAACGCCTCATACTGTTTACTGAGCGCCTCTCTGCCGACAAAATCTCCTTTCAGCTCCGAAAAACTCACTGCGAAACGGGCGAGCGACACCGCGAACACGGGAATCTCCAGTCCCTCAGCGTCAGTCCCCATCTCATGCCCGTAGAGCGGAAGTCCCGCCTCAAGACGCAGCGTGTCACGGGCGCCAAGCCCTGCCGGTTTCGCGCCGAGTTCCAGCATCCTGCTCCAGAACCATTCCGCGTCCGCGCTGCTGATATAGACCTCGTATCCGAGCGGTTCGCCGGTATAGCCTGTCTTCGCGATATACGCCTTATGACCTTCCAGAATATGTGTGCCGAGAGAGTTTCTCGGCGGCTCCGTGATTTCGCCGCCTCCCGCAAGCGCCGTCAGCATTCCCCGCGATTCCGGTCCCTGCACGGCGACAGCAGCATAATCCGCCGTTACATCGGTCATTGTACAGTCGTAATCTTTAATATAGCGGTTAAGATGATCCAGATCTTTCTCCGTGTTGGCCGCGTTGACAACCAGAAGGAACCTTTCATCAGAAAAACGGTAAAGGTACGCGTCGTCAACGGCGCCGCCGGTCTCTGTCGGAATGATACAGTACTGCGCCCTGTTAAGATCGAGAGACGCGACGTTACTTGTCAGTACATGCTGCAGAAAATCCAGCCTTTCCGGTCCCTCAATCAGAAGTCTTCCCATGTGGGAAACATCGAACAGGCTGCAGTGTCGCCGCGTATAAAGGTGCTCCGCGACAATACCGCCGGGGTACTGAAGCGGCATCTCCCAGCCCCCGAAATCCGTCATGACGGCGCCCTCTTCCTTATGAATTCCGTAATATTGTGTACGTTTAAGTTCGCTCATCTGTGTTCTCCTGTCTGCGATGTCAGTCGCTCTTCCCCCTTACTGAGGCTTCCCGTGACTCCGCGAAAAAGTCTGCGTTCATGACTCTTTGAAATCCTGCCGCGCGGTGTCTTTCACTATATGTACTTTATGGCATTCTCTGACATAAGGCGGTCTCATGAGATGCGGTATCCTTTTCATCAATGTCTGACGAAAACATGAGCGGAAACTTGCCCGCACCGGTAATTCCGTCCGGATAACCGGGAGAAGCACCCATGACTGCCCTTATCATCATCCCGGAGCGGCATGATACCGATATTTTTTTCATACTCCGGACTCTCCTTAATAAACTCAACAGGCGAAAACGCGATTACTCGATCTTCCGCCCGTAAAGTGTAGCGGAGAGAAGTACGACGAGAATCGAACCCGCGTTGTGCCAGAGCGCGCCCGTTGTCGGATTCAGAATCCCCATAAACGAGAATACTATGGCAAGGGCATTGATCACGATCGAAAGAGTTATGCTTGTCCTGATCGTTCTCACCGTGGCGTTCGCCAGCTTTTTCAGATACGGGATCCCGGACGCGCCGTCCCCCGTTATAACAACATCCGCGGCTTCTAAAACGGTATCATTTTCTGTACCGCCTGCCGCGACACCGACATCGGCGGCTCTCAGCGCCGGGGCATCGTTCACACTGTCCCCTGTCACGCAGACGACCGAACCTTCCCCCATCAGTTTCCGGACGGCGGCAGCCTTTTCTTCCGGGCTGAAACCGGTCCTGACTTCTGTTATTCCGCTCTTAACGCATGTTCCGCCGGAATGCCGCCCTTTTTCATTCTCCGGAAACGCCGCCCCGCCGCCGATGAATTCCCTTTCCCCGGCGGAACGGCCGGCCGGGCACTGTCCGTCTCCGGACTTAAGTGAAGTCCCGGAAACTGTGATTTCCTCATCCCCTGCACACAGGTCCGCCGTTTTTTGTTTGTCCGCAGTCAAAATGACGGCTCTTACATTAAGAGGCTCAAGTTTCTTAATAATCTCGAAAGGAATATCGCAGGTTTCCTTAGCGCCGGCATAATCATAACCGGTATAAAATGAACCGTCCGTACCCGCGCCGCTCTTTAATCCGGAAGAACCGTCTTCGCGGTCTTCAACCGGAAGCCCCGTAATTCCGCCGTGAAACATTTCCGGACTTGCGAATACGACCGTATCGACTTTTCCCATTTTCTCCAGCACGTCACCGGATTTAATGATCACCCCGCGCCCTGATGCCTGTCCGATTCCGGCCATGACCGCCGTGGGGGTCGCGAGAACAAGCGCGCAGGGACAGAACACGACCAGAATGGTAACACCCTTATCTATATCCCGTGTTACGGCAAAAGTTATGAGCGCCACGAGAAGGGCGAGAGGCACGAGCAGACTCGCCGCCCTGTCCGCGATACGCGCGGCCGGCGCCTGCTCCGGACCCACGGAATCCGGTATCCTGAGTCCGGCCCGGGCATGTTCGGCTGTCTTTTCCTCCAGTATCTCGCCGAGGGACATGATGAACCCGATCTCGCCGGCCTCAAACAGCTCCTCGTGCCCCGGGAGAAATGACGCGGCAATGCAGGCCGCCATACCGATGCAGACCAGAAGCTCAGAAGAAATCTTACTGATACCCGTTGAGTGAACAAGCCTCCCGGCAGCCTCATACAGTAAAGGGATGCCCGTTATGACAACGGACACCCATACGGGATCAAGATAAACCGGCACATCGATCCTGAATATATGTTGTAAAACAAGTTTCAGAAGCAGGAATACACCCGCCGTTACGACAGCGGGAACTCCCGAAAGGATGTCGCTTATCTTCTTCAGCACTAATATCATTCTCCTTCCGGAACGAAAAACCATTGCGATAATTTACTTAAACTTAATCCTTCGCGAACAGGCCGCGG
>CAZTIY010000018.1:9695-17522 GCA_964613765.1 uncultured Eubacterium sp.
GCGGCGGCGACAGAATCCTCTCAGGGCGTTATAATCCGGGATTTTTTTATTCCCTGAACGGCCGTTCAGGATACGGCATTCAGCATTTCCACTGTATGTAAGGAACAGTGCCTTAATCACAGGACATACTGAAGAATATCCAGCACCGCCATGTGCGCAGGGTAAAACGCGTAGCACGCGTACTGGATCTTTTTACTGTGCGGCCCCTGCTTCCCGTTGTAAAGCCAGGTCAGAACAAGACCGATGAGCGCGAGACTCTGTATCGGAAACTGGTATTCCTGACCGCCTGCGGTAAACGGGATCACCAGTCCGCCGAGCATGTCCCAGTTTATCAGGAACAGGCAGACGAGTTCGCCGATCCATCCGTAACGGTAGTCCTTGAAGAAATAGAAAATGAGTACCGTAATAACGCCGAAACCCCAGTAATCCACAAATGTTATGTATCCGGCTATGAATGACACGACAAACGTAACGGCGAATGTTACGGCGTACACCGCGGTCCCCTTCTCTTTTGACCGTTCCACGATCATCAATGCGATTATAGCCAGTGTGAACGTGAACATGACATTCTGATGCATAGGATAAAAAGGGCCTCCGGACATAAAGTTGAACGGGATCTCCGATATCAGCGCGAACACGAACATACGCTTGAGATACTTCTTCCTGTCATGTGTCCGCGAGAATCCCTCCGCCACCTGAAACGCGAAAATCGGAAACGCTATGCGTCCGAGCGCTGTCAGCCAGGTATGGTCTATTGCGATCGTCCCCCAGGCGTGGTCCAGCACCATAACGAACATGGCGATGCACTTAAGCTGAAAGGAGTTCAGGCATCTGAACCGCCCGAAAGGGCTTGAACAAAGCGCATTCGTATATTCCGTCCTGTCTGCACGTACCGGAGCATCTGTGATGCCCGGCGTGCCTGTGCGTTCAGGTATATTATTAAACTCCGGTACATCTGTGAATCCCGGTATATCTTTTGTCTCCGGCGCAACTGTTTGTTCTGATATATCAGAGCGCTCCGGCGTATTTCCGGTCGCCGACACATCTGTATGACCCGGCGTATCTGCAATCTCAGGTGTATCGGGGCGCCCCGGTGTATTTTCGGGTTCAGAAGCATCCCCGCCTTCGATTGTTTCTGTGCTCTCCATTTATAAACTCCGTTTTCACATGTTACAGGTGTTACAGGCTGAAGTCCGCCGGCTCCCGCGCGGGCGGTCATTTCAATCTTATACCCTTTATACAAAACTGACAAACATAATCTTAGCGCGGCTGCGTCTTCAGGTGCGCATTAAGTGTGCATCAATATCTGTATATCTGAACAAAATTTCAGCGGAATATCAAAAAAAGTGCAAGGACGGATCGCTCCGTCCTTGCTGTATATACATTATTCACGTTAATTACAGAATTCCCGGGTAATCAGAAATCGTACTCCCTGCTTACGGGCGCGTTCGCCTCGAACGAGGTCTGATCGAACCAGATCAGGTTGTTTCCGCTCGCTTTGTCGAAGAGCTGGATCAGCCTGGGCTGCGTGGTGAAGCGTACGGTAGCTCCCATGGATACATCTGTATCAAGTCCCACGGTCGGAATGACCATGACCACCTCATCCTGATCGCTCCTTGCGTGGAGGTTGACCTCGCTTCCCAGAAGCTCGTTAACCTCTATGACAGCCTCCAGATCGCCCTCTCCGACTCTGATATGCTGCGGCCTTATGCCCGCTACGATGTCGCAGGGCGGCTGAACGTTCTGCTTAAGCGCTTTCTGCTGGAAATCGTCCAGCCGGATCTTCGCCCCTCGGATCTGAGCGTAGTAAACCCCGTCCTCCAGAAGCAGTCTGCAGTTGTCAAAGAAGTTCATGACAGGCATCCCGATGAATCCGGCTACGAACAGGTTGACCGGACGGTCGAACACATCTTCCGGGGTGCCTATCTGATTGACATAGCCGTCCTTCATGATCACGATACGGTCGCCCAGTGTCATGGCCTCCGTCTGATCATGGGTGACATACATGAATGTCGTGTTAATCCTCTGACGCAGCTTGATGATCTCTGCGCGCATCTGGTTTCTGAGTTTAGCGTCCAGATTGGACAGAGGCTCGTCCATCAGGAATACCTTAGGGTCGCGCACCATGGCGCGCCCGATGGCGACACGCTGACGCTGACCGCCCGACAGAGCCCTCGGCTTGCGCTTGAGATACTGGGTTATATCCAGTATAGCGGCGACCTCTTTAACCTTTCTGTCTATTTCCTCCTTAGGCATCTTCGCCAGCTTGAGGGAGAAAGCCATGTTATCATATACTGTCATGTGAGGGTACAGCGCGTAGGACTGGAAAACCATGGCGATATCCCTGTCCTTCGGGGCGACGTCATTGCAAAGCCTGCCGTCAATGTAAATCTCGCCCTCGCTTATGTCCTCAAGCCCCGCCACCATGCGGAGAGTAGTCGACTTCCCGCAGCCGGAGGGACCGACAAGGACAATAAACTCCTTATCCTTAATCTCCAGATTGAAATCGTGAACAGCAGTCACACCGCCGTCGTAGACCTTCTTAAGATTTTTAATTATTACTTCAGACATTCTCTCGGCTCTGACTGACCGGATAAAACCGGTACCGCCTCCCTGACGCCGAAGGCGTCACTCATTACGACAGATCTCCACACTGCCGCACCGCGAGCCGGCGGAAACACTCCTCCCTTTCCACAGTCACACGTCCATACAGTGGAGTGAGCGTGCGCTTCAGTTTTTATTTATACACAAACAAAGATAACGTTCTTCATAAGAGCTTCCTGATACGGTTCAACCGGCGCAGACCGCCTCCTGCATCTTCAAATAAAGCGATCCGGCAGACGGCCGTAAAGCTCTGTCTCATGCCTGAGCCACGTCGCGAGCCCCGGTGAGAAATCCCCCGGGCGGGCGCGCCATTTCCAGTTAATGCCTACGGTGGACGGCGTGTTCATGCGCCCTTCGCTGCCGAGGCCGAGCAGATCCTGTGCCTGGAGTATCGCCGTATCCGCGGGCGAGGCCAGAACGGCGCGCAACATGCCGCGGCTGTATCCCTCCTCACGGGTCAGCTTAAGATAGTCAACCGCGCGTTCGCGGCACTCGGACGGGATGCTGTGCAGCCACCCGAGCGCGGTGTCGTTATCATGTGTTCCCACATAAGCAACGCAGTGTCTGCCGTAATTATGAGGCAGATATTCTCCGTCCTCTCCGGCGTCAAAAGCGAACTCAAGAACCTTGATTCCGGGATATCCGGTATCTTTAAGAAGCTGCCTTACCGAATCTGTAAGAAATCCCAGATCTTCCGCGATTATATCGGGATGCCCGAGCGCGTCTTCTATCACCCGGAAAAGTTTCATTCCCGGGGCCTTGCGCCAGCTTCCGTTCCGGGCGGTTTCCTCTCCGAAAGGCACCGCGTAGTAGCTGTCAAATCCGCGGAAGTGATCTATCCTTAGCGTGTCGAACAGACTGTTCTGCCAGGCGAAACGTCTTATCCACCAGGAGAATCCGTCCTTTTCCATGACATCCCAGTTATACACGGGATTTCCCCAGAGCTGGCCGTCCGGCGAGAAAGGGTCAGGCGGACATCCTGAGACCTCTACGGGACGCAGGTTCCCGTCCAGAAGAAACCGGCCGGGATGCATCCATACATCGACGGAATCCCCGGCTACATAGATAGGAAGATCCCCGATTATTCCTATTCCTCTCAGGTTCGCGTACGCCTTCAGCGCTCTGTACTGACGGAAGAACAGATACTGCGCACCCTGCCAGAAAGCGATGTCGTCCTCCAGCCTGTCAGCGGCAATTTTCAGGGCATCTTTATCCCTTACCCGAAGACCGTGTTCCCATTCCCACCAGGGTTTTCCGCCGTGTTCATCCTTTAACGCCATAAAAAGGGCGTAATCAGGAAGCCAGTCGCTGTTTTCCCTGACGAAGATGTCATATTCATCATGTCTTCCGGACAGAAGTCTGGCGACTGCAAAACGGAGCACCGGAAAGCGTTTCCTGTACATCAGCGCGTAATCCACGGAGGACGGGTCATCGCCCCAGTCCGTCTCCGCGAATTCACTCCGCCTGAGAAGTCCGTCACGGGCGAGATCATCAAGATCTATAAGATACGGATTCCCGGCGAATGTGGAAAAACTCTGATAAGGTGAATCACCGAAGCTGACGGGACCGATCGGCAGTATCTGCCACCGGCTCTGACCTGCGCTTTCAAGAAAATCCGCGAATTCCCGCGCACAGCCTCCCATAGTGCCGATGCCGTAGGGTGACGGCAGACTGGTTATGTGCAATAAAACACCGCTGTTTCTCAAAGTATTCCGTCCAATCTTTGTCAGCCCTTGACCGCGCCTGCCGCGACGCCCTTTATGATGTGTTTCTGGCAGAAGATGTAGAGTATGATGATGGGTATGATGCTCATCATGATCACCGCCATCGTCGCGCCGAGGTCCACGGAACCGTAGCTTCCCTTGAGGTACTGGACCAGGATCGGAATGGTCATATACTCTGTGCGGTCGAGCACCAGATACGGGAGCAGATAATCGTTCCAGACCCACATGGTCTCCAGAATGCCCACGGAGATAAGAGTCGGCTTAAGCATCGGCAGCACCACAGAGAAGTATGTGCGTACCGGGCCGCAGCCGTCTATGGCCGCCGCCTCCTCAACCTCGAGCGGAAGCCCCTTTATGAATCCCACGAACATGAATATGGCCATGCCTGCTCCGAATCCCAGATACACTATCGGAATGGTGTACGGAGTGTTCAGCTTGAGCTGATCAGCCGTGAACGTGAGTGTGAACATGACCATCTGGAACGGAACGATCATGGAAAACAGGCACAGGTAATAGAATATCTGCGAGAAGCGTGAATTGACCCTCGCGATATACCACGCCGTCATGGACGTGAACAGCAGGATCAGCGCCACGGAAACGATAGTAATGAGGAAGCTGAATCCCACCGCCTTCCAGAAAGGATAGTTGCCGAAGGTCATACCCTTCACATAGTTGTCCATGCCCACGAAAGTCTCAGAATCCGGGAGCGCGAAGGCGTCGGTGTTCACCGCCGCATTGGTCTTGAACGAGTTTATCAGCGTCTCGAATATGGGCATGACCCAGATAAGGCACAGCACAGCGAAAATCACGGTCAGCACCTTGCTGAACATTGTGTATTGTGAGCGTTTCATTACTGCTGCACCTCCTTGCTGCGTGTCGCGACAAGCTGGGCTATAGCCAGCACAGCCACGAGCAGGAAGAATACCACCGCTTTGGCCTGGGCCGCGCCGTGCCAGTTCGCGTTAATGTTATATGTGCTGTAAATGTTAAGTGCCAGCAGTTCCGTCATATTAACCTTGGTTCCCTCCAGCATGACCGAAGGCGCTCCGCCGGTAAGGGCCAGGTTCTGGTCGAACAGTTTGAACGAGTTCGTAAGTGTAAGAAATGTGCAGATAGTTATGGAAGGCATGACGTTGGGAATAATGACCCGCGTCAGAGTCTGTCTTCCGTTGGCGCCGTCGATCTTGGCGGCCTCCAGCATATCACCCGGCACAGCCTGAAGACCTGCGATGTAGATGATCATCATATAGCCGATCTGCTGCCAGGCGACCAGAATTATCAGTCCCCAGAAACCGTATGTGGCGTTCGCGGTCAGATACGTGCCGTAACCTTTCAGGATCGCGTCGAATATCATGGACCAGATATAACCGAGCACCACGCCGCCTATCAGGTTAGGCATGAAGAAAACGGTTCTGAAGAGATTGGCTCCCCTCATCTTCTGAGTAAGCGCATAGGCTATAAGGAAAGCTATTACATTGATAAGTACGATGGACACCACCGCGAAGGCGGCCGTATTCCAGAATGCGTGGCTGAATCCAGCGTCGCTGAAAGCTTTGACATAATTGCTGATCCCGACCCATTCCGCGTCTCTCGGCGTATTGAAATTACAAAACGACAAATAGATTCCCTGTATAAACGGCCACAGGAAACCGATCACGAAACATACGAGAGTGGGCAGGACGAATAACGGAAACCACCGTTTAATCGGGCGGCGGATAAGGCTGCTGTTTACAACCGTACCGTCCGCACCGGATTTTTTCTTCTTTTTCTTCTTCAACTGAATCCCCCTGCTCCGAATGCGTACGCGTCCCGGCGGAAGACTGCGCGTGTCCGGCGGAATGCGCACATTTATAAATAACAACGAGGGCGGGCGTAACGCCCGCCCTCAGGAGCTGTTCTCAGCTTAAAGCTGATATTCCCGGTCTAAAGACCGCCGTCCGGCCGTTTACGATCAGCCGTTGACCGTCTTATATTCTGTGGCCCAGCCGTCAACAAACGCTTTTACGACAGCGTCCCAGTTGGCATCGGAGGGGCTCGCGGAGTACGCGGTCAGAGCCGTAACGACCGTGGCACGCCAGCTGTCCACGTTGGGGGTGTCATTGAACGCCCAGAACATGGTGTACTTGCCGTCCTTGGCATATTCACTCGCATCTACGCCGAATACGTTCTTGGAGGGAGCAGCCTCTTTAAAGGGGATGCCGCTGAACTGCTCGGAGAGCATGGCGGTTCCTTCTTCAGATGTCACGACCCAGTTCAGGAAGTCGAGAGAAGCCTGGATATCATCCTCGGAAGCCTTGGAATTGACGGCCCAGCAGTTCTCGGTACCGGAGCAGAGACCGGCGTCCTCCTCACCCTTCGCGCCGCAGTAGATGGGGATCATGGCGAGATCATCAGGATTCATCTTGAACTTATCTGTCAGGTTGGCGAACTCCCAGTCGCCGTTCTGATAGAACACGGCTTTGCCTTCGCCGAACTCAGCCTCGGACTCGTCTCCGGTGCTGGTGGAAAGGCTGCTCGCGGTGGCGGAAGTATCGGTGATGTAGAGATCCCATACATTACGGTACAGATCGAGATACTCGTCACTGATCTCGGCGGGCATGGAACCGACCTTAAGATCGTTCTTCACATAATCATAGTAGAGCGGGATGTTGGCCAGGTGGCCGGAGAATCTCCAGCTGGAGCTGTCATCAAGACCCGGTGATGAGAAGGCGTCGAATCCGAGCTGACCCGCGCGCGCGTGGATGTCATCCGCGACGGCTTTCAGAGAAGCGAAGTCCTTAATCTCATCGAGGGAGTGGCCCGCATCCTTCAGAAGTTTGGTGTTCACGATGAGACCGAAAGACTCGTAACAATAGCCGAGAGCCTTGGGAACATCACCGTCATAGAGGACATAGTCATCGTTCACCCTCTGAGCGAACACATCCGTATCGCTAAGGTCGAGAGCGTAATCGCCCCAGTCGGCCATACCGGCGGCATTGCCGATATTGAAGATCGTGGGAGGAGCGGATTTCGCCATCTCGGCGGTCAGAGTGTCAGAGTAGGTGCCGGAAGCCGCGGTTACGACCTTAACCTCCACACCGGTCTCCTCAGTGTACTTCGCGGCAAGATCCTGCCACGCTTCATCAGCCTCAGGCTTGAAGTTCAGGTAATAAACGGAACCTTTCCCTTCTCCATCGCCTGAGTCCGATCCGCCGCAGCCGGCCAGCATGGTAACCATCATGGCGACCGCTAAGAGGATCACAAACAGTTTCTTCTTCATAAGCAGTCCTTTCTGAAAAAACTATAACTAAAAATACGGACACTGTAATAATTTTCGACGCGAAAAAAATCATTTACCGCCGCCCTTTTTGCTGCCTCATTTCAACGTCACACAAATTTTATTCCCCCTTCACATACTTGTCAAATTAAAATTGGTTATACAGCACGACAGCGATTCCTGTTTTAGTTACAGTTCACACATGGTATTTGAGGGACGGGCGGCATAGCACCGTTGCGAAAA
>CAZTIY010000019.1:0-16693 GCA_964613765.1 uncultured Eubacterium sp.
TGAGCATGCAGTTTCACGAACGACGAAGCGAGCGGCAAGGCGCGGGGGTTTAAGCGCAGCGGTCTGCCCCCGCGCCCTTCAAACGATAAGCGACTAGCAGAAACTGCGCGAAGCGAAGACCTTTTTTCGCAGCGGCGCTGTGCCGCCCGTCCCTCAAATACCGTGTGTGAACTGTAACGTCCTTTCGCAGGACCTCCGCAGGCATTAAAAAAGCAGGCTCAGGCCTGCTCATACGGGTTCCGCCCCAACAGTATCACTAATTATTCGCCATGACGTTCTTACCGTCATAATATCCGCAATTAGGGCAAACTCTGTGGGGAAGCTTGGGCTGATGACACTGCGGGCAAACCGCGAGACCGGGAGCGGTTTTCTTCATATTCTGAGATCTTCTCTTGTCTCTCACAGCTTTTGATGTTCTTCTCTTCGGAACTGCCATTGTCTGTACCTCCTTCCACGTTTCATTCGCATCCTGATATTCCAAGTCAGCGTTTAATAGTTTACATTCGGACCGTGTCATTGTCAATCATTATTTAATAAATCGGGTTGAAATCGGGTTGAAACCGGGTTGAAACGGCCCGGAAACGGATTACTGTTCAGAGGATAAGTGAACACAGGCAGTTATCGGGGCGGCGGCATAACACCGCTACGGAAATTTTCCGCAGCTGAGCATGCAGTTTCACGAATGAGGAAGCGAGCGGCAAGGCGCGGGGGTTTAAGCGCAGCGGTCTGACCCCGCGCCCCTAAGGAGATAAACGACCCGTAGAAACTGCGCGAAACGAGTACCTTTTTCGCAACAGTGCTGTGCCGCCCGTCCCTCAAATACCATGTGTGAACAGTAGAAAACGGATTGAAAACGGTCGAAAAAGCGGGCCGAACGTATTTTGACTCAATTTTATATACCGCTTTCACCGTAGTTTGAGAGAACCCTCGCGCTCGGATCGTCCACGTCGCAGCCTTCCCAGTCCCTGTTCGGCATCCAGAAGTCCTTTATCATCTCTCCCTGTCCGGGATAGTACTTCTCAAAGATCTCGCGGTAAAGAAGCGATTCCTTCGTAAAAGGCTTCGCGTGCGTGTACCTGCCGCGCAGCTCTTCAAATTCACCGTCCGTGTAATATCCCTCCGCGTATTCTTTCAGATAATCGACCATTGAGTGTCCCACAGCGTCCGAAAAAGCCGCTTTTTCGCGATAAAGTATGTCATGCGGCAGATAGTCACCGTCCTCAAAGGCCTTTCTCAGAAGATACTTGCCTTTGCCGTACCTGTTCATTTTAAGCTCAGGATCGACGGACATCACATATTCGACGAACTCGAGATCACCGAAGGGAACCCTCGCCTCAAGAGAGTTTACGGAGATGCATCTGTCGGCGCGGAGAACATCATACATGTGGAGCTCGCTTACACGCTTTTCCGCCTCTTTCTGGAACGCTTCAGCGGAGGGAGCGAAATCGGTGTATTTATATCCGAACAGCTCGTCCGAGATTTCGCCCGTAAGAAGAACACGTATATCCGTGTTTTCATGTATGGCCTTACATACGAGATACATCCCGAT
This sequence comes from uncultured Eubacterium sp., assembly GCA_964613765.1. Classification (GTDB taxonomy): domain Bacteria; phylum Bacillota; class Clostridia; order Peptostreptococcales; family Anaerovoracaceae; genus Aminicella. The sequence goes on from CAZTIY010000019.1 coordinate 1,550, forward strand.
GCTCGCTCTTATCGTCGTGATATCGAAAGTGCCGAGGAGTTCTATAACGGTTTCAAGTGAGGACAGCACATCGTCCTCAGATATAATTACTTCCGTGTGATCGCTTCCGATATATTCCGCGACCTGCCTCGCGTATTTAAGATCGATCGCGTCCCCGCTCATACCTATGGAAAAGGTTTTAACGGGCCTGTCGGAAGCCCTCTGCGCGACAGCGCAGACAAGAGATGAATCAAGACCTCCGGAAAGAAGATACCCTACTTTTGCGTCCGACACGAGCCTCTTTTCCACTCCCCTGACCAAAAGGCCGCGGATATTCTTAACGACCTCATCAAAATCATCATCAGAATATTTTTTCGCGTGAGCGACGTCGCGGTAGCGGATAAACGCGCCGTCCTTATAGTAATGTCCCGGAGGAAAAGGCATTATTTTTTCACAGAGACCGGTGAGGTTCTTAGGTTCGGAAGCGAAAGCGATGTTTCCGTCTGACAGATAACCGTAATACAGAGGACGGATCCCTATGGGATCGCGTGCCGCGATGAATCCGCCGGTTCTGCCGTCATACAGAATAAGCGCGAACTCCGCGTCAAGCATCCTGAACATTTCAACGCCGTATTCCATATACAGGGGGAGAAGTATTTCACAGTCGGAACCGCTCCTGAATGAATATTTCGCAGAAAGTTCATCCCTTAATTTCTCAAACCCGTATATCTCGCCGTTGCAGACCACATAACTCCCGCCGAGTTCGAACGGCTGCATCCCCTCGGGTGTGAGGCCCATTATAGACAGTCGGTGAAAGCCCATAAGTCCGTTCCCGGTATCTATAATCCTCGTATCGTCAGGTCCGCGAGACTTAGTTCTCATAAATCCTTCAAGGAATAATTCCTCGTCAATGTTCCCTGCCGCGCCCATGATCGAACACATTTTCTACCTCGTTTCTTTACAAATATTATTCATCCACATCCTGAAGAGCATCAAAGCCTTCCTCGCCGGTCCTTACACGGATGACATTCTCAACGTCATAGACGAATATTTTTCCGTCACCGATATGACCGGTATAAAGCGCTTTTTTGGCGGTTTCTACTACTGTTCTGACAGGCACTTTGGAAACAACTATGTCGACCTGGACTTTAGGAAGCAGGTTCGTCTCTATAGGAACTCCCCGGTAGTACTCCGGTTTGCCCTTCTGTACGCCGAACCCCATCACGTGTGATACCGTCATGCCGGTGATACCGATCCTGGTCATCGAAGATTTAAGAGCGTCAAGGCGGGAGTCCTTACAGATAATCTCAACCTTGGTGAATTTATGTCCGTCGCCTGACAAAGCCGGCCTCTCTCTGACGGGAACAGCCTCAGCCTCAGGCACATTGCCCGTGACAACAGGCACATCCCCGTAATCACTGTATGTTATATATTCCTCGACTGCCGGCATAAAATCGGGATATGCAGAGGGAAGACCATGTTCGGGAGTATCGAGTCCCATAAGTTCTTCTTCCGCCGTGACACGGATCCCGACAGTCTTCTTCATAATCAGGAAGAATACCGACATTGTAACTGCCGCGTAGAGTGCCACAGCCGAAAATCCCAGAAGCTGGATTCCGAACTGTCTGAAACTGCCGGTGTAAAAAAGTCCCGAAAGACCTGCCGGAGCGTCCGGGTTTGCCAGAAGACCCACAGCTGTTGTTCCCCATATACCGTTAGCCATATGAACGGCCACAGCACCGACAGGATCGTCGATATGAAGCTTCATGTCGAGACCCTCTACAACAACGACGACCAGAATACCCGAAACAATGCCGACAACGCAGGCGCCGGTCCAGTCCAGCGCGTCGCAGCCGGCCGTTATCCCTACGAGTCCCGCAAGGGAAGCGTTAAGACACAATGATACATCCGGCTTACCGTTCCTTATCCAGGTAAAAATCATGGCCGTGCAGGTCGCCACCGAGGGCGCTACAGTCGTTGTGAGGAAAATCGATGCAAGTTCGGAAGGCGTCGTCGCGGCGGCCCCGTTGAAACCGTACCAGCCGAGCCAGAGAATGAATACTCCGAGAGCCCCGAGCGGAATCGAATGTCCGGGTACGGCGTTTACCTTAACAACCTTGCCCGAATTATCTTTAACATACTTTCCGATACGCGGCCCCAGGAATATTGCACCCGTGAGCGCCGCGATCCCGCCGACCATATGAATGGCGCAGGAGCCGGCGTAATCATGGAAGCCCATCTGAGAGAGCCATCCTCCTCCCCAGATCCAGTGGGCCTCTATGGGATATACAATAAGTGAGATAACAGCTGAGTATATGCAGTATGCCGAGAACTTTGTCCTCTCCGCCATTGCTCCGGAAACTATCGTAGCTGTAGTAGCGCAGAATACAAGGTTAAAGACAAAAGTCGACGCATCGGTAAACCCTTCTTCAGGGGAAGCGATAAATTCCTTAAAGTGAAAGAACATGTCCATATTCGGAACACCGATGAGCCCGAAGAATGTGTCCTCTCCCATCATTATTCCGTACCCCAGCAGAGAAAACACAACTGTTCCTATGCAGAAGTCCATCAAGTTCTTCATAATGATATTTCCGGCATTCTTGGCCCTGGTAAAACCGGTTTCAACCATCGCGAAACCTGCCTGCATCCAGAAAACGAGAGCCGCGCCGATAAGGTACCAGAACTCGATTGTCATAATAATCTCTTCCTTTCATGATACTGCTTTACCGTCCATCGGCGAGCACCGCGTTTCTGCTAACACACCGCTGACCCGATATTCAATTTTTAAACTGTTTATCAGAGGACCTGCGCCGCCCGCGTGCCGCGATCCGGTAACACGGGCGGCGCAGGCGGATTTTATATTACGCTGAAGAGAAGTTTCCCGTAAACGGGATACTTCCAGTACTTCTCCGCGGTAAGGTCCTCCGCCTCGTCCGCGGGGGCCCTCAGAGCTGCCATCCCGGGAAGGATCTCATCGCGGATGAATAACGATGATTCCGTAATATCAGTGATTTTCTGATATTCCGTCAGGGCTTCCGAAAGTTCTTCTGTCGCGGCGTCGATTTTCGCAAGGAGACCGGAAAGCTTTTCGATCAGCTTCTTCTCATACTCACAAGAAACGCCTATGTTCACCTTCTTACCCGCCGTCCCGGCAAGGTCGGTGATATATTCCTCAACGGACGGCATAATCATCTTGCGGGACATGTAGACCATCGTCCTTGCCTCGATGTGCACCGTCTTGACATAGTTTTCAAGCATGATCTCATAGCGTGATTTAAGTTCCGCCTCAGAATATACCTTCTGGGATGTCAGCATATCGACGTTCTTCCTGTCAAGAAGATGCGGCATAGCGTCGGGAGTCGTTTTAAGGTTCAAAAGACCCCTTGAAACAGCTTCATCGACCCAGCTTTCATCGTAGCCGTCGCCGTTAAATATGATTCTCTTATGATCCTTTATTGTTTTCTTTATCAGATCATGAAGGTCGGAATCGAAATCGTCCGCTTTCTCAAGCTCGTCGGCGAACTCCTTCAGCGATTCGGCGACGGCTGAATTCAGCATGATGTTGGCGCAGGCTATTGAATCTGAAGATCCCGGCATCCTGAACTCGAATTTATTGCCCGTGAAAGCAAAGGGCGAAGTGCGGTTCCTGTCGGTGTTATCGCGCGGAAATCTGGGGAGCACATGGGCGCCGAGCTTCATCGTTGTCGTCTTTGCACCGTCATACGGGGTGTCGTTTTCGATGGCATCCAGAACTTCCTTAAGTTCGTCCCCGACAAACATCGATACCACGGCCGGGGGAGCCTCCTGCGCTCCGAGTCTGTGGTCGTTGCCCGCTGTCGCCACCGCTACTCTTAACAGATCCTGATAATCATCTACAGCTTTAATCACCGCCACAAGGAACAGAAGGAACTGCGCGTTCTCATAAGGCGTGTCGCCGGGTGTCAGAAGATTTACCCCGGTATCTGTAGAGATCGACCAGTTGTTATGTTTGCCGGAGCCGTTTACTCCGGCGAACGGCTTCTCATGAAGGAGACATACAAGTCCGTGTTTCACGGCGACCTTCTGCATGATTTCCATAGTAAGCTGGTTCTGGTCGGTCGCGATATTCGCTGTGGTATATATAGGAGCGAGCTCGTGCTGTGAAGGCGCGACCTCATTATGTTCTGTTTTGGCGAGCACGCCGAGTTTCCACAGCTCCTCGTTAAGATCCTCCATGTATGCGGCGACACGCGGTTTAATCGCGCCGAAATAATGATCGTCAAGCTCCTGCCCTTTCGGCGGAAGACTCCCGAAAAGGGTTCTTCCTGTGTAAATAAGATCCGGCCTCTTCTCATAAAGCTCCTTGTCAACAAGGAAATATTCCTGCTCGGGGCCTACGGACGGTCTTACACATCTGACCTCGGTATTTCCGAAAAGGCGTAAAATTCTGAGCGCCTGTTTATTAAGGGCCTCCATGGAACGAAGAAGCGGGGTCTTTTTATCAAGCGCCTCGCCGCCGTAAGAGCAGAACGCCGTGGGAATGCAGAGAGTCTTACCTTTAATGAAGGCATATGACGTCGGATCCCAGGCGGTATATCCCCTCGCCTCGAATGTGGCTCTGAGACCGCCCGAGGGGAAACTTGAAGCGTCCGGTTCGCCTTTTATAAGCTCTTTGCCGGAAAATTCCATCAGCACCCTTCCGTCAGGAGAAGGAGAAATAAAAGCGTCGTGTTTCTCGGCGGTTACTCCCGTCAGAGGCTGGAACCAGTGAGTGTAGTGGGTGGCGCCGTTGGAGACCGCCCACTTCTTCATGGCGTCCGCCACCGCGTTCGCCACCGAGATATCAAGCTTAGCCCCTTCATCGATTGTCTTCCTCAAGGACCTGTACACAGATTCAGAAAGACTGGCCTTCATCATTCTGTCGTCAAAAACCAGACTGCCGAAGTAATCAGATACCGCTGCCATAGGGTGACCTCCTTTTGTAAAATAAATAACTAAAAAAGCGCCGGGGTCCTTCTTCCCGAAGACGCCTTCAACAGGTTATATTTTTACTGTAAATTGGTTACTTTGTCAATATATAATAGATATTTCGCTTGTTCTTTGTGAGATACACACAAAGAAAATTCAAATCCCTCTAATCCGGAAAACGTGCTTCCGGATGTCCGACCGTTTAATTAAGGCGGAAGTCATATCCGTGTCAAACAATCCGTACCGGCGGGCGGTCTTATCCCCGGTTGTAAACCGTACTGACGGACGATCTTATCTCCGACTGTCAATCCGTACCGGCGGATGGTCTTATATCCGGCTGTCAATCTTTATATACGGGTGATTTTACAAGGTCTGACATATCATAGAGGCTTTTTCCGCGAATGATGCACCAGAGATCCTGCGCCGAAATGTAGCGGCCAAGTGTCCGGGAGAGTTCCGGATGATCCTCCGCCTCTTTTGATAAATTAGAAATGACGGGCAGCGAACCTCGTCCCGTTTTCTGATTTTCTCTGAGAAACGCGGCGCCTTTTCCGTTCAGCGCGAGTATCTTTGCCAGGGGTTGCGTAAGTCCCGCCTCATCCGCCCGGATTCCGAGAACCGCGCAGGCAAGAAGCCGTCTGACACGAGTCGAAGTAAACGCTTTAGATTTAACGAGAGATACGAGTTCATCAAGACCTGAGGCACGGCGTATTTCTTTCTTAAGTTTACGTCCGAGTCCCGCGGCGGAACCCGGCAGAGCGTCAAGTTCATAATCACTCATCGAAAGTACACTTTTCTGAACGAGAGCGAAATATCTTTTTTCTGAAAGCATCCAGTCCCCGGGGTCTGCGGCTCTGATTTTATTTCTGAATTCCGTCGATGATTCAAGGTGGCCCGCGCCGCTTCTTTTTACCGCCAGCGGTTTCATATTTTTCAGGCGGGAGATGTACTCCAGCGCGAGTATGTCATTAGGTCCGGAAAGAAGTCCTGTATCAAAACCGGGATCAATTTTAAGAACGGCCCGTTCTCTCGCGGAGGGATAGTTCATACCGTCACGCGTAAAATCCCGGATATAACGTCTTATATCTTCCCTGTGACTTTCCAGGAAAAAAGAAGCCTCCAGGAGGCGTTCCGTGTTTCCGGTCTCGCTCCCGAAGGCAATCCATTCTACTCCGCCGAGTTTTTCAAGTATCATAACGCCGCCTTCCGCGAATATCTGCGCGCTCGCGCACGCCCGGGAAGGCGGGATCTCCAGCACCAGACCGAATCCCGCGTTTACGGCATCCGCCGCTCTCGACCATTTATCCGGAAGAGCGTATGAACCTCTCTGTGTGAAGGGGCCGCTCATCACCGCCACCGCAAGATCCGCTCCTGTTTCGTCAAGAGCCCTGTCAAGAAGATAACGGTGTCCGTCATGGAAAGGATTAAATTCCGCGATGACGCCGACAGCCCGCATCAGTCCTTTCCCCCGCCGCTTTCCGGTTCATCGCTGTCAGACGCGGTGTACATCCATTCCTCGCCGTTCTTTGTATGGATGGCAAGCTGCCTGAGCTCGGACCTGTTCTGCTCGAGTTCTTTTTCCACACCGGCAAAAGTATCGGCAAGCTGATTGTAAAGGTCCTGCATATAACGGTTCTGAACGTCTTCAATCTTACCCTGCGCATTGTAGATTATGCGGTCGAGATAGTCATAAGTGCGCATTTTCATGTCTTTGGCATAGAGGTCGGCGGCTTTATTGATATCCTCGGCGCGTTTCCTGGCCTTAAGCGTTATATCGTTCTCATCGACCAGATATTCCGCCTGTTTTTTAGCCTCGCTGACAAGCTTCTGATATTCCGTCTTGGCGTCTTCAAGGATCTTGTCGCGTTCGTCCTGAAGCCATTTCGCCTGTTTGACGTCATCGGGAAGACTGTTTCTGATGTCCTTGATAATGTCCGTTATCTCGCTCTTTTCAAGAATGACTCTTCCGGTCAGGGGCACTCCGGACGCTGTCTCCACAGCTTCTTCAAGCTCATCAAGAAGTTCGAGTACTGTCATAAATTCCTCCTGTCAGTTTCAAAAACTTTGAGTAAATATCAGCGTTAGCCGTCATTATTCGACGTTTTTCGTCGTTATTCGACGCTTTTCATTATGTTAAGAAAAATACTAATGTTAATCCGGATTCTGACGGCGTTACAAGTTCCGATTCACGCAGTTTGTCATACCCTGTAATTTTTCCTTATTTATCGTCTACATACTATCGACTTAAACCGGCACTTTTCGTCGTTTTAAGTCAGAATCACTCGGCGAGTTTTTTTCTTATTTCAGATATCACGAGATCCGGCACAAGCCCGGAAGCGTCTCCGCCGAGAGAAACGACTTCCTTTATCATGGTCGAGCTTATAAAAGAATACCGCGGGTCCGTCATAAGAAAAACCGATTCCACGCCCGGTCTGAACAGGTGAGCGTTCATCTGCGCCATCTGAATCTCATAATCGAAATCCGACGTCGCCCTGAGTCCCCTGACCACGGCGGAAAAGCCGCCCGCGTTTACATAATCCGCGAGGAGTCCCCCGAAAGAATCCACAGTCACGTTCGGAAGATCCCGGGTGAGATCCTTAATCATGGCCATCCTCTCATCCCGCGTGAAAAGGCAATTCTTCTGCGGATTTACGATAACTCCGACAACGAGTTCATCGAACATTTTCGACGATCTCCGTATGATGTCAAGATGGCCGTTTGTCACCGGGTCAAAAGAACCCGTGTAAAGCGCTCTTCGCATTTTAATCTCCGGTTTCACACACAGCCTTTATCACCGTGATGCTCCGTGTTCCGCTTAAGATACCGGATGCCGGCGTCTTCCTCCCGGGATGTCCCGTTACGGCTATCAATCCCGGTTTACGTTAACCGTGAGGATTCAGAAATCATAAACGCGAAACGGTCAGGACTCCCGGGCTTCCGTGCCCGTCCCGCCGTCCCTGCGGAAGAAATCGACGCCGGTCTTTCCGTACTTTCTGGTCTTGATTTTAATAAAACCGCAAAGTTCGTCGGGAAGACTGACACCGGCCTCGCGTTCCGCTACTATTATACCCGCGGAAGCCAATAAATCAAGCGATCCGACCATTCCGAGGCAGGATTCGGTGAGTCCTGCTCTGTAAGGCGGATCCAGGAAAATCAGATCGAACTTTTCTCTCAGCGACCCCAGGACCTTCCTGTAATCCCCCGTGATGATCCGGGCTCTTTCACCGGCGCCGCATCTTTTTATGTTCTCGTTTATAATTCTGACAGCATCTCTCGAACTGTCCGAGAACACACATTGAGAAGCGCCCCTCGACAGCGCCTCCAGACCGACGCCGCCGGTTCCCGCGAAAAGATCAAGGCATTTCGCCCCGTAAATATCATTCATAAGAATGCTGAACACCGCCTCACGGACTTTATCCGATGTCGGCCGTATATCGTTATTATCCGGGGTAACGAGCCGTCTTCCTTTAAATTCACCCGCGATTATTCTCATTTTCCGTTCCTTGAATTTTGTTCCTGTTTACAATAAGGCTCTCAATCAGATATCGAGTCTGATCTCACCACGGAAAAGTTTTTCTATACGTTCACGGAGAGCCATATTCTGAGACTTTTTAAGCTCCGGATCATCCGCGAGAACGGACCTCGCGGAATCTCTCGCCCTGAGGAGAACGTCCTGATGTTTGGCGAGGTCGGCGATCGCGAGTTCCGGAAGACCGTGCTGCCGCGTACCGAAGATTTCCCCGGGTCCCCTGAGACGCAGATCTTCTTCCGCGATAACGAAGCCGTCTCCGGTACTGCAGAGTATATCCGTTCTCTCCTTCGCGATGTCGGTCTCATGCCCGAGTATAAGGAAGCAGTATGACTGCTTGTCGCCTCTACCCACTCTTCCCCGGAGCTGGTGCATCTGGGCGAGACCGAACCTCTCGCAGTTTTCTATGACCATGACAGTAGCGTCAGGTACATTGATCCCGACTTCTATGACCGACGTAGATACGAGAATGTCTGTTTCTCCCCTGACAAACTCCTCCATCATCCGGTCTTTTTCTTCCTGTTTCATATTACCGTGAAGAAGGCCGGTTCTGATATCCGGGTACCTCCCGCGAAGCTCGCGGTAAACGTCTTCGGAGGAACGCGCGTCTATCGCGTCGGAAGCTTCTATGAGCGGCGTCACGACATAGGCCTGATCGCCTTCCCTTACTTTATCCGCGACAAAATCATAGACACGGTCCCTGCTTTCGCAACCGGCGGCGCGCGTCCTGACAGCCTTTCTGCCGGCGGGCATACTGTCTATCACGGAAATGTCGAGGTCGCCGTAAATGATAACGGCGAGAGTCCTCGGAATCGGAGTGGCCGTCATGACCATTACGTCGGGGCTTTTCCCCTTTCCGGAAAGAATGCGGCGCTGTTCCACGCCGAAGCGGTGCTGTTCATCGGTTATCACGAGCCCGAGGTTCCGGAATTTAACATCCGGCTGTATCAGCGCGTGAGTCCCGATCAGTATGTCAATTTCACCGGAAGCGAGCGATTCAAGAACATTCTCCCTTTCTTTTTCTTTCAAACCTGAAACGAGAAGACCGACTTTAATTCCGAACGGCCGGAAACGCGCGGTAAGTTCCTCCAGATGCTGACGCGCCAGTATCTCCGTCGGCGCCATCATCACCGACTGGTAGCCGGAACAGCAAGCGGCGTACATCGCGATCTCGGCCACCGCCGTCTTTCCTGACCCCACATCCCCCTGAACGAGCCGGTTCATCGGCCTCGGCGATCTCAGATCCTCCGCGATTTCCTCCCAGACGCGGGCCTGTCCCTCTGTCAGTCTGAACGGAAGACTGTCGATAAAAGTATCCGCGCCCTTTGTGTCTATGCTTATGCCGGCCTTTTCATTCTGATTCCCCTGCTTTACATACAGAAGCCCCGTTTCAAGACAAAGGAGCTCTTCAAATATGAGCCTGTATTTGGCGGAAAGCATGTGGTGGGGCGTCTTCGGAAAATGGATGTTTCTGAAAGCGAAACCTGGACCGGCAAGTTTATATTTTTCAGCGATTCCCGCGGGGAGCCATTCAGTAAGTTCCTCCAGACCCGAAAGCGCGGCGCTGACAAGTTTCCTGATATCATTGCCGGAGACTGTGCCTGCAGAACCGTACACGGGAATGATGCCGCGAAGGTCCTGCGAGTCGCCCGCTTTGTGAAATTCCGGATGGATAAACTGTAATCTCCCGTTATTTACCGTGACTTTCCCGTAGAAAGAATAAGTCGATCCGATACTGAAAACACGCTCAAGATAGGCTCCGTTAAAGAAAACAGCCTCACAGTCCCCCGTGCCGTCTCTCAGAAGCAGAGAAAAATATGATTTCTTCCCGTAGCGGTAACCGCCGAACCTGCGCGATACGACCTTCGCCTCAATAAGAGCGTTACTGTCCGGCTTAAGATCAGAGACCGGAGTTACGGTCCTTCTGTCCTCATATTTCCGCGGGTAATGCCGGAGAAGATCCCCTACAGTCTCTATCCCGCTTTCCGTAAGCGATGCAGACTTCTTCGGGCCGACTCCGCGGAGAACAGTCACAGGGTCGCTCAGCTTTATCTGTCCTTCAGTCCCGGGCATATCTGTAAACCACCTTCGTAAAACTCCGCGCGGTCCTCTTTTCCGTTCTGACCCCGACAATATTCATCGTTATCTGTTCGGGCTTCACGCCCAGGAACTCCTCTGTCCTTCTCGCTATGGCTTCGGCTGCGATGCCGGTCAGTTTCCGGATGCTCATTCCGAACCTGACCACGACGTCAAATGTTATGAGGATGCCGCCGGTATCGCTGAAACGCACATCAAGAGAGTGCACAGCGGAATCCTGCCCCCGCGGGACGAGTCTTCTGATCCAGGAGCCGTACTCGTCAGAAAGCCACAGCGCTTCCTCAAGACCGGGCTGCGCCATGCCGAACCTGATAATCTCCGAAAAGACTCCTTCATGTATGCTGAGGACACCCAGCGGATTGTTTTTTTTAAGCGTCATAAGAAGTTTCCGTTCCGGTTAAGTTACGTGAATCACGGTATCGCACCGGCGGCACGACGTTTTGAGAATAAGAAAACCTGACAAGGAAAAGAACGGTACTGAGGACGGCGCATCCTGAGGATCAGCAAGGGCTGAAACAAAAAAGCTGCCATACCACGGAGACATATCCGTGATATGACAGCCGTGCCGACAAATCTCAAACGGCACGTTTCACTTTCCCTGATCTGAGGCAGGCTGTGCATACGTTAGCCTTGCGTACCGTTCCGCCGTCATCTATCCGGACTGTCTGTATATTGGCATTCCATTTTCTTCTGGAATGTCTGTTGGAATGGGAAACCTTATTCCCTGAAACCTGTCCCTTGCCGCATATTTCACATTTCCTGGCCATGTCCCGACCTCCTGTCCTTAACTCCGCAAAGCGAAGATATATTCTGATGATTTTCCGTGCGCAAGAATCACGCAACGCTTAATATACCACAGTTTCCCCGCCCGGTACAAGTGAAAATTCCGGGTTATGAAAAAATTCCGTTATAAAAGTTACTGCCCAGAGGTTAAGTTAACATAGGCAGCTATCGGAGGCGGCGGCATAACACCGCTGCGGAAATTTTCCGCAGCTTGTCATGCAGTTTCACGAAAGGAGCGAGGAAGTGAGCGGCAAGGCGCGGGGTTTAAGCGTAGCGGTTTAACCCCGCGCCCCGCAGGAGGCGAGCGACTCGTAGAAACTGCGCGAAGCGAGGACCTTTTTCGCAGCGGTGCTATGCCGCCCGTCCCGCAAATACCATGTGTGTACTGTACCTTCCTGTAAGAACTGTAATATGAAATTATGCCGACTGTTTTGAATTCGCGCCTTTACTGTGCTATGCTATCAGAATCAGGCGAATGCGTGACAGGCATATAACCCGGGAGAACGCGGCCGGATGCGCGGCGGTTTCCGTCCGTTCGCCGGTTAAACTATCTGTAAACTGTTTAACTGAATTATTATACTGAAACATCATATACAGGAGCTTTTCGCATGAAGATGCTGACCCGGAAACTTCAGAAAACCTTAATCCTGATACTCGCTGTATCGCTCGCATTTTTCACTGCTTCCTGCCGCAACCAGAAGCAGCTTGAGGATGAAGAGGCACTCCGCAATGAGACAGTGGCGGGCGAACTGGAAGTAAGGCTGAACGCGTACAAGACAGACCTCTTCGATTCTTCGAACTCAATCAGAACCAATGCCGGGATCGAAAAATATCTTACGAACTGGGCTTTTGAAAAAGGGATAGAATGTTCCGCCGATAAAACCGGAAACGTGGTCATGAACGCGAAAGCGACAGAAGGATATGAGGACGCGCCGCCGGTCGTTCTGATAGCTCCCTACGACTGCCGCCAGTTCGCAACATGCGCGGACGCCATTGCCATGGCTCTTTATACTGTCAAAAACTGCGGGACGCACAGCGATCTCACCGTAATATTCGCTCCGGAGAACGGTCACGATTTCTACGGAGTCAGAAATCTCTCCGGGAAGTTTTTCCCGGATGACGCTACGGTGTTCGTCCTGAACGGCTCAGACAAAGGTCGGTTCAGTCTTAACGCTGCGGGTTGCACCGTGTTCAGCTTTACCGAAAAAATCTCAAGGAAGAAGCCGGAATTCACGAGGGCATACAGAATAACAATGTCGGGCCTTGAGTCGGGTCAGTCAGACACAGAGCAGACAGTCGGCACCAATCCCGTGAAGAGCATGCACAGCCTTCTCGAGAACTTTAAATCCTCCAATATTCCTTATGAAATCGCTTCCATATCGGGAGGGAGCAAAGGTCAGCAGGCGTTCACACCCGACTCCTGCCAGATGACGATAGTGGTGAACGGAGATAAAGAAGAGCAGTTTATTAACAAGATGGAAGGGAATATAGAAAGTTTTAACGAAAGAAATTCAAAAAGGCTTCCGGACGCGAGTTATACATACGAAGAGGTCGAGCTTCCGGAAACAGTCATATCACCGGAAGACGGCAACAGAATCGTAAACTTCATCTATACGCTTCTCGACGGCACATATTATGAGGATGAGTCGGGGAACATCATTACGACTAATAATATTACGGGCATTCAGTCAACAGAGGATGCGGTCAGTATCGGGTCTGTGTGCTACAGCCTTGACTCTGAGAAACTGAAAGAGGTCGAGGCTGCCGAGGAAACGCTGTGCGAACTGTCAAGCGCGAAATTCAGCAAAGTGAGAAGCGTCCCCGTATGGAACGGACCCGCGGAGGACAGCATTTTCGCGGAAAGATTAAAGGCCGCCTACCGCGCGTACACAAAGACAGGCCTCTCTTTCAGAGACTCGCTCATAAGCTCGGGCGCGTGCTTCATTCAGGAAAAGAACCCGAAATGCGACATGGTCACAATCAATGTCAGCAGCAACGTGATTACCGACTGCACGGGATCGATTTTGAAATTCCTTACGGGTAATACCGCGGAGAACGCGGCGGACAGCGAAGACGAAGACGCGGCCGGGGCCGAAGAAGAAAAACAGTAATCACTGTAAAATGACCCCGCGAAACAAATACATTGCCGGAAAATATAAATGTGAGGAATGAGAGGCCCGGTTCGCGAAAAGCGGAATCCGTTGCCGTAATGCTTTGTATTACTCAGGCACGATCCGTATGTCCATGTCGACATTTGTCGTTATCCCGTCTATCCTCCCGGTACAGGAATACTGCCAGATTCTGTAACGGTTCCTGTAATCAGTCATCCCGGTATAATGCGCGAGCCATACATCATAGGATGTGAGGTATTTAAGATCGATCCACCGGCTGAGCCATTTCGGATTACCGTAAACCATGGGTGTATAGCCGTTCTGTTCTATGACTGAACAGAAAGCGTCGGTTATTTCCGTTCTTTCCGTTACCGTAAGCTTCCCGTTACGGTCGTTCTCGGAAACCTCCATATCAAAAGCCACGGGATAAGTCACACCTTTACCCCTGATATTGCGAACGACGAATTTCGCTTCCTCCACGGCTTCGTCCGTATTCTTCGCCTGTGAATAGAAATACGCGCCGGTTCCGATGCCCGCCGCGCGCGCCCCGTTAAAATTCTCCTCCGCGCGCGCGTCCTCAATCAGTGCGCCGTCCGTGCTTCCGCGGAAGCCGACTCTGATCATCGCGAATTCTATACCTGACGCCGCCACTTTTTCCCAGTCTATCACCTTCTGGTATTCCGAGACATCTATGCCGCTCTCTGACGTGAATCCTGCGTAATCATATTTAAGAAGCCCGTCTTCCGTTCTGTAGCCTGCGGCGCGGATATCGTTCTCCGGAATGCCGCGGGCATTGCCAAGTCCTTTATACGATCCCCGCACAAAGTAAAAAGCGCCCGCGACCACAGAAAGAAGAACGACAGATATCACGACCGGAGTCACGAAAAAGGGACCCGGAAGTGTATCACCGCTCCTGCGGTTCCCGGTTCCGGACGTTCTTCTCTTCCCGGGTCCGGGATAACTGTTTCCGCCCGCGCTTCCCCTTCCCGCGCTTCCTCTTTTTTGAACCGGCTTTCTGCCGCGGTTTCCTCCCGCGCGATAATTGTTTTCGGTTTTTCTTCCCCGGCTGTTCACCATGAATCCTTTCAGACAAAATGCCAAAAATAAACCTCCGCTCCCGCTTTTTTCCGGTCAGAAATTCACCGCAAACGAACATACGCTCCACGGGTCACGGGCACGGATACTCTGAATCACCGGCACGGTCACTCTGAGTCACCGGAACGCTGACTCTCCCCGAGTACGGCAATCGATGTTAAAAATAATAAAATACGCCCGGAATTCCGGGCGCGGATCATAAGAAAATTCAGATTTCTTCTCTCTCCCCTTCGTTCTTAACTTCAAGGAAAGCTTTGACAAGCACCGCGGCTACTACCGCGCATCCGCTGATAAGAACCCACTTCTTATACATATATTCTCGCCTCCTTCTGAGTTTCGTTAACGTAACTTATGCGCCTAAGCAGATTCGAACTGCTGACCTTCACATTCGGAGTGTGCTACTCTATCCACCTGAGCTATAGGCGCGAATTGTACGAGAGTTATAGTACCATGCGCCATTTTGTATTTCAACCGTAAATTGCCGCGGCACACTTTCCGCCGCGAATGTTACAGTTCACACATTATTTGAGTGTCGGACGGCATAGCACCGTTGCGAAAAAAGGTCCTCGCTTCGCGCAGTTTCTACGAGTCGCTCGCCTCCTG
>CAZTIY010000020.1:0-3921 GCA_964613765.1 uncultured Eubacterium sp.
TGATACCTGGCGGGCGACTGCCCGGGAAAGTAGGGCACTGCCGGTTCAGTTTTTTTTATCGCGCTTTGACGAATTTTCTTGCCAAGCTTTGCGGCATATAGTAGAATCACTTTGTATCTTTTGTAAGAGTTGCAGAGCCGCCGGACGGCTCTGAATTAAGTTGCGGTTAAACCGGAGGTTCATGATGAGAGTCAGGGTCACGATGGCATGCACAGAGTGCAAACAGAGAAATTACAACACGATGAAGAATAAGAAGAACAATCCCGACAGACTGGAGCTTAAGAAGTACTGCCCGTTCTGCCGGAAAGAGACTTTGCACAGAGAAACCAGGTAAGACGGCGCGGGGCCGGCCGGTTATATCGCTGAATGCGGATATGAGCCTGCCGGAACGCAGGGCCGTTCGGACGCCGGTTATATTGACGAAATGCGGATATGAACCTGCCGTAATGCACGGCCGTTAAGGCGCCGGTTGTATTGACGAAACGCGGATATGAGCCTGCCGGAACGCACGGCCGTTAAGGCGCCGGTTGTATTGATGAAACGCGGTTATGAACATACACTGCCGCGCATATAAAATTACCGTACAGGAGTTTCAAGATGGCGGATAAGAACAGACTGGAGAATAATAACACATCCGGGAATTCCGGATCCAATAAGAAGACGACCAAGGCCGTCGCCACGGCCAGGAGAATGAGCGCGCAGAACCCGGGGAAGAAAAATCAGAAGAAGGGCGGCGTCCGTGAGTACTGGAAAGGCGTGAAGACCGAACTCGGCAAAGTGATCTGGCCGACTCCCAGGGAACTCGGGACATACACGGTGGTCGTTATCGTGACCTGCGCGGTGTTCGCTCTCGCGTTCTGGCTCATGGACACGGGTTTCCTCGCGGTCATGAAAGCCGTACTCGGCGTGAGCCTGTAAAGCAGTATTCTTTTTCTTTTGAAATTGCGGGATGTATGACGGAGCGGTTCGCGCGGGCCGGACGGTTTGGACGTGAGGTCACGGACAGGAACAACGGACAGGAACAGAGGGGCCGGGGATCTCGGCGTGCCGGTGAATGACAGCCGCTTTTATTGACGGGAAGAAATGTGATGACTGAAGAAACGGTTACAGAGGAAGAGAAAACAGAGGAAGGGAAAACAGAAGAAACCGCGGAGCGTAAAGGAACGAGAACCAATGTTTTTTCGCCGCTGGAAGGGGAAGGCCTTCGGGGTGACGGGAAAGCGAGATGGTATGTTGTCCACACTTATTCCGGTCATGAGAACAAGGTCAAGGCCAACATCGAGAAGATGGTTGAGAACAGAGGCCTGCAGGATCTCATTCTGAGCATAGTCGTCCCGACGGAGGACGTTGTGGAGATGAGGGACGGTCAGCGCAGGATAAGCACGCGTAAGATGTTCCCGGGATATGTGATTATCAAGATGGTGGTCACTAACGAGACCTGGTATCTCGTCAGGAATACGCAGGGTGTCACGGGATTCGTCGGACACGGTTCCGAACCTGTTCCCCTTACCATGGAAGAAGCCGCCAGAATGGGCATAGAAAAGACGGATATCGATCTGGACGTCAGAATCGGAGACACGGTGCGTGTGATCAGCGGGCCTTTCGAGAGTTTCATGGGCGAAGTGCTTGAGATAAACCCCGACAAGCAGGTGCTGTGGGTGAAGATTTCTGTGTTCGGCAGAGATACACCGGTCGAACTGGGATTCGGCCAGGTTGATAAATTACAATAGAAAGGAGGAGAAATATGGCGAAAAAGGTTCAGGGCTATATCAAGCTGCAGATCCCGGCAGGCGCGGCAAACCCGGCTCCCCCTGTAGGACCGGCGCTCGGACAGCACGGCGTGAACATCATGGAGTTCTGCAAGCAGTTCAACGCAAAGACGCAGGATCAGCAGGGAATGATTATCCCTGTAGTGATCACGGTATATGCGGACAGATCGTTCACATTCGTGACAAAGACACCGCCCGCTGCCGTTCTTCTGAAGAAGGCGGCAGGCATAGAGACAGCTTCCGGCGAACCCAACAGACGCAAGGTCGCGACCATTACGCAGAATCAGGTTCGCGAAATCGCGGAGCTGAAGATGCCGGATCTTAATGCCAATACCGTGGAGGCCGCGGTCGAAATGATAAAGGGAACCGCGCGCAGCATGGGCATCGTAGTAGAAGGTTAATGCCGTGGGAGGACGCTGTCTGACGTCCGCAGGAACCACGAGGAGGAATAATGCCTAAGAGAGGAAAAAATTATCAGGAAACGTTAAAGAAGTACGATAAATCCAACCTGTATGACGTTCAGGAGGCGATGAAACTCGTAACTGAACTCGGCACGGCGAAATTCGACGAAACAGTGGAACTTCACGTTCGTCTCGGCGTTGACGGACGTCACGCCGACCAGCAGGTGAGAGGCGCCGTTGTGCTTCCGAACGGAACGGGCAAAGAAGTCCGCGTTCTCGTATTCGCCAGGGGTCCTAAGGCAGAGGAAGCCGAGAGGGCCGGGGCCGATTATGTAGGCGCTGAAGAACTGGCGGAGAAGATCCGCAAAGAGAACTGGTTCGATTATGACGTTGTCGTCGCCACGCCCGATATGATGGGGGTTGTCGGCCGCCTCGGACGTCTTCTCGGCCCCAAGGGCCTGATGCCGAACCCGAAATCCGGAACGGTCACGATGGAGCTTGAGAAGGCTCTTGCCGATATTAAAGCCGGTAAAGTCGAGTACCGTCTGGATAAACAGAACATCATCCATACCGTCATCGGGAAGAAATCGTTCGGACCTGAGAAACTGGAGCAGAACTTCAACGTTGTGATGAACGCCATCATAAAGGCGAAGCCCGCCGCGGCGAAGGGCCAGTATCTTAAGAGCGTGACGGTTTCGGGAACGATGAGCCCCGGCGTTAAGGTGAACCCGGCTCTGGTAGGCTGAACGGCCGGGAAACGGTAAATCTCCGGGAGGCCGCGGCCGCAGGAACCGTGATTCCGGCGGAATGAGGATTCCCGGCGGAGCCTGACGTTATACAGGGAGAATGTCCCGAAGATTGTTCTGAAAATTAAAAAGAAAATAATTCACCGCAGACAGCGGGTGCGAAAGCTCAATATCCCGCCGAGGTACGATATATAGGATTGTCGGCCCCGTTTTTTGCGGGGCCTTTTCGATATGGAGTACCGTGAACATTCGCGGGAGGGGCGAAAGCCCGTCCCCGGAAAGGAGAACAGATGTCTGAAGAAGCAAGAATGCAGAAGCAGGCAGTGATCGATGAGATCAGAGGTAAACTTGACGGCGCGAATTCCTGTGTCGTAATAGACTACATGGGTACGACCGTGGAAGAAGCGAACGACATGAGGAATACACTTCGCACGGCAGGCGTGGACTATAAAGTGTATAAGAACACGCTTTTCAAGAGGGCCGTCGAGGACACGGAGTTCGCTCCTCTGGCGGATATTATGTCCGGACCGAGCGCCGTCGCCATCAGCAAAACAGATGCTACTGCCCCTGCAAGAATACTGAAGGGCGAAATCAGAAAATTCAATAAAATGTCCTTCAAAGGCGGCATCGTGGAAGGCGCGTATTATGACGCGGCGGGTATAGATCAGATTGCGGATATCCCGTCGAGGGACGAACTCCTCGCGAGATTCCTCGGAAGTATCATGTCACCGGTCGCTTCTTTCGCGCGTGTCGTTTCCGCCCTTGCCGATAAAGGCGGATATCCGAAGGAGCCTGAAGCCGCTCCCGAAGCGGTAACCGGAGCTGGGACGAAGGAAACGTCTGAGGCCGCTCCCGAACCGGCGACCGGAGCAGCGTCTGAAGAAACTGCCGGAGCCGCTCCCGAAGCGGCGGCCGGAACAGCGCCTGAAGAAACTGCCGAGTCCGCTCCCGAAGCGGCAGCCGGAACAGCGCCTGAAGAAACGACCGGAGCCGCTCCCGAAGCGG
>CAZTIY010000020.1:4021-15787 GCA_964613765.1 uncultured Eubacterium sp.
GCCGCTCCCGAAGCGGTAACAGAAGCCGCCCCGGAAGAACCGGCAGAAACGTCGGAGCAGTGATCCCGCCGCGCGTAAAGATGCGGCGCCGGGCGGCGGCACAGAATTACGGATCGTATAGAGTGTGCTGCAGGTGTGTGCCCGGGATCTGACCGGACATAAAGATTTAAGGAACGGCGGGGAGAAACCAACCGCACGCGCCGGGCGGAAAGCCGGCGGAGTGATGAGAAACATTGAGAAATCCCTGTCGTAAATACAAGCAGGTATAAACAGATATAATCAGAGAAAGGAATAAGACATGGATAAAGATCAGATCATCGAGGCTCTTAAGGGTATGACGGTACTTGAGCTCAACGAACTTGTTAAAGCCTGTGAGGAAGAATTCGGCGTTTCCGCGGCTGCGGCTGTCGCGGTAGTGCCCGGTGCCGGCGCGGGCGCGGCGGCCGAGGCTGAAGAGCAGACAGAATTCACGGTTGTTCTGAAAGAGATCGGCGACCAGAAGATCAAGGTCATCAAGGTCGTAAGAGAGATCACCGGACTCGGACTCAAGGACGCCAAGGCTCTCGTGGACGGAGCCCCGGCCAATGTCAAGGAGAATGTGGAGAAGGAAGAGGCGGATTCCATCAAGGCGAAACTCGAGGAAGTCGGCGCCACGATCGAACTGAAATAGGCCGTCTCCGCGACACGGAAATATACGGAATGTTCAAGAACCGGAACCCGACCGGACATTATCAGCCGGCCGGGTCCCGGATTCTTTTTCGATCGACGTTTTTCGCCGTTTTTCGACGCGGCGTTTTTCGACGAAAACCGTCCGGTGCGGACGCACATTTTTTTTGTTTTCGCCGCCTGATTTCGCTTGTACTGTTCCATTGCAAGGTATATAATACTAATTTGCCGTGCGAGCGCGTTAAGGTAAGCGAATTTAAGGAGTGATGACGATGCTGAAGAAAATAAGCGTAGGCAGGAAAGAACGTATATCATTCGGAAAGATCAATGAAGTTCTGCCGATGCCTAATCTTATCGACATTCAGACCCGTTCCTACCGCTGGTTTCTTGAGGAGGGACTGGATGAAGTATTTAAGGATGTATCGCCGATTAAGGACTATGCCGGTAATTTAAGCCTTGAATTTCTTGATTACTCCCTGAGCGAGCCTCCCAAGTACAGTCAGGAGGAGTGTAAGGAACGCGACGTGACCTATGCAGCTCCGCTTAAGGTCCGCGTACGCCTCGTGAACAACGAGACGAAGGAAATGAAGGAGCAGGAAGTTTTCATGGGAGATTTCCCGCTCATGACAGAGCAGGGGACTTTCATATATAACGGGGCCGAAAGGGTTATCGTGACGCAGCTCGTGAGATCGCCCGGGCCCTATTTCGGCGTGGAAACGGATAAATCCAACAGAAAGCTCTTTTCATCGCAGATTATTCCGACAAGGGGCGCGTGGATTGAGTACGAGACGGATTCCAACGAGATAATCTCGGTCAGGATCGACCGCACCCGGAAGCAGCCTTTGACCATACTTCTGCGCGCGCTCGGTATGGAGACCAATGAAGAGATCCTGAACACGTTCGGCATGGACGAGCGGCTTATTAAGACGCTTGAGAAGGATCCGACAACGGACCGGGAGTCTGCGCTGAAAGAGATATATAAAAAACTGAGACCGGGAGAGCCGCCGACACTGGACAGCGCGAGATCGCTTCTTAACTCGCTGTTTTTTGACGCGAGGCGTTACGACATTTCTCATGTCGGAAGGTATAAATATAATAAGAAGCTGGGTCTTTCCGACAGACTCGTAGACACTGTCGCCGCGGAGGATGTCGTGGACCCCGGAACGGGAGAGATTCTCGCGGAGAAGGGGCAGCTTATCTCCCGCAAACTCGCTCATAAGATAGAGGATTCGGGTGTTTACAGTGTCACGGTTCAGAGCCCGCAGAACGAGGCCGTTGAAACGAAGGTAATCGGGAATAATTTTGTTCCCATCTACGATTTTCTTGAGGGAAGGGACGTCGATGTGACGCCGCTTAAGATACCGGAGAACAGGGTATACTATCCCGCTCTCATGCGTATCCTCGATATGGATCTTTCCGATGAGGAGCTCCGTAAGGAGATCGTGAAAAACAAGGACGAACTCTATCCTAAACACATAATCGAAGCCGATGTCGTGGCGTCGGTAAGCTACATACTGAATCTTAATTACGGCGTCGGCAGTATCGACGATATCGACCATCTGGGAAACCGCAGGCTGAGAAGCGTCGGCGAGCTTCTCCAGAACCAGTTCAGAATAGGGCTCGCCCGTATGGAGCGTGCCGTGCGTGAGCGCATGACAATCCAGGATCTGGAGGCGACCACGCCGCAGCAGCTCATAAACATCAGGCCCGTTACGGCCGCCGTGAAGGAATTCTTCGGTTCCTCGCAGCTTTCCCAGTTCATGGACCAGAACAATCCTCTGTCCGAACTCACGCATAAGCGGCGTCTTTCCGCTCTCGGTCCGGGCGGACTCTCCAGGGAGCGCGCCGGTTTCGAGGTAAGAGACATTCACCACTCCCACTACGGGAGGATGTGTCCTATTGAGACGCCTGAAGGTCCGATCATCGGTCTTATCGGTTCGCTGACCACCTACGGGGTGATCAATAAATACGGATTTATTGAAACTCCGTATCGTATTGTAGACAAGGAAAAGGGAATAGTAACTAAGGAAGTGCGTTATGTCGCGGCGGATGAGGAGGAGCTTCTCATTATCGCCCAGGCTAACGAGCCGCTCGATGAAGAGGGTCACTTCCTTAATGATAAAGTCGCCGCGAGAGGCGTCGGCGGCGAAATCGCCATGTTTAACAAGGAAGAAATCGACATGATGGATGTTTCCCCGAAGCAGGTCGTTTCGGTGGCGTCCGCCATGATACCTTTCCTTGAGAACGATGACGCGAACCGCGCCCTCATGGGCTCCAACATGCAGCGTCAGGCTGTGCCGCTCCTTGTGACGGAAGCGCCTTTCGTCGGAACGGGCATGGAGTACAAGGCGGCGCGTGACTCCGGCGTCGTGATCCTGGCGAAACATTCAGGCACGGTCGACTTTGTCGACGCGGAGAACATAGTAATAACAAGGGACGAGGACGGCGGTCAGGATGAGTACACGCTCCTCAAGTTCAAACGCTCCAATCAGGGGACCTGCATCAACCAGAGACCTATCGTGTCACACGGGGAGCATGTTGAAGAGGGAGAGGTTATCGCCGACGGACCGTCCACCGATATGGGCGAGATCTCGCTCGGGAAGAACCTTCTCGTCGGTTTCATGACATGGGAAGGTTACAACTACGAGGACGCGGTCATTCTCAATGAAAAAATGATAATGAACGACGTTCTCACTTCCATCCACATCGTGGAATATGAAGCTGAGGCGAGAGACACAAAGCTCGGACCGGAAGAGATCACGAGAGATATCCCGACCGTCGGCGCCGACGCGCTTAAAGACCTCGATGAGGACGGCATCATCCGCGTAGG
Source organism: uncultured Eubacterium sp. (assembly GCA_964613765.1). Lineage (GTDB taxonomy): Bacteria > Bacillota > Clostridia > Peptostreptococcales > Anaerovoracaceae > Aminicella. The sequence goes on from CAZTIY010000020.1 coordinate 7,518, forward strand.
GGCGGAGGTGACATCGACAGACATACTGGTCGGAAAGGTCACGCCGAAGGGCGAGAACGATCTCAGTTCCGAGGAGCGCCTGCTCAGGGCGATTTTCGGCGAAAAGGCGAGAGAAGTGAGAGATACGTCTCTTCGTGTCCCGCACGGCGAGACCGGCATCGTGGTTGAGGTCAGGGTTTTCACGAGAGCTAACGGCGACGAACTTTCGCCCGGCGTGAACAAGCTTGTCCGCTGCTACATCGCGACAAAGAGAAAGATACAGGTAGGGGACAAGATGGCGGGGCGCCACGGGAACAAGGGCGTTGTGTCCCGAATCCTTCCCGAAGAGGATATGCCGTTCCTTGAGAACGGACAGCCGCTTCAGATAATGCTCAATCCTCTGGGCGTTCCGTCCAGAATGAACGTGGGGCAGGTGCTTGAAGTCCACCTCGGTCTTGCCGCCAAGACAAAGGGCTGGTACATAGCCACACCCGTTTTCGACGGGGCCACGGAAAAAGACATCAGAAAGCTCCTTGTCGACTGCGGATATCCTGAAAGCGGGAAGCTGAGACTGCGGGACGGAAGAACCGGCGAGTATTTCAGCAGGCCGGTCACTGTCGGATATATGTATATGCTGAAGCTTCACCATCTGGTCGACGATAAGATTCACGCGAGGAGCACCGGTCCGTACTCACTCGTGACACAGCAGCCGCTCGGCGGCAAGGCCCAGTTCGGCGGCCAGAGATTCGGCGAGATGGAGGTCTGGGCGCTTGAGGCGTACGGGGCCGCGTATACGCTCCAGGAGATCCTGACGGTGAAGTCCGATGATATCGTGGGACGTGTCAAGACATATGAAGCTATCGTTAAAGGGCAGAACATACCCGAGCCCGGCATACCGGAATCATTCAAGGTTCTGATAAAGGAACTCCAGAGTCTCGCTCTCGACGTGAAGGTCCTCGATGCCGACAATCAGGAGATCGAGCTTAAGGAAATGGTGGACTCCGATATCCCGTCCGGCATAGACAGCATGATACGCATGAATTCCCGTGACGAAAGTGAACTCATGGAGAGCGGATACACAGAGGAGAGACCCGGCGGCGGAGACGGCGATTATGATTCTTACGGCCCGGGCGCGGGAAGCGCGTTCGATGATTACGACGATTCGGATGATTCAGATGAAGAAGGATCTGAGGCGGACGCGTTCGGCGGCGCAGGATTTTTTGACGGGGACGGGAACAGCGTTGAGGGCATGTTCGGCCCGGACGAAGATTCCGGCGTGGACGATTAGGAAAGGGGTGCTGTGATATGGCAAAGAACAGCAATGCTTACATAGAATCCAATACATTCGAATCGCTCCAGATCAAGCTCGCTTCCACCGAAAAAATCCGTGAATGGTCGCACGGCGAAGTGACGAAGCCCGAGACCATCAATTACAGGACGCTCAAGCCGGAGAGGGACGGACTCTTCTGCGAGCGCATTTTCGGGCCGATAAAGGACTGGGAGTGCCACTGCGGAAAGTATAAAAGGATCCGGTATAAAGGGATCATCTGCGACCGCTGCGGAGTTGAAGTAACCAAGGCGAAAGTAAGAAGAGAGAGGATGGGTCATATAGAGCTGGCTTCTCCCGTGTCCCATATCTGGTATTTTAAGGGTATTCCGTCGAGAATGGGCCTCATTCTCGGAATAACGCCGAGGGATCTTGAGAGAGTTCTGTACTTCGCGTCATATATTGTTCTTGACCCCGGCGATCCCGAGGTCACCAACCTCGTCGAGAAGCAGATACTGAGTGAGCAGGAATACCGCGACCTTAAGGACGAGATCGGTAACTGCTTCCGGGCGGCCATGGGAGCCGAGGCGATCAGGGAGCTTTTGGCGAAAATAGATCTTGAAGAGATGTCTCAGGATCTGCGGGAGCAGCTGAAGAACGCCACCGGTCAGAAAAAGGTGAAGATCATCCGCCGTCTGGAAGTCGTCGAGGCGCTGAGGATATCGGGGAACCGCCCGGAGTGGATGATACTTGAAGTCGTTCCGGTGATTCCTCCCGATCTGCGGCCTATGGTCCAGCTGGACGGTGGACGCTTCGCGACATCCGATCTTAACGATCTTTACAGAAGGGTCATTAACAGAAACAACAGACTGAAGAGGCTGCTTGAACTCGGTGCGCCCGACATCATCGTGCGTAATGAGAAGAGAATGCTTCAGGAGGCCGTGGACTCGCTTATAGACAACGGCCGCAGGGGAAGGGCCGTAACAGGTCCCGGCGGCCGCGCTCTCAAGTCGCTTTCCGACATGCTGAAGGGAAAACAGGGGAGGTTCCGTCAGAACCTTCTCGGAAAGCGTGTCGACTATTCCGGGCGTTCCGTCATCGTCGTGGGGCCCGAGCTTAAATTCTACCAGTGCGGCGTTCCCAAGACGATGGCGCTGGAGCTTTTCAAGCCGTTCATAATGAAGGAGCTCGTTGAGAAGGAGCCTGAGACGGCCCATAACATCAAGGGCGCGAAAAGGATGGTCGAAAAGGGCGATGACAAAGTATGGGGAGTGCTGGAGAGTGTTATCAAAGAGCACCCGGTCATGCTGAACCGCGCCCCGACGCTCCACAGGCTCGGCATTCAGGCTTTTGAGCCCGTGCTGGTCGAGGGTAAAGCCATCAAACTGCACCCGCTCGCCTGCACGGCGTTCAACGCCGACTTCGACGGCGACCAGATGGCAATTCACGTTCCCCTGTCGGTGGAAGCCCAGGCAGAGGCCAGATTTCTGATGCTCTCCGTTAACAACATCCTTGCGCCGAAGGACGGATCTCCCATTACGACGCCGACACAGGATATGATCCTGGGCGCGTACTACCTGACATACCCCGGTGACTGCGCGAGGAAACGGTACATAGACGGTGAGGAGGTCCTTCAGTATTCCATGGACGAGTTCAAAGACCCGGAGAAGATGAAGGCCAATGAAGAGGGCGGCTATCTCAGGATCAGGCAGAAGGGCGACGGCATGATATTCACGGATATCGACGAGATGCTGATGGCTTACCAGGACGGCCTTCTTGATATCCACGCGAGAGTGAAAGTCCGTGTTTTCAAGGATAAAGAAGACAGGCGCGGCGCGATTGTGGAATCGACCGTGGGCAGATTCATTTACAATCAGGGGATTCCGCAGGATCTCGGATTTGTCGACAGGACAAAGGATCCGTATTCACTTGAGGTTGATTTCCTCTGCGGCAAAAAAGAGCTTGAGCTAATCATAGATAAATGCTTCCGCGCGCACGAGAACGCGGGAACGGTAGAACTGCTCGACTATATCAAATCCATGGGGTACAGTTATTCGACGAAATCCGCCGTGACGATCGGTATAGACGACATGAAGATCCCCGACAATAAATGGGAGATTATAAACGAGGCCCAGAAGGAAGTCGATAAATATGAGAACGCTTACCGCATGGGTCTTATGTCCAATACGGAAAGATGGGACAGGCAGGAGAAAGTCTGGAACGATACGACGGAGGTAGTGGCGAACGCCCTGATGGATTCGCTTGAACCGTACAACAATCTTTATATCATGGCGACATCAGGAGCCAGAGGGAGCAAGAACCAGATCGGTCAGATCGGAGGTATGCGTGGCCTCATGGGAACGGCGACCGGGAAGACGGTCGAGATTCCCATTAAGGCGAACTTCCGTGAGGGTCTGAACATCCTTGAATATTTCATATCATCAAACGGCGCCCGGAAGGGCCTCGCGGACACGGCTCTCCGCACCGCGGACTCCGGATATCTGACACGCCGCCTCGTGGATGTTTCCCATAATGTGATAGTACGCGAGGATGACTGCGGAACTGACGACGGCGTGGAAGTGAGCGCTTTCACGGATGAGAATGAAGTCCTTGAGACGCTCAGGGAGCGCATAGCCGGAAGGACATCCGTCGAGGATGTGGCCGATCCCGCGACCGGCGAGATTATAGTTGCGAAGAACGAGGAGATCTCCGACAGGGCGGCGGAAATGATAGAAAACGCCGGGATAGAGACCGTCAAGATACGTTCCGTAATGACGTGCCGGAGCAGGAGCGGCGTGTGCGCGAAATGCTACGGAAGGAACCTCGCCACGGGAGGAACGGTAAAGGTGGGCGAAGCCGTGGGAATCATAGCGGCGCAGTCCATCGGAGAACCCGGCACGCAGCTCACGATGCGCACGTTCCATACGGGCGGCGTAGCGGGAACAGACATCACGCAGGGTCTTCCGAGGGTGGAGGAACTGTTTGAGGCAAGGAAGCCCAAGGGACTCGCGGAGATCTGCGAAGAGAGCGGCGTGGTCCAGAGCATCCAGTCGACCGCGGATAACAAGACTGAAGTCAGGATAGCAGCCGTGACTGAGGACGGCATGCCCGGTGAAATTAAGGCTTACGACGTTCCCTACGGTGCCCGCCTTGTGGTGGATGTCGGTGACTTTGTGGAGGCGGGGAATAATATCACGGCGGGGCCGCTCAATCCGCATGATATTTTCAAGCTGAAGGGCGTAAAGGGCGTGTATGACTATCTGCTTCGCGAAGGACAGAGAGTTTACAGGAACCAGGGCGTCAATATTAACGACAAGCACATAGAGATCATCGTGAGTCAGATGCTGTCGAAATATAAGATAGAGGATCCGGGTTCCACGGATCTCCTGCCCGGCGGTGTGTACAGCTACGCCGATATCGACGATGAGAACAGGAGAATAGAGGAGAAGGGCGGTGAGCCCGCCGTTTACAAGCGTATGCTGCTCGGAATAACCAAGGCTTCACTCGCCACCGATTCTTTCCTGTCGGCGGCCTCGTTCCAGGAGACGACGAGGGTGCTTACGGACGCGGCGATAAAGGGCAAGACGGACAGACTCCGCGGTCTCAAGGAGAATGTAATAATAGGAAAACTCATCCCGGCAGGAACCGGAATGAAGCGATACAGAGACGTGGAAGTGGACTACGGCGAGAATGCAGCATATATGGCTTCGTTCGACAGGGATAATGAGGACCGCGGATACGGCAGCACAGGAGATGTCTCAGAATCTGTCACAGGTTATGATCCGGGATTTTACGGAGATGCCGGCGGCGCCGGAGAGTCTGACGCGGATTCCTTCGTGAAAGACGAAGCGGATTTTGAGAGTGAGTATTTTCCGGAAACCGGAGGCGATGCCGCCGGAGCGGAGAACGGCCTGACGGACGCCCCGGACAGTGTCGGCTGAGACCCGGATTCTTTCGCGGGTTTTCGGGCCGTACCGGGATTCCGGCGTCCGGCCCGGAGTTCCGGAGAGATGCGGGAACCGCACCGGACGGGCCTTTGAGACGGCCGTGAGTTCCGGGCCGGCTCGTTATATGACTTCAGCCGTTTGTCCGTTAACGGCACGGCAGACGGATGATGTAATAAAATTTTTCAAAGAAAGGAGAAACTAATGCCTACAATCAATCAGCTGGTACGTGACGGACGGCAGAGCAGCGTGAAGAAGTCCGGCGCTCCCGCTCTGGGCAAGGGAATGAACTCTCTCAGGAGAGTGCTCGTAGACAACGATTCCCCCCAGAAGAGAGGTGTATGCACCTCCGTGAAGACGGTAACGCCGAAGAAGCCGAATTCCGCGCTCAGAAAGGTCGCCAGGGTCAGGCTGACGAACGGTATCGAGGTATCCGCTTACATCCCGGGGATCGGTCATAATCTCCAGGAGCACAGCGTTGTCCTCATCCGCGGCGGAAGAGTAAAGGATCTTCCGGGTGTGAGATATCACATCATCAGAGGAACACTGGACACAGCCGGCGTCGCCGACAGGGGCAAGGCACGTTCCAAATACGGCGCCAAGAGACCCAAGAAGAGATAACGCCTGTTAAAGCATTTGATCGGGAAATATCGAGCTCTTGATATAGTTAGGCATTGGATATCTAATATATTGAGCGCCGCGGCCCGGACGCCCGGAACGCAGAAAGCCCCGGGGCCCGCGGTCGAGTACCCCCGAACGAACTGGCCGGTCGGATTGCAGGTCCGGTCAGAGTAACCGGAGAAAGAAACTCCTCCGGCGAAGATTCCGTGCAATACACCTTGTAAGGGAGGAAGAGAAGTGCCAAGGAAAGGAAAAACACCGAAACGTGAAGTGCTTCCCGATCCGGTCTACGGCAGTGTGGTCGTGTCCAAACTGATAAACAGTATCATGCTGGACGGAAAGAAGAGCGTTGCCCAGAAAATAGTTTACAGCGCCTTTGACCAGATAAAGGAAAAGACCGGAGAGGAGCCCCTCGACGTTTTCGAAAAAGCGATGAACAACATCATGCCCGCGCTGGAAGTCAAGGCGAGACGTGTAGGAGGCGCCAACTATCAGGTGCCGATTGAGGTCCGCCCGGCAAGAAGGCAGGCGCTCGCTCTCAGGTGGCTCACGAAGTACACGAGGGCGAGGGGCGAGAAGACGATGTCCGAACGTCTTGCGAAGGAAATCATGGATGCCGCGAACAACACCGGCGCCACAGTAAAGAAGAAGGAAGACACACACAAACAGGCCGAGGCCAACAAGGCGTTCGCCCACTTCAGGTGGTAGGCTTCCGGAGATTATAACTTATAACAAAGGAGAAAAAATGGCCGGTAGAGAATATCCGTTAGACAGAACAAGAAATATAGGCATAATTGCGCACATCGACGCGGGCAAGACCACTGTCACTGAGCGGATCCTGTTCTACACGGGCAAGACGCATAAGATAGGAGAGACGCACGACGGCGCTTCCCAGATGGACTGGATGGATGAGGAGAAGGAGAAAGGGATCACCATAACCTCAGCCGCGACTACGGCCCACTGGAAGGACAATCGTATCAACATCATCGACACGCCCGGTCACGTGGATTTCACGGTGGAAGTGGAACGCTCCCTGAGAGTCCTCGACGGCGCCGTGACGGTTCTCGCGGCAAAGGGAGGAGTAGAGCCCCAGTCGGAGACGGTGTGGCGCCAGGCGGAGAAGTACGGTGTTCCCCGGATGGTCTTCATTAACAAAATGGATGTCATGGGCGCGGATTTTTACGGAGTCATAGACCAGATCCGCGACCGTCTCAAGGCCAATCCCGTAGCTGTGCAGCTCCCGATAGGAGCGGAGGAAAAATTCAGGGGGATAATCGACCTTATCACCATGAAGGCGGAAGTCTATGAGAACGCTCTCGGGACGGAGATCGATGAAGAGGCGATACCGGCGGACATGCGCGGGGACGCGGAAGAATGGCGCGGCAGGCTTCTTGAGGCGGTGGCGGAATGCGATGAAGACCTCATGATGAAGTATCTTGAGGGTGAGGAAATCACGGAGGACGAGATAAGGGCCGTAATCAGGAAACAGTGCATCGCCAATAAGATGGTGCCCGTCATGTGCGGTTCCGCGTATAAGAACAAAGGTATCCAGATGCTTCTTGACGGAATCGTTGACTATATGCCCTCGCCGCTTGATGTCAGGCCGATAGAGGGCACGGACCCCGATACGGGGGATACGGTCACGAGACCTGCTGACGACGACGGACCGTTCGCCGCTCTCGCATTCAAGATCATGACAGACCCGTATGTCGGTAAACTCGCGTTCTTCAGAGTGTACTCGGGCACGCTCGAATCCGGTTCCTATGTCTATAATACCGTTAAGGGTCAAAAAGAAAGAATAGGCAGGATTCTGCAGATGCACGCGAACAACCGGACCGACATAGACAAGGTTTATTCCGGTGATATCGCGGCGGCTGTCGGCCTCAGGAACACTACGACGGGAGACACTCTCTGTGACGAGGATCACGAAGTTGTACTGGAGTCGATGGATTTCCCCGATCCTGTAATAGAGATAGCGATCGAGCCCAGAACCAGAGCCGGTCAGGAGAAGATGGGGATCGCCCTCGGAAAACTCGCGGAGGAAGATCCGACATTCAAGACCTATACAAACGGAGACACCGGACAGACGATCATCGCGGGAATGGGCGAGCTCCATCTGGAGATTATCGTTGACAGGCTGATGCGCGAGTTCAAGGTGGAGGCCAACGTCGGCAGACCCACTGTCTCATATAAAGAGACTATTACGAAAACGGCGGAAGTCGATCACAAGTACGCGAAACAGACCGGCGGTCACGGTCAGTACGGGCACGTGAAGATCCGCGTATATCCGAGGGAACCCGGTTCCGGTTTTGAGTTCGTGAATTCCATAGCCGGCGGAGCTATACCGAAGGAGTATATTCCCGCCATTGAGGAGGGAATCAGGCAGGCGATGGAGAGCGGACCCGTCGCGGGGTACCAGGTCGTAGATGTCGGCGTGGAGCTTTATGACGGTTCCTACC
>CAZTIY010000020.1:15797-16209 GCA_964613765.1 uncultured Eubacterium sp.
CTCTTCGGAGATGGCCTTTAAGACCGCCGCTTCCATGGCTTTTAAGGAAGCCGCGAGGAAGGCTGATCCGGTTCTTCTGGAGCCGGTTTTCAAGGTGGAGGTCACTGTACCGGAAGAATATATGGGTGAAGTCATAGGAGACCTGGCCGGGAGGAGAAGCAAAATAGAGGGCTCCTCGATGGACAAGGGTTCTGTGGAAATAAGGGCCATGGTGCCGCTTGCCCGTATGTTCGGCTACGCGACAGACCTCAGGTCCAAAACCCAGGGACGGGGAACATACATAATGCAGTTTGACCACTTCGACAGACTCCCGGAGAATCTTGTCGAAGAGGTCGCGGGAAAATAAAGGAGGAAAATTATGGCGAAACAGAAATATGAAAGGACGAAGCCTCATATCAATATCGGGACCATC
>CAZTIY010000021.1:0-4618 GCA_964613765.1 uncultured Eubacterium sp.
CTTCCTGTACTGCGCCTTGCCGACGGACTCGGTTCCTGAGGGTGTGGTCGTCGTGTCCGCGAACTGCGGAGTAGCGGATGACCTCTGAATGCCGGTGTTCATGTATGCGCCGTTGTCATAGCATACATACACCATGTCGTGTCCGCGCTCCATCGCTCCGGAAAGCGACTGGAAGCCGATGTCGTATGTTCCGCCGTCCCCGCCGAACGTTATGAATTTATATGTGTCGTCTATCTTGCCCTTCTTCTTCAGGGCCCGGTAGGCGGTCTCCACTCCGCTGCATGTGGCGGCCGCGTTCGCGAACGCGTTGTGAATGAAAGAATCCTCCCATGACGTATACGGGTACATGAAAGTCGAAACTTCCAGACAGCTCGTTGCGACCGTAACTACGGCCTTATCGTCCTCTTTAAGCGCTCTCAGTACGTTGCGGACGGCGATAGGGGCGCCGCAGCCCGCGCACATCCTGTGACCGGGAGAGAAGCGTTCCGGTTTGCTCATTACCTCTTTGAAATTATATGCCATGGTCACCCTCCTATCCTCTCAGCGACAGATAACGGTAAATCTCACCGGTCTCGCCCGTCTCATCGACTTTCTTCATATCTTCAAACACCGATGTGAGGCTTTCCACGGTGACATCTCTTCCCGCGAGTCCGTACACGTAATTGAGCACCTTAGGCGCCATGCCGGCGTTGAACAGTGACGTCCTCACATCCGCTCCGATAGGACCGGTGAATGAGTTGAAACTTTCCGTCCTGTCCATGCAGGCGATGACTTTCGCGCCTTTAAGCGCTTCCGCTATCTCTTCCGACGGGAAAGGTCTGAACATTCTGATCTTGACGAGACCCGCCTTAACGCCCTTTTCGCGGAGAGCGTCTATCGCGTCCTTGCACGTGCCGGCGGCCGAACCCATCATTACCATGATGTAATCAGCGTCCTCCGTCCTGTATTCCTCAAACAGCCCGTACTCGCGACCGGAGATTCTGCCGAATTCTTTTCCCACCTCGACGGCAACTTTCTTTGCGTTCTTCATCGCTTCAAGCTGGGCGCGCTTCGCCTCCATATAGTAAGGCGGCGTGGAATACGGTCCTATCGCCTCGGAATGATCGGGATTCAGCAGATAACTCACCGGGTTGTACTCACCGACGAACTCCGCTACGACGTCATCGTCCAGAAGTTCTATATTCTGCACGCCGTGGGACGTGATGAATCCGTCCTGGCATATCATGATCGGAAGACGCACGTCCGGATGTTCGGCGATTCTGTATGCCTGGACAAAGTTGTCGTAGGCCTCCTGGTTGGTTTCCGCGAACACCTGGATCCATCCTGTGTCGCGGGCGCCCATGGCGTCGGAATGGTCACAGTTGATGTTGATGGGGCCGGAAAGCGCGCGGTTCACTACAGCGAGCGCGATCGGCAGTCTGTCGGAGGCCGCTACATAAAGGACCTCCCACATGTACGCGAGTCCGCAGGAAGAGGTCGCCGACATTGTTCTGGCGCCCGCCGCCTCAGAGCCTATGCAGGCGCTCATCGCGCTGTGCTCCGATTCAACCGGGACGAATATGGTATCCGTCTTTCCGTTCGCGACAAAGCTTGAGAAGTACTGGGGAAGCTCGGTCGACGGTGTGATGGGATACGCGGGCATGACATCGGCGCGAACCTGCCTCATCGCGGTCGCGATGGCCTCATTCCCTGAAAGTCTGTCTTTTTTCGGCATTGATTATTCCCCCTTCTTCATTTCTATCGCACCGAAAGGACACGCGGCGGCGCATATGCCGCAGCCTTTGCAGTGGTCGTAGTCAAAATCGAGTCTCCTGCCGTTTACAACCGGGATGGAACTGTCCGGGCAGACGGGTGCGCATATAAGACACTGTTTACATTTTTCTTCGATAAATACGGGTGTGTCGACGCGCCATTCCCCCGTATGGAATTCCCTGGCCGTGCCTCCTCCGTCGATTATGCATCCCGGCGTAAGATCCTGCCACTTTACATTCTCACCCTGCTTTGTTATGTCAGTCTTCATCACTTAACCTCCGCGAATGTCATCCTGAGAGCGTTCATGTTCCCCTCGATTACTTCCGGCTTATGAGCGAATTTATGTTTGTAGGAAGCCTCCATTTCATCAAGGAACTTCTGCTCGTCCATTATGCCGCTTGTCTTTACGACGGCGGCGAGCATCGGGGAATTCGGGAAATATTTTCCCATGGTGGCCATCGAGATCTTTCTCGCGTCAACGGTCACTACTCTGCCCTTATAGCCTTTGAGAAGAGGTCTGATCTCATCCGGTGACTTCCCGGTATTTACGATAATAGCGCCCTCTTCCTTAAGCCCTGCGGTGACATCGACAGATTCCAGAAGCGTCTCGTCGACCACAACCACATAATCAGGATAATAGATGTTGGAATGCACCCTGACCTCCTGATCGCTCAGCCTGTTGTAGGCGGTAATCGGCGCGCCCATGCGCTCCGGGCCGTACTCGGGGAATCCCTGGACATACATACCGGTACTGAACGCCACATCGGCAAGAAGGAGCGCCGCTGTCTTGGCTCCCTGGCCTCCGCGGCCGTGCCATCTGATTTCAACAAGTTTTTTCATTATCCGCGTTACCTCCCTGAAAAATGTTGAAAATACTGACCCCCGCCTTTGCAGACGGAGACCGTCAACGGCGGTTATTTATTATCACCGGCGAAATATACTTCGCCGGTGATGTTCAAAAAATACTTTTCCGGGTTTTTAACCTGCCTGTAATTCGTTATAACCCCGGACTGTATTAAAAAAGTGCTGTACCAGGTTCGCTTTATGTCACAGAGACTTTCCGGAATCCGTGAACCTCCCGCGTTTTGAATCAGTCCTCTGCGGTTATATTTCACAGGTACTTCCCGGGATTCGTGATTCTGCCCTCAAGCGCGGTGGCCGCCGCGACCGCGGGACTCGCGAGATACGTCCTCGCTGTCGGGGCCCCCATCCTGCCGCGGAAATTCCTGTTATGCGTTCCGACTACGGTTTCACTGTCGCTGACGAGTCCGGCGCTCCGGCCCTGGCATAATGAGCAGTACGGATGTGTCACCATCGCCCCGGCATCAACAAAGGTCTTAATATACCCGAGGCGGAGAGCCTCCTTATAAACTTTCCCGGAGGCCGGCGTCACGATAAACTTCACATAAGGGTCGATCTTCCTGCCCTTAAGTATCCCGGCCGCGACCGCAAGATCCTCAAGGCGCCCGTTGGTGCAGGAACCGAAAAACACCTGGTCAACCGGTGTCCCCTCAACTTCACTGAGCGGGCGGACATTATCGACCTTCGGCGGACAGGCTATATACGGTTCAAAACTTCCCAGATCATATTCCAGAACTTTCTCATACAGACTGTCCTCACCCGTCCTGATCCAGCTTATCGTCTCATAATCCAGGCCGAAGAATCCGGCGGTCACTTCGTCCGCCTCAAACATGGCGACCTTCGCGCCGCATTCCACCGCCATATTGCATATACACATCCTCGACGCCACGGAAAGTTTCTTCGACCCGTCGCCGCAGAACTCCAGCGACTTGTATATCGCTCCGTCGGATTTTATGTCTCCGAGAATGCGAAGGATAATGTCTTTCGCGAAAACGCCCGCGGGAAGTTCCCCACGAAGCACCACCTTTATCGCGGCCGGGACACGGATCCATAATTTACCGCTTCCTATTATGGATGCCATCTCCGTATATCCGCAGCCGGTCGCGAAGGATCCGAAAGCGCCATAGGTGGTCGTATGTGAATCCGTGCCGAATACGATACTCCCCGGAACTGCGTATTTCTCATCCGCGACGATCTGATGGCAGATGCCGTCGGCGCTGTGGACATACCTGATTCCGTACTCGTCCTTAAAACGGTTGCAGTAACGGAAGCACCTCGGGTCATCCTTGTTATAGTTCGGGAACATGTGATCCTGCATCACGATGCATTTTTCTGTATTATATACCTTTTCGAACCCCATTTCACGGAACCGGTTAAAAATGTAAGGCGCGTATATATCATGCAGGACCGCCCTGTCGACATTAACGGTAACGACATCACCCGGTTTGCATTCACTGCCGGTGTTGTTGATAATTATCTGCCCGGCCATCGTATGTCCGGGATGATATTCCCCTTTGTACGGCTCGGCCTTTCCCGCGTCGGTGATGTCTGCCTTTTCCGTATGCTTCATGCTGTTTACGAGTCCGTCATCCGAGACGATCCTGTAGACTTCATCGCTGATCTTCGGGATGTCGAACCGCTTCCCTCCGCACTCCACATACTCATTTATGCAGACGGTTACCGTGTCGCCCTCGCTGCAGTTTTCATACAAACCGCCGCACTCAATCAAAAGGAGTCCGTTGTTCATGGCGTTTCTGAAGAATATTTTCGCGAAGGACTTCGCGATTATACACCGGATACCCGCCGTCTTTAACACGGACGCCGCCATTTCCCTGGATGAGCCGCAGCCGAAATTCTTGCCCGCTACGATAATATCTCCGGGCTCTATCTGCCCCGCGAGTTCCGGACGAAGAGGCTCAAAAAGATGTTTCACCATTCCCTCCAGTGTCGGTATGGCGAGATACTTCGTCATCATTATGACGTCTGTATCGATATCATCGCCCAG
>CAZTIY010000021.1:4718-16115 GCA_964613765.1 uncultured Eubacterium sp.
ATCATCATGGAATAAACCCCGGACGTCGCGGGAGCGATAATAGTCCTGACATATCTGCTTACCTTTTTATTCTCCAGCGCTTTCGCGATCTCGCGCATGGTTTCTATGCCGCCTCCGCAGCATCCTCCCAGGAACACCTGATTCACGCGCACGCCGTCCACCTTAGTCGAAGGAACAGTCCTGTCGAAGCCGCCCGGAAGTACGGAAGTCTTTTCAACCTGATCAAGGTGAATCACCTCATCGGCGGAAAGCCCGCAGTCAGTGAAAATCACACTGTACACTCCGGAGCCGCTTAACAGATTGCATACCGTGACCTTGTCGGAAAAAGTGATGCCGGTATTATCATCCTTGAAAATAACAAGCTTTCCCTGATAAGTCTCTCTTCGGCTAATCAGGCTTAAGGCGAGATCCTTCGCGAAAGTATGGTTCTCAAAGGCGCCCTTAAGCTGAATCACATATGTTTCCGGGACCGTGACGTCGCAGATACCTTTTTCCAGAACTCCGGCGATTTCGTCTGCGCCGAGTCTTAAGCCGAGCGCCCCGCAGGCCCCGACTGTCGCGATGTGTTCACCGGTGCCTGTCAGAACATCATTTTTCTTTAATATTTCCTCCATGGCGATATAATATCCGATTCCTCTGCCGTAGAAGAATCTTGTATAATATTTTTTCACGTAATCAATCAGTTTTTTCTGTTTCGCGGCGACCGCCACCGTACCCGCGGCCATCGCGTCGCCCATCATCATGTCTCCGAGATACGCTCTTTCCTTAAAACCTTTCCCGTCTATGACCATCACATAGCCGTCGCGGGGGGTTATGCAGGTCGCAGCCCTTACGGGAAGCATATCTCCGTTCTCCGTGCTGACAGTTACCGCGGTTCCGGCCATGACCACCGAAGGATCAGGGTTTACGGGCCTTATCCCGGCGTCCATACAGCCGTCCGACGGTATTCCCAGGTCCTTCATGCCGTCGCATAACAGATCCGGGTCCAGTTTCCGCACACGGGCCATAAGATCATCCGGGATTAAATCGGGGAAATCGTGTACATTTTTCATCGGCGCCTCCTTTCACATTAAACAAAGCGGTAATTATGCCGGGATTGAACGCTGATATCAAACGTTCTTACGGCCGGTTATTTTTCTAATCCATATAACAAGCATAAAATGTGCCAAAAAATAAAAAACGGCCGGAAAAGCCGTTATTTTATCAAATAATTTTTAATTGCCTTACTCGAACCGGTTGCAATACACTGTTCAGGCGCAGATGCCGTATTTATGCACGGTATTTTTGACTTCGGCCCGCCCCGGCATACCCGCTATGCCGCGGATACAGCACCTGCTCCCCGGATTTTTCACCCGGAAAATCCTTGAATTCTGCCTGATGTCGTGTAATGGGGCGCGATATCGTTTCAAAATTGCAATTTCTGTTTCATTTTTGACTATCTTTCTTTCATCTTCCTCCACAGCGTAGTCTTGCTGATGCCGAGTCTTTCTGCCACCGCCTCGTGATCGTTATCCATGACATCCATGAAATGATCTATTACCTTAATTTCTGTCCGGTGAAGTATGTCACTTAAATCACCTTCCGTATTCAAATCCGGCGGTCCGCTCTGCCGCTGTACCGCGGCGTCCATTCCGAGAAGTCTCCTGATCTGTTCATCCGTGTAATCATCCTTTATATACGGGTAAACCGCCGCGAGCCTTTCGATTATGTTCCTCAGTTCGCGTATGTTCCCCGGCCAGTCGTATTCCTCAAAAATACTTATACAGCGGTCCATCAGCCTGTCCGGAATCCCGCTTTTCATCTCTTCCGCGAAGTGACGGCTTAACAGGTCTATGTCACCACGCCTCTCCCTGAGCGGCGGAACAGAGATATTAAGCACATTGAGCCGGTAGTAAAGATCATTTCTGAACTTTCCCTCTTCAGTCAGTTTTTTCAAATCTTTGTTTGTCGCGCTTATGACTCTGACATCCACGGGAATATTGCTCTTTCCGCCGACCCTCCGTATCTCCTTCTCCTGAAGCACTCTCAAAAGGCTTGTCTGCACAGGCATGGTGATTTCACTGATTTCATCCAGAAACAGGGTCCCTCCGTGAGCCAGTTCAAAGAGACCGGCCTTTCCGCCTTTTACCGCGCCCGTGAAGGCTCCCTCCTCATATCCGAAAAGCTCTGACTCGAGAAGGTTCTCTCCTATTGTCGCGCAGTTTATCGCGACAAACGGGCCGGAAGCGCGGCTGCTTGCGCTGTGAATGCCCTGCGCATATAACTCCTTTCAGATAGCCCCGCAAGCCCAGGGAGGCCGCACAGTTACAGGTCACCTGCCCTCCTGTAACATGCCTTATGCCGCGCTCTTTCGCGTCAACCACCGCCCGGATGATATCCTCGCGGCCCGCCAGAGTGTACTGCCTGATTTTAATGCCGTACATCTCTTCTATTACGCTTATCTCCGGGATTATATCACCGTTAATCAGAGCGACTTCCTTCACGCCGTCATCCAGGCCGTGAACGACCTGAATCACATCAAACGGAGTTATCGGTACCTGAACCACGGGTATGTCTACAACTTCTTTTATGTAATTTACCGCCACTCCGCGGCTCAGGATCGCGTCCGCTTTTCCCCGTATCTTCCGGGCGGCCTCCGCGGCTTCCTCTAAGGATGCGAATATGTTATATGATTCGATATTCAATTCTTTTGTGACTTTGGAAAAAAGCTCCGCGACCTTCGGATACTTGGCTATCAAGGCTATTTTATAATGTTTTGAAGAACCGGCCACACCTCACACCCCGGCCTCAGCCTGAACATACTTAACGTTATAATAAATGATGATGCCGTGAAGGAGCGGCCCGCCGCCGGTTTTTCCGCAGTTACGGATCTGTCTTATTTATTCACGACATTGTCGGGATTGCCGTCGATGTATGACTTAATGTTGCTCACGCAGACATCCATGATCTTCTGACGGCTCTCCTTGGCGCCCCATGCCATGTGCGGGGTGATGATGCAGTTCTTCGCCTTCAGAAGCGGGTTGTCGCCTTTAATCGGCTCGGTGGAGACGACGTCGAGTCCGGCAGCGGCGACCTTTCCGGAATTAAGAGCGTCCGCGAGATCCTGATCCACTACCTGAGGCCCTCTGCTGACATTGATAAAAATCACTCCGTCCTTCATCTTCGCGATGGAGTCCTTGTTGATCATTCCGACATTGAAGTCAAGGAGCGGCATGTGCATGACGATGACGTCGCATTCCGCGTAGAGAGTGTCGAGATCCACATAAGTCGCCACTTTCCTGCCTGCCTCTGTCTCCCACGGATCATAGGCGAGCACTCTCATGCCGAGGGCTTTTGCGGTCTCTGCCGTGTGAATGCCGATGTTGCCGAGACCGATAGTGCCGAAAGTCTTACCCTCAAGGCAGATCAGCGGATAGTCCCAGTAGCAGAAATCCGGGCAGTTCTGCCATTTACCCTCATGGACGGTCTCATCGTGATGTCCGATGTGATGGCAGATTTCAAGGAGAAGAGCGATTGCGAACTGGCTCACGGCGTATGTCCCGTAACGCGGAACATTGGATACAGGGATGCCCTTTTCCTTGCAATAAGCTATATCGACCTGGTTATAGCCCGTAGCTATGCATGTTACAAGTTTTACGCCGGGGCAGGCATCAATTATCTCACGGGTTATCGGCGTCTTGTTGGTGATAACGACTTCAGCGTCGCCTATGCGGTCGATTATAAGCTGCGTGTCGTCCTTATCCGTGCGGTCGTACATAACGAGTTCGCCCAGCGCTTCCACTCCGCTCCAGCTGAGATCCCCCGGGTTCTCCGTATAGCCGTCCAGACATACGATTTTCATGGTAATTCCTCCTTCTGCTGATTTAAAATGTTTAACTTGAAATGTTAAAAATGTTCAGTTCAGCCGGTCAGTTCAACTTTCGGATGAATCCGGTCAGCACGACCGGCCCGGCTAACGCGTTTATCCGGTCAGCGCGACCGGCCCGGTTAACCCGGTCAATCCGGTCAGCACGACCGGCCCGGTTAACACGGTTAATCCGGTCAATTCGATCAACGCAAACCGCCCGGTTAATTTCCGCTTAAACCGCTTAACAGACATCCTCCGGTCATGCCGGTTAATATAATTATATCAGTTACCGTAAAATGACGCCATAAGATTAAAAAAATCCGCTGCGCGGCGAGTGTACCAGCGGACCGGGGAGCGGGACTGGGGAGCGGAAGTTGAGGAATTACTGTTCAGAGGGAGTGAACACAGGCAGCCATCGGGGCGGCGGCATAACACCGCCGCGGAAAGAAACGACGTTTTTCGACGATTGAGGCCCACAGAAATGCGGCCGGCGCAAAAGGAAAATGCTGTACCCGGACAATGCGCCCGCCGGGCCGCCGCGGGAATAAACGACGTTTTTCGACGATTGCGGCCTGCACAGACTAAGAGACCCGCGGCGGTACGTGTCACCGCCGGCCGCGCGGCGGGTGTCAGGTCGCCGCGGTTAAAACCTCAGAAATCGTCCGATCTGCGCCATGCGACAGTCGGGATGCGTATCCTTTGCACGCAGCAGAAAATTCAGCTTGTCTATTCTCTCGCCCGACCTCGGGCAGCCGTTCTTTATAAACGGTATCTGAAGACCGACGGCGAGATCCATTACAACATCGCCCACCACTCCGCCGGACCTTCCGGACGTTATCGAAAGAAGCCCGTGGTCTTCCGCGAACCTGTGCGCCCGCATCGCTTCAGTGATTGTTCCGACCTGATTCGGCTTAAGTATAAATCCGTCGACAGCGTCCGCTCTCCATGCTCTTTCTATCCGCGCGGGATCGGAGACAGTTAAATCATCGGCAATGAGAAGCGTCTTTGTGATTTCTTTATGCGCGAGTTCCCAGCCATCCCAGTCGTTCTCGTCCAGCAGATCCTCAATAAAAACCAGGTTGTATTTTTCAGTCAGACCTTTCGCGTAAGCAATCATCTCTTCCGCGGAAAGAAACCGGCCGTTCATATAATAACCTTTGCCGGGGGTAAACATCCCGCTCGATGCCGCGTCGACACAGAGTCCGACAGTGTCCGCGCGCCCGGCCCCTTCCGCGGCTTCCAGAATCAGGCGGAGACAGACCTCCGGGTCCTCTGACGGGGCGCACCAGCCGTAAGAACCGCCTACAAGAGGTTCACTCCCCGTGTAATCACGGATAACATCCCCGAGTTTCTGAAACACCAGAACTCCGGATTCCACGGCATCCTCTATATCATCCGCCCCGTACGGCATTATGATGAACTCGTTGAAGGCCTGCCTCACTCCGGCGTTAAGGCCTCCGTTTATCACGTTGAAGCACGGGACCGGCAACGTTCTGATACCGTTCCCCGCGATGTACTCATATAATTCAACGCGCTCTGACGCGGCCGCCGCTCTGAATGCCGCGACCGAAACGGAGTATATCGCGTTCCCGCCGAGAACGCGCTTATCCGCGGTTCCGTCGAGCTCCGTCATGATCCCGTCGATTTTCGCCTGATCCGTAATTTCAACTCCGGCGAGAGCGGGAGCGATGATCTCATTCACATTTTTAACGGCTTTATGTACGCTCAGTCCGTTATATTCGCAGGGATCAC
Source organism: uncultured Eubacterium sp. (assembly GCA_964613765.1). Classification (GTDB taxonomy): domain Bacteria; phylum Bacillota; class Clostridia; order Peptostreptococcales; family Anaerovoracaceae; genus Aminicella. The sequence continues at coordinate 10,318 of CAZTIY010000021.1, forward strand.
CGTCTCGCAGGACAAAAGATTCATACATGCCGACTGAACTCCCCGTGGGAGCGGCTCCGCGCCCGGCCGTCCCGTCCTCCAGAATCACATCGGCCTCAACGAGAGGTCTCGCTTTACAGTCAAGGATCTGTCTCGCCCTGACTTCCCTGATTTTCAATCCCGTTCTCCTTTTGTTTTATTTCGAAAACTGCCATATATCGGTCATACCCGCCTGTTGCCGGTTTCCCCGGGATCGGTGATTCCGGTTTTCCCGCCCGGCGTAATATTCTCATGTTATACGGGCATTCCGGGTACATACAGAATATTGAGATCGCAGAGGTTGGTGCCCGTGTTTCCGGTCATAACGGCACTTCCCGCTTCAGACAGGACTTCGTAGCAGGAATGCGTCCTGAGGGCGGCCCGGAGAGACAATCCGGATTCCTTAACAGCTTCGGCCGTCCGCGAATCCGTGATACCCCCTGCCGCCGGGGATGTCCCGTCCGTCCCTTCAGTATCGATCGACAGTAAAACAGCCCCGGGAATGCCGTCCGCCGCGAGCGCGAAGCCCGCAGTCATCTCAAGACCGGGACCTCCGTGTCCCTCAATAACCGAACTGTCAGGAATCCCTACGGTGACTTCCCCGGATGAGATGATGACGCACGGCGGACGGAAAGGTTCGCCGGAAATCTGTATTTCCTTTGCTATAGACGCGAGAACCGTTCCGGCGTCTTTCGCCTCGCCCTGAAGAGATGTCGTCAGTACGTAAGCGGGAATACCGTGTCTGTTCGCTGATTCCTTTGCCTCGCGGCAAGCGTCGGGAAGGCTGTTCAGAAGATAATATGTGTTCTCCGGAAATGCTTTCGGTGTCTCGGCGTCCGGTCCCGCGTTCATGATATGATCGACAATATTACGCGGGAGCCTGTCCGCGAGACAGTAATTTTCTATTACATTCCGGGCGTCTTCAAGTGTCGTCTGATCAGGCCCTATCGGCGTTCCGCGGTAAGCCCCGTACGGAACGCTTATGTCTCCTGTCGCCGGGGTCCCCACGGCATCGCTTATTCCGAAACCGATGAGCTCAGCGCCCCGCTCCCTGATTCTTTTCGCGAGCATACCTCCGTTAAGCTGTGAGATATGCCGCCTCACGGCATTTATCTCGAGTACGGACGCGCCGGATTTCAGAAGTACGTCTGTCGCGTCGATTTCATCCCGCAGACTTATTCCCGGCAGAGGACAACTCATGAGCGCCGAACTTCCCCCGCTTATCACGACTATAAACAGATCGTCAGGGCCCGCCCTGTCGACCATGTCCAGAATTTCCTGACAGGCGGAGTACCCCGCCTCGTCCGGCAGGGGATGGCCGCCCGTCCTGACCCTGGTCCTGTTGTAATGATCCTCCGGCTCGCTTATTTTTACAATGGCGATTCCCTCTGTCAGATACCCGCCCAGTATTTCGTCTACGGCCATCGCCATCTGGTTGCAGGCTTTCCCGGCTCCGATGAGATATACGTTACGCTTCTCGGAAAGATCCCACCGTTTCCCGCCTATAACGAGTTCGGAACCTTCCATGCGGCAAACGGATCTGATTCTCCGGTAACTGTCAAGCGATTCCAGGGTCTCTTCCGCGATATCCAGAGCGAGTTCCCGTCCCGCCCTGTCACCGCGCCGCAAAAGTTCATATCTGTTTTTTATTTTCACAATCGGGCCTCCCGGCTAAAAGAACAAAAAACGCTACGACAAAAATACGACGGCAGATGCGTCGGCAAAATGCGTCGGCAATACGCGGCGAAAAAGGTCGAATAACGACGAAATCCGACGTGTCGCCCGATTATCAATATCAGATTCCCGCAAGCCGCTATTTTCACCGCCCGCGGATAAATTTTATCAGACAGACAGGTCCCAAACAAGCGGTACCAGCATCCGGCCATACATAGCCTTATCAGCATCGTTACAGTTCACACATGGCAAATGTTCTCAGGTTTTTCTCAAGTTTTCCCGCCTGAATATCAGAAGATGTTTGACAGTCTCGCGGACGATGCTATAAACTATTACGACGAATAAAGCCCTGCATTAATCTGTAGGTTTATTGTTTTTTTATATATTAAGAGGTGTTTATCATGGGAAAGAGAATTGAATTTCTTTATCTGTCGGAACCCGATGTGATTGAAGCGGGAGTTTTTGACACCGGGCTCTGTGTGAACAACGCAGAAGAAGTATTCCGTTTGATCGACAAGGGCGACTATGTAATGGGCGGACCCAACCACAACAGCCACGGAATATATGTTACATTCCCGGAAGAGCCTGAATTTGAAAACATGCCGAAAGACGGCCCCGACAGGCGCTTCGTGGCCATGCCGGCATACATAGGCGGGCGTTTCGCGATGGCAGGCTGCAAATTCTACGGCTCCAACGCCATGAATAAATTTGAGGGTCTTCCGCGAAGCATACTCATGACCACGCTCAACGACAAGGATACCGGAGCCCCGATTGCCTATATGAGCGGCAACCTCATCTCAGCCGCAAGAACAGGCGCGGTCCCCGCGGTCGCCGTCCGTCACCTCGCGAGAAAAGATTCCGAAATCCTCACGCTGATCGGCTGCGGCGCCATCGGTAAATCCTGCCTGCAGAACATCGTCGGCGAAATGCCGAACCTCAGGAAAGTCGTCTGTCACAACCATTCCGAGCCCCGCGCCGCGGCTCTCGCGAAATACTGCGAAGAAACATACGGAATCGAAGCCGTTGTCGAGAACGACCTTGAGACGGCCGCGCGCCAGGCGGACATTCTGAATGTCGCGGCCTCCCGTACAGTTCCCCTGATCTTTAACAGCGAGTGGATAAAGCCGGGTTGCACTGTACTCGCGTCAGGTCCGCTGAACGGCGACGAGGCGTTCTGGATGAACATGAAGATTGTCTGGGACAACCGGAGACTGCACGAAGCTTATGTAGAGGACGCCGTCATATCCGGCGACAAGGAGGCCTTCTACAAGACAGTCATCGGCGGCCCGGTGTTCCACCTTATTGATGAAGGAAAGAAACCGGCACTCGATTCTCCCGAGAGCGTAAATATAGGCGAAGTCATAAACGGTACGAAAGCCGGCCGCGAGAGCGACGATCAGATCATCTGCTTCATCGCGAGCGGCATGGCCATTTTCGATGTCGCACTCGGTCACGATATCTATGAAAGAGCTGTCGAAAAGGGCATCGGCACCAGACTCCTTCTCTGGGATGAACCCGCTCAGGCAGACTGACCTGCCGCCGCTTCCCGCTTAAAGGCTCTCCGCGCGTGACCGCGCACACCTTTGTCTCTTCAGTTCGCGTATCAAAAGGCGCTCCGTGACGGAGCGCCTTTTATATCAGTTTAAATTCCATTGTAATTCGTCGCGCGACACTCTTCGCGCAGACCTTTCCTGTGAAAAATTAAAGGTCCGAGTACTTCTCGTCTCTCCACTGCCTTGCTTTTTTGAGACTGCCGAGTTCCTGAAGCTTGTTGTTGAACTCTGTGACTTCCTCGTCTTCCCAGCACATTCCGAGGCAGAGAGTATCGAGCCACTCTTCTCTCATTAAAGCGAAGCCCATAGCCTCAACACAGCGGTTTAATGCGCGCTTCTGGAGAGCCATGGCGTTCCTTGGTACTTTGGCGAGGTCTTTAGCGAATTCAATGACAGCCCGGTCGAGCTCCTGATGCTTAAGCTCAGGCTGGGTCTTCGCGTCATATTTATTCTCCGGGTCGCAGATCACGCATTTATTGGCGATGCCGATCTCGACCGCGGTCTTCCCGTCATAAAACTTGCCGGTGAGAAGATATTCGCGGGCTTTGCGGAGATTGATCATGTAGGGCATGGCGAGGAATGTCGCGCCCTGTCCGAACTGGATCTCGTTCACACCCATGGACGCGTCGTCGGAAACGATGCAGAAGTCGCAGGCGAGAGCGATGTCATGCGCGCCTCCGTAGCAGTAGCTGTGTACCTGCGCGATAGTCGGCTTGGTCATATCCCATATCTTTTTTCTGGTCCTGTTGCCGTATTTCTCGTACGCGCGCCGCTGCGTCACGTTCGTCTCTTTACCTGCGGTCGTGCTGAGGTCGAATCCGGCGGAGAAGCATCTCCCGGCCCCCTTTATAACCACGACTTTTATGTCGTCCTGCTCTTCAAAATAATCACAGGCATCCGCTATAGCCGCGTATGTGTCACGATTGATCCCGTTCATCTTTTCGGGTCTGTTAAGGATTATGTAACCGATATAACCCTTTTTCTCACATAATACGAGATTTTCTTCTGCCATTTTCCTTCCCTCCTATATTAAACAAATATTGAACTGAACAGTTTTCCTCGCGACGCGGCGTCCCGCCGAAAGCGATCGGACCGGCAAAATCCGAGAACCGGTTCCGCGGGCGCGATACCTCACATGCGCCGCCCGCACTCTGTACCCGTGAAAGCGTCCGGGCGGTCAGCCCGCGCGCCCGTTCATGTTCACGGGCCGGTTCCGAAGGCGCGGCGCACGCCCTGCGCGGCCCCGGAATCCGATATTGTCCGGCCTTACTGCCGCGGATTAATGATTTTACTAATCCCCGCGGCTTTATTCATCATCTTCTATGCGCATTGTATGCAGTCGCTAAAAAATTCCCTAATTCCCTTCCGCTTTATATTCCGCGATCTCCTCCTCAGTCATTCCGAGAATGCCGCTCAGCACTTCATCAGTGTCAATCCCGACTTCCGCCGGCGGAGCCGTAAATTCGAATTTTTCTCCGGACATGCTGATCGGGAACCCCGGGAATGAGACCGGACCGTACCCGGGAACCTCCATCTGAACAGTGGCGTTTCTGGAATGGGCGGCCGGATCCTTAAGAACATCGTTCAGATCTTTAATCTTGCCGCCTGTGATCCCGGTTTTATCAAACAGTTCGTCCCATTCGTCCCCTGTCCTGGTCATCATGAGCTTCTCGACATGTTCATTTATCCTGTCAAGATTCTCAGGCGCCATGCGGTTTTCCAGCTTCGCGAGCTCCGGCTGATGCAGGTAAGGATCATCCGTAAGGGTAAGAAGTCTCTGATACAGACCGTCGCTCCCCGCGAGACAGATCACATAACCGTCCCTGGAGCGGAAACGTCCCGCCGGACAGTTGTAGGCGTTCCTGAGGCTGGACCTTGATATTTCTCCTGTTTTATCAGCGTACGGCAGAAGCTGGTTTATCGTGAAAAGAGCGCTGTCATACATGGCCGTATCTACATACTCGCCCTCACCTGTCGTCTCCCGCCTGTGGAGAGCGGAGAGAACGCCGATTGCGGTCCAAAGCCCGGCGAGGATGTCGATGAACCAGATGCCGCCCGTGATCTGAGGACCGTCCGATTCCGAGCGGTTGATGTCCATGATGCCGGACTGGGCGGAGATCATTGAGTCGAATCCGGGTCTGTTCTGATAAGGGCTTCCGGCCCCGTAACCGCTGATCGATCCCATTATTATCCCGGGATTTATCTTATGAACTGTTTCCCAGCCGAATCCCATTTTCTCCATGGTTCCGGGACGGAAATTCTCCAGGATTACGTCGGATTTCTCTATAAGTTCCTTCAGAACCCGTTTCCCGGCATCCGTGCGGAAGTTGATCGAAACGCTCTTCTTGTTCCGGTTGTTCGACCAGAAGTACATGCTCTGCTCACCCAGGAATTTTCCGCTGTGACGCGTGTCGTCGCCGAACCCTGTCTTTTCAAGCTTGATGACTTCCGCTCCGAGATCCCCCAGAGTCTGCGCACAGATCGGGCAGGACACATGTCTTCCCAGATCGAGCACGCGTATGCCGGAAAGAGGCCCCCTGTCAGTACTCATTA
>CAZTIY010000022.1:0-16100 GCA_964613765.1 uncultured Eubacterium sp.
GGGCGCGGGGTTAAACCGCTGCGCTTAAACCCCGCGCCTTGCCGCTCACTTCCTCACTCCTTCGTGAAACTGCATGCTCAGCTGCGGAAAATTTCCGCAGCGGTGTTATGCCGTCGCTCCGACGGCTGCCTATGTTCACTTGCCCTCTGAACAGTAACATCAGGACCGCGGCTGTTCCTGTTTATGGGGAATAAATTTGAAATTTACATGAATACGCGGCTCACACTTATTCCGGCGGTAAACTCAAAAAAACTTGACAATTTGCCATACTTGCGTTAACATAAAAACCGCTGTCGGCCGAAGGAGCCGTACCGCTGTTCCGAAGTAGCTCAATGGTAGAGCAACCGGCTGTTAACCGGTAGGTTGTGGGTTCGAGTCCCACCTTCGGAGCCATGTCTACCTGCCGGTGTGGCGGAATTGGCAGACGCACAGGACTTAAAATCCTGCGGTCGTACAGACCATACCGGTTCGACCCCGGTCACCGGCATTCATGTCAATTCTTCGGCAGGACGTTATCGCGGAGTAGAGCAGTTGGTAGCTCGTCGGGCTCATAACCCGGAGGTCGTAGGTTCAAGTCCTTCCTCCGCAACCATAATCCATGGCTCTGAGATCATCGGTCTCAGAGCCTTTTTAAATCGCTTTAGCGTAAGAGCCCAGGCAAAGCGAAGGTTCATCATATCCCCGCAACTGACTATGTTCACTTGTCCTCTGAACAGTATAGATCACAAGGAGAAATTACAAATGAGCGGAATATTCTTTACTAAAGACTTCATTTAAGGTAACATTATGACGATATTGACGGACAGGATACGTTATTTTTAACGCAGGGCTGCCGGTCTGACATTCCGGCCGGATCTGAATTCGCGGCTGTCATTCAGTCATTTCGGCCGATTCGGTAAACGCGGCCGAGGATCAAAATTTTATAAGGTCTGCCTGAATCTGTCTGCAGCGGTTTAATATTTGTCTGAGAGGTGGAAACTATGATCAAATACGCAAAACGAATGGATAAGATGGCTTTTAACGCGAATGTAGTCATGAAACTTCTGGGGTCAATGACTGATCCGGATATCATCTCTTTCGGCGGAGGCGCGCCCGCGCCCGAGGCTCTTCCGATAGATATCGTCCGGGACATAGCCGATGATGTCCTGAGAACAGGCGGACGCGGAGTGGAGGCTCTCCAGTACGGACCGGTAGCCGGAGTCAGAGAACTGAGAGAGGTTATCTGCAGCGAACTTTTGTCCCCTAAGGGCGTTGAATGTGATGCGGACCGTGTGATGGTGACAGGCGGAGGCATAGAGGGGCTTTACCTTATATGCCAGGTTTATATCGATCCGGGTGATATTATACTCGTGGAGGCGCCTACGTTTGTTCATACGCTGGAGATATTCGATATGGTGGGCGCGAAATGCGTTTCTGTCGGTATGGATGACGACGGAATGCTGACTGATGAACTTGAGGAAAAAATCAAAGAATTTCATCCGAAGATGATTTATACCATCCCCACTTTCCAGAACCCGAGCGGAAGGACACTTTCTAAAGAAAGGAGAAAGAAGGTCGCCGAACTCGCGGAGAAATATGATGTTCTGGTACTTGAGGACGATCCGTACAGGGATATCAGGTACAGCGGTGAAGATCTCCCGCCCATAAAACACTATGACAGGACAGGAAACGTGATCATGGCGAACAGCTTTTCAAAGATATTTTCGCCGGGGCTCCGTCTCGGTTATGTCGTGGCGGAGCCTGACACCGTCAGACATTTCACGGAAGTGAAATCGGCTACCAATTCTCATACCTCGATGCTTCCGCAAATACTGTGCGCGGAATTTTTCAGGCGGGGATACTATCCGGAGCATCACAAAAAATTATGTGATATATACAGGGTGAGAAGGGATGCCATGATGGAATGTCTTGACCGCTATATGCCGGAGGGCACGAAACACAGTTTCCCTGACGGAGGTCTGTTCACGTGGGTGGAGCTTCCGGGCGGCATCAACACAACGGAGCTTCTTACGGAAGCGACAGAGAATCCTGAAGTTAAAGTCTCTTTTGTAGCGGGGGAAGGTTTCTTCGCTTCAGACAGAGATGAGGGCAGAAACTGTATGCGCGTCAGTTTCGGCTCCAATACCCCGGACAGAATAGAGGAAGGCGTTCGCCGCCTCGCGAAACTTATCAGAAGCAAACTTGTCTGAAAGAGAAAGGATTTCCGAAAACAGCGGGTGAGGACGGTAATGTCCTCTCCCGCCTTTTATTTTTATAAAAAATGAGGTAGAATAACCCCCGTACTTATTTTTTCTTTCGTGACTTGTGGAGTGGAGAAATGGAGAAATTTTTTAAGCTGAAGGAACACGGCACATCGGTAGGTATTGAAATTTCGTCCGGTGTCACAACCTTCCTGGCCATGGTTTACATCCTGGCCGTTAACCCCAATATTCTTTCTGCGGCGGGCATGGACAGAGCCTCGGTTTTCACCGCGACATGTGTTTCCGCCTGCATCGCGACGGTTTGTATGGCGCTGTTCGCCAACTATCCGGTAGCGCTCGCGTCAGGCATGGGACTTAACGCCTACTTCGCCTATACGGTAGTGCCTTCCATCGCGGCAATGGGCGTTTCCGAACCGTGGAGGATAGCTCTGACGGCCGTACTGGTAGAGGGAATCATCTTCGTGCTTTTGTCCGTGACCAACTTCCGTGAGATGCTGGTGAACGACATACCGGAGAACCTGAAGTACGGCATTACGGCAGGCATCGGACTTTTCATAGCGATCATAGGTCTGAAAAACGCCGGTGTTGTAGTTGCGGACGAGTCCAACCTGATAGCTTTCGGACCTCTGAGTTCGCCGCAGGTGGCGCTCGCTCTTATCGGTATTGTCATAATAGCGGTGCTGTATCATTATCATGTTCCCGGGTATATACTCATAGGTATCCTCGCGACATGGGTGCTCGGCATGCTGGCGCAGGTCGTCGGCTGGTATCAGGTTGATCCGGACGCGGGTGTCTACTCGCTTTTCCCGTCCATGGCCCTCGGTGACATTATCCCTGTCGACAAGCATCTGTTTGATTTTGATTTCGCGTGGGCGGGCGGACACATACTTGACTTCGCCGTTATAGTGTTCTCATTCTTGTTCGTTGACATCTTCGATACAGTGGGAACTCTCATCGGCGTCGCCCAGAAGGGCGATCTCATTAACGAGGACGGCAAGCTTGAAAACGCGAAAGGCGCTCTCCTTGCCGATGCCGTCGGGACGATAGTCGGCGCCTGCGCGGGAACGTCAACCGTCACGAGTTTTGTGGAATCTTCGGCCGGCGTTGCCAACGGCGGCAGAACAGGTCTCACGGCCATAACTACGGGAGTTCTGTTCCTGCTCGCGCTGTTCCTGTCACCGATATTCCTCGCTATTCCGAGTTTTGCCACTACTCCCGCTCTTGTATGGGTCGGTCTTCTGATGCTTTCTTCCATCAGGAAAGTCGATTTCGATCATGACACGGCGGACGCTGTCGGAGCCTTCCTTGCGATTATAATGATGCCTTTCACTTCATCCATCGCGAACGGTATCATGTGGGGAATGCTGGCATGGGTGATTCTCAAGGTCGTCACCGGAAAGATCAAAGATGTAAAGCCCATTATGTGGGTCGTGTTCGTTCTGTTCGCGATATATGCCGTGAAGCTTGTCGTGATGCCGAACGCCTGAGCGCGGATCTCGGAGGGAGTTTTATCAGATGTTTTATAATATGACGATAGAGGGACTCAGCAGAGATCTTCCGCTCTGTCCTCTCAATGATGAACTGTATATAGCCGGGTTCGTGATGTTCGGCGACGTGGAGATAACCGTGAAGTCTGCCGAAGCTCTATTGAAAAAGGCCCCGGAGTTTGACCTCATCGTCACCGCGGAGTCCAAGGGCATTCCTCTCGCGTTCGAGATGGCGAGGCAGGCCGGAGGTGTCAGATATATAGTATGCCGTAAAGAGAAGAAACTGTACATGAAGGATGTGGTTTACACACAGGTGGAGTCGATCACTACGGATCATGTACAGACGCTTTGCATTGACGGCGCCGACGCGGAATATATGAACGGGAAACGTGTTCTCGTCGTGGATGATGTCATCAGCACCGGAGAATCCGTACTTTCCATTGAGAAGCTCGTGCAGGAAGCCGGAGGGATTATAGCGGGGAAAATGTGTGTGCTCGCGGAAGGGGACGCCGCAAAACGCGATGATATCATTTATCTCGAAGAACTCCCGCTGTTTCATCCGGACGGCACTCCGTTAGAGTGATTTCGCCGCGAAAAATATCACGGCAAGGGTGTTACATTAAATTTCAGAAAACAGATACCGGAGGTAATATAAATGCCTGATTGTGATCATGACTGCTCTTCCTGCGGGGAAGCGTGTGAAGGCTGTGAAGAATACGAAGGCGGAAAGGGAACGGGAATAGAGAAGGCCCCGATGAACGCCGATTCCAATATCCGTAAAGTGATAGGGGTTATAAGCGGTAAGGGAGGTGTCGGAAAATCTTCAGTGACAGCGCTTCTTGCCTCCGCTTCCGCGAGAGCGGGAAGAAGGACCGCGGTGCTTGATGCCGACATAACCGGTCCGTCTATCCCGAACGCTTTCGGATGCCACGATATGGCGAGAGGAACGGGTGACGGGGAAATCATACCGACAATGACCGGAAGCGGTATCGAGATTATGTCCACCAATCTTCTTCTGGAGGATGAGAGGGAGCCTGTCATCTGGAGAGGACCGATTCTCGGAGGTGTCATTCAGCAGTTCTGGTCGGATGTGATCTGGGGCGATGTGGAGATCATGTATCTCGATATGCCTCCCGGTACTGGTGATGTAGCCCTGACGGTGTTCCAGCAGCTTCCCGTCGACGGAGTAATCATAGTGACGTCACCTCAGGAGATGGTTTCAATGATTGTGGAGAAGGCGGTCAGAATGGCGGCGCTCATGGACATCCCGGTGCTTGGCATAGTTGAGAATATGTCATATTTCAAGTGCCCTGACTGCGGAAGCGTTCATAAGATATTCGGGGAGAGCCATGTGGAGGAGGAAGCACTGAAATACGGAATATCGGAAGTCGTGCGGCTTCCGATAGATGCCGGTATCGCATCTTCCTGCGACAGGGGGACGGTTGAAGATCTTGTAATTCCGGAGATAGAAGAACTGGAGAAGAAGCTTGCCGGCTGATTTCCCGTTTAATTTCGACTTTTCATTCACTGAAATTCGGTGATCCGTTTACTCGTTTTCAGAATGTTTATAACCGGATGTATAAAGGACGGAAAGATGAGCTTCCATGATTCCCGATGATAAATCCGGTGCCGGAAACCCGATCCGGAAAGTCGGTACACGTTAAAAAACGGACAGATTACAGAAGAGAGGAACCGGTATGGAGGAGAATTCTGCTCTTAAACCGAAATATAAAAGAGTGCTTCTTAAACTCAGCGGTGAAGCTCTCGCGGGACCGAACAGTACGGGAATAGACGGTGAAACGACGGAAAGAGTCGCGGGGGAAATCAGCGAACTCGTACAGATGGGAGTACAGACCGCTGTTGTTGTGGGCGGCGGCAATTTCTGGCGCGGACGGACAAGCGCGAACATGGCGAGAGAAACCGGAGATTATATCGGGATGCTTGCCACGATTATGAACGCCCTCGCGCTTCAGGACGCTCTTACGAACGCGGGAGTAAAGTCAAGGGTACAGACATCCCTCGTGATACGTGAAGTGGCCGAGCCTTATATATGGCGAAAGGCCGTGAAAGAGCTTGAGGACGGAGATGTTGTCATATTTGGTGGAGGCATAGGAGAACCGCATTTTTCTACGGACACCGCGGCCGCGCTGCGGGCAGTGGATATCGGCGCGGACATGATTCTTCTCGCCAAGAATATCGATGCTGTCTATTCGGCTGATCCCGCGGAGGATCCGGCCGCTGAGAGGTACAGTCACCTGACGATGAAGGATGTCATTGACAGACAGCTTAAGGTCATGGATCTTACGGCGGCAACGATATGTATGGAGAACAGGATGAGGATTCAGGTTTTCGGCCTCGCTGAAGAAAACAGTCTGGTACGCGCGGTTCTGGGAGAGCCGATCGGTACACTTATAGAGTGAGGGAAGACTCATACCGCGAGGCGCGCTGACAGAATGAAGAAGGATTAGACCGGACGAACCGGGAAATGACCGGTTGAAGCGAGGCATGAAAAATCGGCTCCGGGGAATATGTTTTTTGACATTTTATATATGACGGAGGGGAAATTATGGCGCAGAAGAAAACGCTGGATGAGCGGATCCTGAAAAGCAAAGAAGTTTTAAAAGAGAATCTCAACACAGTCCGCGCGGGGAGAGCGAACGCGGCTCTTCTCGACCGTGTGCGTGTTGAGTATTACGGTACAATGACCCCGCTGAAGAGTCTCGCGAACATTTCGGTGCCTGATCCGAGAACGCTTGTGGTCATTCCTTTTGATCCGAAAACCGTTTCTGTTATAGAGCATGCCATCAACGCGGCCAACCTCGGATTCAATCCGTCTAATGACGGAAAAGTGATCCGCATCGTAGTTCCGCAGCTTACGGAAGAGCGGCGTAAAGAGCTCACAAAGCAGACAAAGAAGATGGGCGAGGAGGCGAAGGTCGCCGTTCGAAACCTGAGAAGAGAAGCGAACGAGGAAATGAAGAAACAGGAAAAAGCGGGCGAGATTTCCGAGGATGATCTGAAAGAAAACCTTGAGGATATTCAGAAGTCGGTCGATAAGGCAATTAAGGAAATAGACGAGATAATTGCGGCAAAGGACAGGGAGATTATGGAAGTATAGATTCATTCAGCCGGTTCTTAAATTTTCTTAATAGATTCATTCGGAGAGGCGGTCGGCCTGAAGTGTAAGGCGGCGGCCTCTTTTGCGGAACTGAAGTTAACGGCGCGGCACCGGGGCAGGATGGCGGAGCGGCGTAACTTAAAAGGCGGAAAAGCGGTGTTCCTGCTTTCGGCGGCGTCCTGCCTGCTGCCGCCTTATAAGGCGTGCGGATGGTGATTCCGCCCGTGAATGCCGGGTCTTAATTGAGGGGTGAGTTATGCTTGACAAAGAAAAGCTGCCCGTTCATGTGGCGATAATAATGGACGGAAACGGAAGATGGGCAAAGGCACGCGGTCTCAGCCGCCTCCAGGGGCACAACGCGGGTATGGAGGCGATGAAGGAAATCGTGAGGGCATCTTCTCATCTCGGTATCAAATATCTTACCGTATACGCTTTTTCCACTGAGAACTGGAAACGCTCCCGTGAAGAGGTATCGGGCATATTCAGTCTTCTGGTAAAATTCGTGAATCTTGATCTGGACGAACTCTACCGTGAGAATGTCCGTGTCAGGGCTCTGGGCGACTACAGTATCATACCTGCCGCGGCGAAACAGAGCATGGACAGAACGCTGGAAAGAACTGAAGGCAATACGGGTCTTCAGTTTAACATCGCCCTGAATTACGGGAGCCGCGCTGAAATCATCCGGGCGGTCAACCGTATCAGAGAAGATATACTGGCGGGCGGGCTTGAAGGACAGGTCGATGACGCGACTTTCAGCCGGTATCTGTATACCGGTGACGAAAACGGGAATGTGCCCGACCCCGACCTCATTATAAGGACAAGCGGGGAGGAAAGGCTCTCTAATTTCATGCTCTGGCAGGCGGCTTACAGCGAGTTTGTGTTCACTGACGTTCTGTGGCCGGATTTCACTCCCTCCGTATTTGAAGAGTTACTGGAGGAATATCAGAAACGCGACCGCAGATTCGGCGGCAGAAAATAAAGGAAGCAATCATGAAAACCAGGATCATTTCAGGTATCGTAATGGTACCGCTATTGATATTCATCCGGCTCGGGGGCTGGTGGACAGCGGCTCTTTGTATTCTGATCGGGTTTATAGGCACGAGAGAATTTTACGGAGGATTCCGGGCTATAGGTGTCAACGCGAACGATACTGTCGCATTTGTTTTTCTCGTCGCTCTTTATGTGCTGCACGGGCTTTGGCCGGAGGAGCATGTTCTGATCCTGTTCTGGATCGCGGCCTGCGTCATGGTCTGCTCTCTCATCATGTTTGACGTCGGGAAACATTCACCGTTTGACGCTATGGTGACCATGATCGGCATTATATATATCATTTTCTTTTCTTTCCATTTTGTACTTATCGAACAGACGGGGAAATTCGCCGTTATGAAGTGGCTCGTTCTCCTGTCCGCTTTCGGATCGGATATATTCGCGTATTTTACCGGATATTTCCTCGGCAGGCATAAACTGTGCCCGCGCCTCAGCCCGAAAAAAACGATTGAAGGAGCAGTCGGAGGTATAACGGGAAGCGCTGTTCTATGCCTTATCTTCGGTTATCTTTTCTGCAGGGAATATCTTGTCAGCTGCCTGATAATAGGACTAGCCGGCGCGGCTGTTTCCATGTGCGGCGATCTTACGGCGTCCGCGTATAAAAGGAAGATGGGTATCAAGGATTACGGAAATCTCATTCCGGGTCACGGCGGAATCATGGACAGATTCGACAGTGTGCTGTTTACGGCGCCGTTCGTATATTATTATATAGTTATTGTCCTTGAATATTTTCACGCCGGATTTTGAAGAACCCGCGGAAAAGAGGTAACTATGGAAGAATCCGGGGAAAAGAAAAGGATATCACTTCTTGGCGCGACGGGTTCGATAGGGACACAGACGCTTGACATAATACGCAGGAAGAGATCTAAATTTGAAGTCGTAGTCCTTACCTGCGGGAAAAACATCAAAAAGTTCAGAGAAGAACTGGCCGAATTTTCCCCGCGGCTTGCGGTATGCGCGGATGACGCCGACAGGAGGATGCTTTCCGGGGAATTTCCTGATACGGAATTCATGTCCGGCGAGGAGGGACTGGTACGGGCAGCGGGATATGACACAGATCTTCTGGTGAACGCGCTCACGGGAATGAGGGGTCTTATCCCTACTTATCACGCGATCAGGGCAGGGCATGACATAGCTCTCGCGAATAAGGAGACACTCGTTTCACGGTCATGTCATCATGGATGAAGTCCGTAAGAACGGCGTCAGACTTCTTCCCGTAGACAGTGAACACAGCGCGATCTTTCAGTCACTTGAAGGGAACAGAAACAGAAAGATCAGGAAAATTCTTCTTACGGCGTCAGGCGGCCCGTTCAGAGGGATGAAATATAACGAACTGGAAACTGTGACTCCCGAAGCGGCTCTGAAACATCCCAACTGGTCTATGGGACCTAAGATTACCATAGACAGTGCTACAATGATGAACAAGGGACTTGAGGTGATAGAGGCGAAATGGCTTTTCGGGGTTGATACGGATGACATAAAGGTGCTCATACATCCGCAGAGCATAATCCATTCCGCGGTTGAGTTTGAAGACAAGGCCGTCATAGCGGAAATGGGCACGCCGGACATGAGGATCCCGATAAACTTCGCTCTCGGCTATCCCGAACGTCTGCCGCTGGATTTGCCCGGCATCGATTTTTTCAGACCGCCCGCGAACAATCTGACGTTTGAAGAACCGGACAGGGAAACATTCAGGTGTCTTGAACTTGCCGTGGAGGCTTCACGGAGAGGACGGGGACAGCCCGTGGTTATGAATGCCGCGAATGAAATTCTGGTTGAAGCTTTCATTAACAGGAGGATCGGGTTTAATGATATCCCCCGGGGAGTTGAAAAAATGACCGGCATGATTCCGCTCACTTGCGGCGAGCCGGATATTGATGAGATAGTGGAACTGGACAGAGAGACGAGGATAAGGACGGAGGAGGAAATATCATGCTTACATTAGTCCTTGCCGTGCTGCTTTTCCTTCTTCTTATATTTCCGCATGAACTCGGACATTTCATAGCCGCGAGGGCCGTCGGTATCAGGGTGAACGAGTTCGCGTTCGGCATGGGTCCCGCAATATGGAAAAAACAGGGGAAGGAAACGCTTTATTCTGTAAGGCTCTTTCCTGTAGGCGGATTCTGTGCCATGGAGGGCGAGGATGAGGACACTGACGACGACAGGTCGTTTCTGAAGAAACCCGCGTGGGCGAGAATAGCGGTCCTTTTGTCCGGGGCGCTTATGAATGTCCTGATCTGCTTTCTGGTAGTGACGATATTATTCACGGTATACGGGCATACGACGCAGAATATAGTTAAGGTTGAGCCGGAAAGTCCGGCCTACGGCGCGGGGATCAGAGCCGGAGATGTAATAACTGAAGTTAACGGAAACAGAAGCGAACCATGGAGCAATCTGATATCCGCAGTGAGCGGGGGCCAAAAGGAAATTAAGATGTCCTGCCGCAGGGACGGACAGGAAAAAGAATTTACTCTGATTCCGGAGATAAAAGACGGGAAATACATAGTCGGAATTGAGGTTGCCGTATCGCATTCGCCCTTTTCCGCAATGCGGATCGGAATAAAAGAAACCTGGGGAATGGCAGGCGAAATGTTCAGGGCGCTTAAAAGTCTGTTCTCCGGAGCTGTGTCCGTGCGTGAGCTTTCGGGACCTGTAGGCATAGTTTCCCTCGTTCACGAGACAGCATCAACCGGCGCTTTCAGTTTCTTCTATCTCCTTGCGTTCATCAGTATGAACCTTGCCGTGGTGAATCTCCTTCCGATACCCGCGCTCGACGGAGGAAGAATACTGTTCATACTCATCAGAAAGGTAACGAAAGGCGCCGTGTCAGACCACGCGGAGGCGATAGTAAACGGTATAGGGTTGCTGTTTCTTCTCGGACTGATGGTGTTCGTTACATGGAATGATATATTGAGACTCATACAGAAATGACAGGTCGCCGGAAGAACACCGGGCACGCGTGCGCCCGGGAGAAAATCCCGTAATTCACGCGCGGCTCGCTTGCCGGCAGGACGCGCGCGGCCGGAAAAACGGAGGAGAACGCGCCGTTAAATTCCGGACGGAATTACTGATATGAGAGCGGGGACGGAGAGAACAATGACGAAGCAGGTAATGGTAAGGAACGTTCCGGTCGGCGGGGATGCGCCGGTTTCAATTCAGTCAATGTGCAATGTGCCTTCGGGTGATGAAGAGGGAATACTCCGCCAGATATCGGAACTTACCGATGAGGGCTGCGAAATCGTGAGACTCGCGGTACCGGATGAAGAGGGACTTTCCGTATTCAGAAGAGTAAGGGAGCGGACGGACACGCCTCTCGTTGCCGATATCCATTTCGATTACAGACTCGCGCTCGGAGCGATAGAGGCCGGCGCGGATAAGGTGAGGATCAACCCCGGTAATATCGGGCACCGGGACCGCGTCAGAATGATTGTCGATTCCGCGAAAGCACATCACATACCTGTCAGGGTCGGTGTCAATTCCGGTTCCGTGGAAAAAGACATACTCGCGAAGTACGGCAGGGTAACCGCCGCGGCTCTCGCGGAAAGCGCGCTCAGGAATGTCCGCCTCATTGAGGACATGGGATTTGACGATATAGTGATCTCGATGAAATCATCAGATGTGAAAATGAATTACGACGCTCACATTGCGGCCGCCCGGGAGACAGATCATCCTTTTCATATAGGTATCACCGAAGCGGGTACGCCGGAAAGGGGAAGAATAAAATCGGCTGTCGGGATAGGCGCGCTTCTTCTGTCCGGCATAGGAAATACTATAAGAGTTTCTCTGACCGCTGATCCGAAAGAGGAAGTGAGATTCGCGAAGAAACTGCTGGAGGCGTCGGGACTGAGAACCCCGTGTTACGATATAGTCTCCTGCCCGACCTGCGGGAGAACCGGAATCGATCTTGAAGGGCTCGTAAGGCAGGTGGAAGATAGACTGATGAAGGAAAGGGGCCTGCCCCGGGGCCTTAAGATTGCCGTCATGGGATGCGCGGTTAACGGTCCGGGAGAGGCTAAGGAGGCCGATTACGGTGTGTGCGGGGGACTCGGAAAGGGTGTGATTATCAGAAAAGGCGAGCCGGTACTGACTGCGGATGAGGCAGGACTTGCCGACGCGCTCGTTGACGTGATTAGGGAAGATTATCCGGTATCGTAAAGGTAAATCCGCCGGATTGCGGAATCGTACAGGGTGGAGATTGATGGCTGATAATTTTTTCCGTGACTTTTTTCCGGGTTCAAAAGGAGAACATCACGGGATCAGATTCGAGGATGCGTATATTGACAGGAGAAGCGGTATTCTGACTGTGATTCCCGGCGCTGATATTTATATGTCTTTTCAGGATGAAGACAGATTAAGAAAAAATATATATGACGCTGTTCCCGGCGTTACCGGCGTGAGGCTTGAATATCGTTATACGGAAAACGGGAAGGATTATCCGGAGACACCGGCAAAGCGTCGGGATACGACTGTTAAGAAGAGCCGGGATTCCGAAGGAGAAACGCTGTCTTACACTTCAGAGGTTTCCCCGGAGAAAACAGACATACAGCCGCGCGAAAGCGCCGGTAAAGAGGATAAAAGTGACGGTTCAGGTTCAGAGTCAGAAGGGAAAGAAATCGGCATTTCCGTCATTGAAGCAGGAAAGGACAGTGCCGGTTTAAAGTCAGAAGGGAAAGAAATCGGCATTTCCGTCATTGAAACAGGAAAGGACAGTGCCGGTTCAAAGGCAGGAGATAAGGAAATCCCGGAAGGAAGGACGGAAAAATCAGGGAGTACCGCAAGGCGGGCAAAAGAAACGGATAAAACCGGAGGCCGGAGATCAAAAAAGAGAAAAAAAAGAATACTGGGGAAGCCTTTTGAAGGTGATCCGGTTTCTCTTTCTGATATCAGTGAGAACAGCGGCGAGGTGGTTGTAGAAGGTTCGGTTTTCCGCAAGGAAACCCGAATCACAAAAAACGGCAATTTCATGATAATGATTCTTCTTACTGACAGAAAGACAACAGTTTGCGCACTGGTGTTCCTTAAAGAGAAGACGTTTGCAAAAGTTGATCCGCTTCTTAATGAGGGAGATTACCTTATCTGTCATGGTGAAGTCCGCCGCGGCCGTTTTGATAATGAGATAAATATAATAGTACGGGATATCGAATCGGGAGAAAGTTCCGAGAGGGAGGATATCTGCGAAGACGGAAAGAGGGTCGAACTTCACTGCCATACAAAGATGAGCGCGCTTGACGGACTGAATGATCCGAAGCGGATAGTCGATCTTGCCGCGCGGTGGGGGCAGCCCGCCGTCGCCATAACCGATCACGGAGTGGTGCAGGCCTTCCCGGACGCCGCGGAGGAGGCGGAGAAGCTGGCGGAAAAAGGGACTCCGGTCAAAGTAATCTACGGCATGGAAGGCTATTTATACGACGACGCTGATTCTGCCGCCGGTGACGAAGAATCGGATTATAAGAAAGGCGGAACGAACCACATCATTCTCCTTTGCCGGACGCAGGAGGGATTGAGAAACCTTTACATGCTTGTTTCCATATCCCATCTGAAGTATTTCTACAAGAGGCCGAGGATACCGAGAAGTTTGCTCGATAAATACCGGGAAGGTCTTATCACGGGTTCGGCCTGTGAAGCGGGAGAACTGTACCGCGCGATTGAAAACGGAGAGCCTGAGGAGAAACTGGAGGAAATCGCTTCCTATTACGATTATCTTGAGATACAGCCTCTCGTAAACAATCAGTTTCTGATAGATACGGGGAAATATGACAGCAAGGAGCAGCTTCGCGAGAATAACAGGAAAATACTCGCGCTGGGTGAAAAACTCGGAAAACCTGTCTGCGCGACGACGGACGCGCATTATGACGAGTCCGGTTCATATATTTACAGAAATATCGTTATGAACGGGATGGGGTTTAAAAACACGGAAAACTCCGGCGGACTCTTTTTGAGAACTACTGACGAGATGATGGAAGAATTCCGGTACCTCGGCGATGACGCGGCTCGAAGAGTAGTCATAGAGTATCCGAACAAGGTGGCGTCATGGGTGGATGAAGGAATCGTTCCCGTCCCGAAAGGGAAGTATCCCCCGAGGATTGAGGGGGCGGAAGAGAGACTCAGGAAGACCTGTCTTAAAAAAGCGCACGAAATATACGGGGATCCTCTGCCCCGTGAGATAAGAGAAAGGCTGGATACCGAGCTTAATGCCATTATTTCAAACGGTTACGCCGTTATGTATGTATCCGCCCAGATGCTTGTCAATAAAAGTCTTGAAGACGGTTATCTCGTGGGATCGAGGGGATCGGTCGGCTCTTCTTTCGCTGCGACGATGGCCGGAATTACGGAGGTCAACCCGCTCGAGCCCCATTACATTTGTCCTTCATGCAGGAAACTCATCTGGGGCGACAAAAATGAGTATGATAACGGGATAGATATGCCGCCGGCGGACTGTCCGGACTGCGGTACGCCCATGAAAAGGGACGGTTTCAACATTCCGTTTGCGACATTCATGGGTTTCAAAGGAAATAAAGAACCGGATATCGACCTTAATTTCGCCGCGGAGTATCAGTCACGTGCGCAGAAATACGTAGGGACGATTTTCGGGGAAAAGAACGTCTTCAAAGCCGGGACTGTCGGGACTATAAAGGAAAAAACAGCTTTCGGCTTCGTAAAACATTATGAGGAGGATTACGGCGTCAATATAAATAAGTATGAAGAGGAGCGTCTCGTTGAAGGAATAACAGGCGTCAGAAGAACGACAGGCCAGCACCCCGGCGGGATCGTCGTAGTACCCGGGGATCATGAGATCACGGAGTTCACGCCCGTACAGCATCCGGCGGATGCTAAAGACGCGGAGTTTATTACAACGCATTTCGATTATCATAAGATTGATCAGAACCTGCTGAAACTGGACGTGCTGGGGCATAATGTCCCGTCCATGATACGTCAGCTTCAGGATATGACAGGCGTCGATCCGTTGAAAATCGACCTTACGGACAAGAAGGTTCTTTCGATTTTCAACGGTACGGAGGCTCTCGATATTAAAGATCCCGATTACCGCTTTACACACGGTTCGTACGCGGTTCCCGAGTTCGGAACAGCGTTCGTGAGGAAGATGCTTGACGATGTCAGACCTCAAAGATTTGAGGATCTCGTCAGGATAGCGGGGCTTTCCCACGGTACGGATGTCTGGCTCAATAACGCGCAGGATTACATAAGAGACGGGATCGCATCCATAAGAGAAGTTATAAGTACGCGGGACGATATCATGAATTTCTGTCTCCTTCACGGAATAGAGAACGAGACATCTTTTCTCATAATGGAGGAAGTGCGGAAGAAGAATCTGACACTTACCGAAGAGCATAAGGAAGAAATGCTGAGGCGCGGTATCCCTCAGTGGTACATTGATTCCTGCGCCAGAATAAAATATATGTTTCCGCGCGCCCACGCCGTGGCTTATGTGATGATGTCATTCCGGCTCGCGTGGTTCAAGGTTTATTATCCGGCCGAGTTTTATGCGACTTACTTCGGGAGTGTTCTTTCTGATTTTGACGCTGAAACCATCCTTAAAGGACAGGAGGAATGTCTGCTCGCCATAGATGAAATAACGGCGAAGGGAAGAAAAGCTACAGACAAAGACAAGAATCTGTTAACGGTATATGAGGTGGCCTATGAGATGTATGCGAGGGGGCTGTCATTAACGGAAGCCCGTCTCGGTTATTCAAAGGCCCTGAGATTCGGCGTGGAAGACGGGAAAGTCATACTTCCGTACGCGGCTTACCCGGGTATGGGACCCGCGGCGGCGCAGGCTCTGGAAACCGCATATGAAGAGAGACCGTTCGAGACTGTAAGCGACTGCAGGAGACGAACGGGACTCGGGAAGGGAGCTGTCGATGTATTAACGAGACACGGCCTGTTCACGGGCATTCCAGAGGATGACCAGTTCAGCCTGTTCTGATACGGAGGCGAAACGGGAGCCGCCCGGTGTTACGTTCCCGGAATGAGAGAAATAATCCGTCCGGAAGCTGTCATGAAGCATATATCCAGGGGGCGGTACCGTAAAACGGCATTGGCGAAGGGAGCGACAGCGTTTCCCGGAGATAAATATCCGGGTTACCGTAATATATTACGGAACTCGGGGAATGTACGCCCGGAAGGGCCGGAAATGCCTGAAAAAAGTCTGTTACAGTTAACATATGGTATTGGAGAGACGGGCGGCATAGCACCGTTGCGAAAAAAGGTCCTCGCTTCGCGCAGTTT
>CAZTIY010000023.1:0-15942 GCA_964613765.1 uncultured Eubacterium sp.
CGTCCGGATCGGGATCCTCTTCGGGAAGCGGTGCTTCCGGGGGTTCATCCGGTTCAGGAAGCAGCGGAAGTACAGGCAAAACTGACTACCTGACCTCCTCGGGATTCCCGAGCAGCTATCTTCCGGCGCTCAATGCCCTCAGAAAGAGTTACCCCAACTGGAAATTTACTCCGGTGAAAACGGGTCTAAACTGGAGTGATGCCGTCTCAAAAATGACTTCCAGTTATAAAACAAACCTGTTTTATTATACTTACGCGCCTTCATACAAAAATACAGAAAAGGGCTGCTATAACTATCTGACAAACACATATACAGGGCTTGACAGCAGCGCATTTGTCGGAGCGTCAAAAGAGGCGGTAGCTTATTATATGGATCCCAGGAACTGGCTGCAGGCTGACAGGATACTTCAGTTCGTATCCAATGAGTATCACGATTACCAGAATGAGGCTGCCGTACAGGCGGTTCTGAAAGTCAATCCCGTTCTGAATTCAAAGACAGTCGCGGGTTATTATGTGAAAGCGGGAAAGAAGTACAATATAAGTCCGATCTATCTTGCCGCGAAGTCGATAAACGAACTCGGAACATCCACCATGATGGTAGACGGCAAGCATTACAAATATAAGAACTGCTATAACGCTTTCAATATCGGAGCCAATGACAGCAAGAACGGCGGAGCGCTCAACGGACTCGCGTATGCTCAGAAAGCAGGATGGAACACTCTTGAAAAGGCGATCGTGGAGGGCGCGAAATTCCTGAAAGGTAATTTCATCGGAAACAGGCAGTACAGTGCGTATCTGGAGCACTTCAATGTTCTGAACGGACTGTCAAGAGTAGGTACGCATGTATATATGACAGCCGTGTATGCCCCCATGTCACAGGGAAGTTCTCTCTACACAAGTTATAAATCATACGGACTTCTAAGTAAGCAGATAGAATTTTTCATCCCGGTCTATAATAACATGCCGGTTTCGAATTTACCCAAACCTTCAACGGATACAAAGAAGGACAATAATTTCTATCTCAAGACTCTCACGGTAAAGGCGGGAAGCAAAACATACACGCTTATAGGATCCGATAAACTGAACTATAATGTGAGTTTCACACTCAAGGTCCCCGCCGGCACGAAAGAGGTAACCATAGGAGCGGTGAAAGCAAGTAAAACCGCGGCGGCCGTGACCGGCACCGGAACGAAGGCACTTACCGCCGCGAGCCAGACATTTACCGTAAACTGCAAGTCTTCTTCAGGGCTTACGCGCACATACAAGGTGACGATTACAAGGTAAAACAGAGGTAAGCAGGTTACTGTCCGCGGGGGGGGTATACGCCGTCTTCAGAGGGTAAGTGAACGCAGGCAGCTATCGGGACGGCGGCATAACACCGCTGCGGAAATTTTCCGCAGCTTGTCATGCAGTTTCACAAGAAGCGAGGAAGTGAGCGAAAAGGCACAGAATATTACCGTACAGCTTTTCCGTATGTACATAAAAGTGGTAAAATACGGGAGAAGCGGCAGCGGAACATTATGTCAGACGTGAAAGACAGTAAAGGGATTAAACAAAGTAAAAACAATGAAGTCCGGAAAGAACGGCTGCTTCTTCACAGCTGCTGCGGACCATGCAGCACAGCGGGTGTGGAGATGCTTGTTCAATATTATAAAATAACTGTTTTCTTCTTTAATCCGTGTATTACAAACGTTTCGGAGTACCAGAGAAGAAAAGAAAGCCAGTTAAAATTCATTTCGGAATGGAACAGAGAAGAAGAGGCATCAGGAAGACCGGAGGATAAAATAAATTTTATCGAAGGCGATTATGACCCGGCTCTGTATTTCCGGAAGGTCAGAGGACTTGAAAACGAGCCTGAAGGAGGCGCGCGCTGCGGAGTCTGTTTCGCTTACAGGCTGACTGAAACAAGGGATATCGCCCGTAAAGAGGATATTCCTTTTTTCACTACTACGCTTACGGTGAGTTCTCATAAGGACAGTAAGCTGATATCACTCACAGGGAGAAAACTCACGGAAGAGGGCGGACCCGTATTCCTGGACATTGATTTCAAGAAGAATGACGGCTTCGGGAGAAGCGTGCGGTTGTCAAAAGAATACGGACTTTACCGCCAGGATTACTGCGGCTGTCTGTTTTCTAAGACAGAAAGGGAAAGACAAAAGGCAGTTTCCCGGGAAAGGAGAAAAGATAATGTCGGATCTGTACATTCCTGAGGGGTACAAACCGGTTCTGGGGCACCGTGAAACGGAAGAGGGAATCAGACTGATCAGGGAGTATTTTCAGAGCGAGCTCGTGAAAGAACTTAATCTTATCAGAGCTTCCGCGCCGCTTTTTGTCGATCCCGATTCGGGGCTTAATGACAATCTGAACGGGGTGGAGCGCCGTGTGTCGTTCACGATAAAGGACATGAACGAACAGACTGCCGAGATTGTGCAGTCACTCGCGAAGTGGAAAAGATACGCTCTCGGAAAGTACGAAATTCAGCCCGGTCACGGTATTTATACTAATATGAACGCAATACGCCGGGATGAGGAACTGGACAATCTCCATTCTCTGTATGTCGACCAGTGGGACTGGGAAAAGGTAATAACAAAGGAAGACAGGACGGAAGAATATCTTCATAAGACAGTGCGCTCGATCTACAACGCGCTTCTCAGCCTGGCATCTTATGTGAACGGGCTCTTTGAACAGCTTGAGATTGAACTTCCCGCGGATATCACGTTCGTCACATCACAGGAGCTTGAGGACAGATGGCCTGACAGAACCCCGCCGGAAAGAGAAACATTGTTCTGCAGGGACTGCGGCGCGATGTTCGTCGAAAAGATAGGCGGAGCTCTCAAATCCGGAAGACCGCATGACGGAAGGGCGCCTGATTATGACGACTGGGAACTCAACGGAGATATCATACTCTGGAGTCCCGTTCTTAACAGGGCTTTCGAAATATCGTCCATGGGGATACGTGTTGACGCTGACGCGATGGAAAGGCAGCTTAAGATCGCGGGAAATGAGGACAGAAAAGAGCTTCCCTTCCATCAGGCGGTTCTTCATGACGAGCTGCCCCTTTCAATAGGCGGCGGCATAGGCCAGAGCAGGATATGCATGTATTTCTTAAAGAAAGCGCATATCGGCGAGGTTCAGGCGAGCATTTGGCCTCAGGATATGATAGAATCCTGCCGGGAGAAAGGCATACAACTCCTTTGATCCCGGAGAGGAGAGAACAGGAGCATGGGATATTTCGACCTGGTAGTCGACACAAAGAGCAGATATCAGGATGCACTCTATACATATGAATCGGAGATGCCGCTTGAGGCGGGGCAGATAGTGCGTGTCCCTTTCCATAAGAACAACCGTCTGAGGACGGCCTGCGTTTTCAGAACCGGCGTTCTGCCTGAGGAAGGCATCAATTACAAGAAGGTAGCGGAGACAGATCCCTGCCTTTCTTTAAATGAGGAGATGGTGGAAACCTGTTCGTGGATGAGATCAAGGTACGGCATAAGGTATATAGATGCTGTGCGCTGTTTTCTCCCGCCCGGGAAGCCGCCCGCGCCCGGAAAAGAGAAAGAGCCGTATAAGAACACAGAAGGCGAGCCGCAGTATATTGAGAATCTGACAGATGAACAGAAGAGGGCGGTCGATACGATAGCGGCTTCCATGGAAACCGGAGCGGCGGACATATTCCTTCTTCACGGCGTTACTTCCAGCGGAAAGACGGAAGTTTACATGCGCCTTGTCGAGAGAGCCCTCGCCCGGGGGAAAACCGCGATAATGCTCGTCCCGGAAATATCCCTTACGGATCAGATTCTTGAGAGGTTCACAGGAAGATTCGGAAAGGACAAGATAGCGGTTCTCCACAGTAAACTTACCGGCCGCGAAAGATTTGACGAGTGGATGAGATTAAGGACCGGAAAGGCGCGTATCTGTATAGGAGCGAGAATCGGAGTGTTCGCCCCTCTTTCCGACATCGGAATCATCATAATGGATGAGGAGCACGAGAACACATATAAAAGTGACCAGAATCCGAAGTATGATACTGTAGATGTGGCGGCGAAAAGACTGCTTACGACGAAAGGCGTTCTGGTGCTCGGATCAGCCACTCCGTCCGTTGTTTCATACCAGCGGGCTTTAGAGGGGACATACCGGCTCATTGAAATGAAAAAAAGATTCAACGAGACCCCTCTTCCGGATATCCGCCTTGTCGATATGAGAGAAGAATTAAGGCAGGGCAACCGTTCGGTTTTCAGCAGACCTCTCTATGAGGCCATAAAGCGGAATCTCGCGGAAAACAGACAGATAATACTGTTCCAGAACCGGAGAGGGTACTCGACATTCGTCGCGTGCCGTGACTGCGGAGAGGCCCTGAAGTGCCCTGATTGCGGGATTACTCTCGTATATCATAAGTCTGACGGGATGCTGCACTGCCATTACTGCGGGAGAAAATTCCCCGTTCCGGAAAGGTGCCCCGTATGCGGAAGTCAGAAACTGAAGGGCTCCGGCACAGGCACTGAAAAGGTTGAGGAGGGAATCCAGAATCTTTTTCCTGATGCTTCTCTTGAAAGACTCGATCTTGATACGGTAAAGAACAGAGGAGAAATAAAAAGGATAATAAGGTCGTTTTCAAAGGGGAAGACGGATATACTGATAGGCACGCAGCTCGTCGCAAAGGGGCTTGATTTCCGTAATGTCGGTCTTGTCGGCGTTGTTTCGGCCGATGTCACGCTTAATATACCGGATTACCGTTCGACCGAGAGAACATTCCAGCTCGTGACACAGGTTTCCGGCCGCGCGGGCCGCGGCGAGAACCGCGGTGAAGTCA
The DNA here is from genome assembly GCA_964613765.1 of uncultured Eubacterium sp. Lineage (GTDB taxonomy): Bacteria > Bacillota > Clostridia > Peptostreptococcales > Anaerovoracaceae > Aminicella. Next base: position 4,810 of record CAZTIY010000023.1, read on the forward strand.
TAGTCCAGAGTTATACGCCGGAGAATTTCGCTCTTCAGGCCGCGGCGCGCCAGGATTACGCGGCCTTCTTCGATCAGGAGATAAAGGTAAGATCACTTATGGGATACCCGCCCTTCAGCGATCTCATAGCGGCGGAATTCACGTCTGAGGACGAGGAGACAGCGAGAGAATCGGCTGAGGAATGCAGACGCTGGCTCGCAAGGACAGGGCTCCCCGGCTCGGACAGAATATTTCTTCCGGTTAAGACACAGAATTTCATAGGGAAAGACAGTTTCAGATATCATATTTTAATTAAGTGCCCGAGGGGGTATAGAAATAAATATGTGCAGTATCTGAAATTCTACGGGGACAAACTCTTTGTTTCGGTTACAGGCGTCAGCATGATGCTTGATATCAACCCGTACGGCACTTTGTAAGGGGAAGAAAAATGGCACTGAGAAAGATAATTTACGATCCGGATCCGGTTCTGAGGAAACGTTCGCGTCCCGTCGGTAAGATCACGCCGCATGTTCTTGAGACTCTGGAGGATATGGTAGAGACCATGAGACAGGCGGAGGGCGTGGGCCTCGCCGCCCCTCAGATCGGTGTCCTCAGAAGGATGTTCGTGGCCGAACCCGATCCCGCTCTTGAAGAAAAGAAAGTCTACTATATGATAGATCCCGAGATTTTAGAGACGGAGGGAAGTTCTGAGGGTACTGAAGGCTGCCTCAGCATACCGGATTACATAGGTCTTGTCGAACGCCCCGAGAGAATCAGGATGAAGGCAGCTGACAGGGACGGAAATGTAAGAGAATATGAATTCGAAGGACTTGCGGCGCGCGTCATGTGTCACGAGTACGACCATCTTGACGGTATCCTTTACCCGGACAGGGCTGAGGATGTTTACTCCGCGGATGAGGCGGAAGCCGAAAAGAATCAGGGGTCCGGAGGTGATTCCCGATGAATATTGTCTTCATGGGGACATCGGATTTCGCAGAAGAGATACTCCGCGCGGTATTTTCCGCAGGTTACAGCGTACCGCTCGCCGTTACGCGGCCCGACAGACCGGGTAACCGCGGCAGGATCCGGATTTCCCCCGTAAAAGAATTTGCGCTTTCCCATGATATACCGCTCATCCAGCCGGAAATACTGTCACGCGACCCAGAGGCAAAAGAACTCCTGAGGTCCTTAGATCCCGACCTGATCGTCGTGGCATCCTACGGACAGATACTGAAGAAGGATGTTCTGGAAATACCGAAGTCGGGTTGTATAAATGTTCACGCCTCTCTTCTCCCTGATTTCAGGGGCGCCTCGCCTGTTCAGCACGCCATTCTGAGAGGCGATGAGTATGCGGGCGTAACCGTAATGCTGATGGAAGAAGAGCTTGACGCGGGTCCCGTGATAAGTCAGGCGAAAATTCCTGCCGCCGGAAAAAACTTCCTGACGCTCGAACATGAACTCGCCCGGCTCGGCGGTGAGCTTCTGATAAGAACGATACCGGAAATAGAGGACGGTACGGCGGTATTCACGGAGCAGGATTCAGCCGCCGCGACTTATGCCGGTCAGATACGGAAAAAAGACGGACTCATGGATTTTTCCCTGTCCGCGGCTGAACTTGAGAGAATGATTCTCGCTTTTGATCCCTGGCCGGGTACGTTTACTGACGCGGTCAGAGGAAAAGGCGGGAGCGTCCGGCTCAAGATATTGAACGCGGCTGCATTACCGGCATCCCCGGGCGCAGGCGGAATTACTGAGGGACCGGATAACGTAAATGAGGGCGTTCCCTCAGATACTCATTCGTGTGCGGAAGTCAACGGCATTTACAAAAGACAGGTTCCGGTATCAAAAGAAGCGGAGTTTTTACCCGGCACCGTTATCGGAGCGGGCGATTACGGAATAGATGTCATGACCGGTGACGGAATACTGAGAATCACTGAACTGCAGGCGCCGGGCAGGAAACGCCTCCCGGCGGCTGATTTCCTCAGGGGAAATCCTTTCCGCGCCGGAGACAGATTCGGCACAGCCGGAGGAGCGTTTTAGAAATCTGACAGAGGCGCAAATTATAAAATTTTTCGTAACAGTTCGGAAATAGCGCCGGGCAGAGCCGAAAGCACTTTATAAGGAAATGGTGGATGATTTTGGATAAAGATCCGGAAAAAGAACAATATACAAATGACGATATGAAAAAAAACACGGAACACGGTCCGTCGCGCGAGGACATTATAGCGGGAATAACAGACGCGTTCGACTATCCTTCGATACGGAATCAGAAACGGCTGAACGCTCTCCTTAACCTGCATCTTAAGAGCGGGCTTGTGACGGACGAAACCGCTGTTTTCGGATTTGTCCCGGAGGACTGGTGTCTTAACCATTATGACGGCGTGCACGGAGGAATTACGGCAAGCGTTTTCGATACCTGCATGGGATTCACGGCACATGCCGCGTGCGGCGCGCTCGTGACAACGACGAATCTTTCGCTGGATTTTCTGAGACCCATGACCGGAAAATCCTACACCGTTTATGTGGAATATACTCATATCGGAAGGACCCTTATTTCAGAATACGCCAGGATGGTCGATGACGCAACCGGGGAACTCTGCGCCGTATGTACGGGTTCTTATATGATTATAGGCAAGGTTCCTCATCAGTGATATTGCTGAGACCATGCGTTTCAATAAGAATTAAGTCAGCAGGAGGCCGTACATAATCAGTTGATTTTATTTAAGCGGGGCGCGCGCATGCAAAGTTTCCGTATTTAAGGAGAAAGAGACATGTTTTATTACTTTTCCGATATCAGTTTTATCATACTTGTCCCGGCCATGATACTCGCGCTCCTTGCGCAGTGGAGGGTGAACCATAATTTCCGCAAGTATTCAAGGGTGGATTCGGGAAGCGGACTTACCGGGGCCCGGGTCGCGAGGATGATGCTCGACGCGAACGGGCTCAGGAACGTCAGGATAGTTCCGATATCCGGGACACTGACAGATCACTACGACCCGCGGAACAGAACGATTGCCCTGTCAAGAGAGGTATACGGAAGCACAAGCGTAAGCGCGGTGAGTGTCGCCTGCCATGAGTGCGGGCACGCGGTTCAGCATGCTAATGATTATCTCCCCCTTACCATCCGTGATGCCATAGTTCCTGTAGTGAACTTTGCCGACAATATCTCACTTATTCTGATAGTCATCGGGCTTTTGATACTTTTCGCCGGCGATTCTGTCGGGGGAACAAATGCGGGGAATTTCATCTTTAATCTGGGTGTCATCTGCTTTGTGTGCGTAATACTTTTTCATCTCATTACTCTTCCGGTTGAGTTCAACGCGAGCAGGAGAGGCCTGAAAGCGATTAAGGAATTGCAGCTCGTCGAACCTCAGTATTACAGAGGTTCAAAAGCGGTCTTAAGAGCGGCGGCGATGACATATATCGCGGCGCTCGCGATGGCCGTGGCGAACCTAATCAGAATCCTCGCGATAAGAGGACGTGACGATTGAAAACCGATGTTAACCGGAAAACCGCGCTTGAGGCTCTTATGCGTATAACCGGAAACGGCGCGTATTCCAACATAGAACTGAACAGCAGGATAGCCGCGCTTAAGCCGGATGACCCGGCTTTTGTACGTGAGCTTGTATACGGGGTCCTGAGGTATGAGCGGACGCTCGATTTTTATTTGTCACAGCTCGTGAACAAAGGATTCGACCGTCTTGACGCCCGCGTTCTCAATATTCTCAGAATGGGGCTTTACCAGTTATTGTACACCGTCTCTGTCCCGGCTTACGCTGCGGTGAACGAGTCTGTCAGACTCGCGAAGGAATACTGTCCCGGAAGAGACCGGTTCGTGAACGCGGTTCTCAGAAATTTTCTGAGAAGAGAGGAAACTTTGAAGACTCCCGGAAGCTGCGGGAGCACCGCTGAAAGACTGTCCGTCAAATATTCTTTCGATCCGTGGATAACTCAGGTATGGACGGAAATGTTCGGGGAGGAAAGAGCGGAGAGCCTTATGACGGCGTCAAATACGACGCCGTCTCTTACGGTTCGAGTAAATGAACTTAAAATAAGCAGGGAGGAACTCGCTGTAAAATTAGAGAAAAAAGGTTTCCGCTGCGAACTCTCAGCGATAAGTCCGCATGTAATTAAAATCCGGGGGAGCGGGAACGGGCTTCTGGATGATCCGCTTTTCAAAGAAGGAACGTTTTTCGTCCAGGACGAGGCCGCTTCCGCGGCTGTTGATGCGCTCGGCATTTCCCGGGGAGACCGGGTGCTTGATGTCTGCGCGGCCCCGGGCGGAAAATCTTTCGCCGCGGCTATACTGGCAGAGGACAGCGGAACCGTCTCCGCCTGTGACATTTATCCGCAAAAGATCCGTTTAATAGAAAAAGGCGCGGAGAGGCTCGGACTTAAATCTGTACACACGGGATTAAGAGACGCCGCCGCGGCGGAACCGGCCGCGGAGCTTTCAGAAACTGTGACAGAAACCGGAGATGCTCCTCATGAGGCGGCGGATTCAGAAATAAAGCCGGAGGAAATGATGTCATATAAATCCGGGACATGTCCCGGAGACGCCGCCGCGCGGAAGAACCTCCTTTATGATTGTATAATCTGCGATGTTCCGTGTACCGGACTCGGTGTTTTGAGAAAAAAACCTGAAATCAAATACAAAAAAATCGCCGATAAAGGGGAAACTATAGCAAAAATACAGTATACTATACTGGATCGTTCAAAGATATTTTTAAGACCCGGAGGACGCGTTCTGTACTGCACATGTACGATAAACCGCACGGAGAATGAAAATGTCGCGGAACGGTTTCTCGATGAAAACCCTTCGTTCCGTGCGGTTTCAGAGAGACAGTTTTTTCCGGACCGGGACGGGACGGACGGCATATTCTATTCGGTTTTTGAGAAAATCGATTAAACAGCAAAACGAACGGAGCTGAGACAGGAGCCGGAGAATGGATATCGGCATACGAACAGACGCCGGAAGGCTCAGAGAAAAGAATGAAGATGCCGTGGGATTCCTGAAAAAGGACAGGGTGATTATAGTCGCGGACGGTGTCGGAGGAAACAACTCCGGTGAGGTCGCGAGCCTGAAGGCCGTTGACGGAGTCATACGGTTTATAGAACGGCATCCTCTCGAAGGACTTTGTTCGGGAGAAATGATAGAGGCGTATTTCGGCATGTGTCTCGAAGAGATCAATCAGATAGTGCGCCTGAGTTCAAAACAGAATGAAACCTACCGCGGGATGGCGACAACTATAGTGATCGCGTACCTTACCGGCGATATGCTTTATGTCATGAATGTGGGCGACAGCAGAGCGTACATCTTTCGCGCGGGCGAACTGAAACAGATCACTGAAGACCACACTTATGTTAATAAACTCATAAAGGACGGGCTCATCACCCCGGAAGAAGCCGAAACCCATCAGAACCGTAATATGATAACGAGAGCGATAGGCGCGGATTATTATGTAGAGACGGATTTCTTCAAATGTCCGGTAATTCCGGGGGATATCTTAGTAATGTGTACGGACGGTCTTTACACAGAGATTGATAGAGACAGCATGATTCAGGTTCTGGATTCGGCCGAATCCATGGATGCCGCGTGCGGCGAACTTACGGAAATCGCGAACAGAAACGGCGGTGTCGATAATATAACTATAGTTGCCATGAAGATCACGGAGGACGATATCCATGAGCAGATTACTGAACGGACGGTATGAACTGGTAGAAAAAATCGGCGAAGGCGGCATGGCTGTTGTATATAAGGCAAAAGACCGTCTTCTTAACAGATTTGTCGCGGTTAAGGTGCTGCGTCCGGAATTTACGAAGGACGTGCAGTTCGTGACGAGTTTCAGACAGGAATCGCAGGCGGCCGCGGGACTTCAGCATCCCAATATTATCAGTGTGTTCGATGTAGGGCAGGAAGGCGAGATCTATTTCATCGTAATGGAACTTGTGGACGGGATCCCGCTTAGCGACTGCATCCGTGAGTACGCGCCCATGGACTACCGTGACGTGGTAAAAATAACAAAGCAGGTCGCCGCGGCGCTCAATGTCGCCCATTCCCACAATATCATCCACCGTGATATAAAGCCGCATAACATTATGCTGACGAGAGACGGAACCGTTAAACTGGGCGATTTCGGGATAGCCAAGGCGATAAGCGACGCGACACTTACAGAGACAAGCAAGATAATAGGCTCCGTTCACTATTTCTCACCCGAACAGGCAAGGGGTTCGTATGTGGATGAACGTTCCGACATATACTCACTCGGAATAATCATGTTCGAGATGCTTACGGGCAGGGTGCCGTTCGACGGTGAGAACCCTGTTCAGGTAGCTCTGATGCATATTAATAACGAAGTTCCCAAGCCGTCCCTTTTTGTTCCGGGTGTGCCTCCGTCACTTGACAAGATCGTGCAGAAAGCGACAAACAGATTTCAGAGCAACCGTTATAAGAGCGCGGCGGAACTTCTTGAAGATCTGGACGGCGTCGAACTTGTTACCCGGATGATGGGAAACGGAAACGCGGACAGCGGCAGAATCCGGTCCGATACCTATGTCCCGGCGAACACATACTACGGCAGGCAGAGCGGCGGTTATGACGACGGCTACGGGGCCGATGATGACGGGAAACAGGACCGGCAGAGTAAGGACGGAGAAAATAATAAGAACGGCAAAAAAAAGAAAAATAATAAAGCTGTAATTATAGGCATTGTTGCGGCAGCGGCGGTGATAGCCGTCGCAGCCGTTGTGATGTTCTCCGGACGACAGGGGGTTGAAGTACCCGACGTAACGGGAATGAACTACGATTCCGCGTATTCGACACTTACCGCGCAGGGGTTCAAGGTCGTACAGGGTGAAAGTGTCAACAGCACGGAATATGAAAAGGACAAGGTCGCGAAGCAGGACCCCGCGGGAGGCACAAAGGCGGATAAAGAGTCCACCGTGACGATATGTCTCAGCAAAGGCGCGGAAACAGACAGGGTGCCCGATCTTATAGGTAAATACTATAATGAGGATACAGGGCAGATGCTGGAGGACAACGGATTTACCCTCGGAAAAGTATCTCACGCGAAGAGTGATGAATATGAAAAGGGACAGATCATAGAACAGAGTCCCTCGGGAGGATCCTCCGCCGAGAAGGGGACAAGCATTGATATTACTGTCTGCACAGGTAACGCGACAGAAATGTCCGCTGTACCGACCCTGACCGGGCTCACGCTCGCCCAGGCGAAAGCAAAGCTTTCCGCGGCCGGTCTTAAAGTCGGCAATGTGGATTATGTGGAAAGCAATGTTTACGGAAAAGGTTATGTAATGTGGCAGCAGTATGACGCCGGCGCGGAAGTCAAAAAAGGTCAGGCTGTCGACATACAGATAAGTAAAGGTACGGCCGAGATCCCGGATAAAGGCGATCAGGATACGGGAAACGGTCAGGCACCGGCGGGAGGTCAGGCTTCGGCGGGCGGAACAGAAAAGACGGAATAGAATCGCGGTACGCATCTGACAAAAAAGCGGATTTCATTCTCGGAAGGCGCGGCGTAACGTGCGGAAACTGCGGAGAGACGGCGAAATTCCCGAATGCGGACAATAAGCGCCGGGGCAGATCAGGGAAGGAAGAACTTCTGAAAATTTATGGATAATATCAATGACTGAGGTCCCGGAGAGGTACACAGGGATGATAATCCGCGGGATAGGCGGATTCTATTATGTGGATACCGGCGGAGACGTGCTTGAATGCTACGGACGCGGCAGGCTGAAAAAAGACGGAGACATACTCATGGTAGGCGATATTGTAGAGGTCGCCCGTGAGAAAGACGGCTGCGTTGTTGAAAGTGTACTTCCCAGAACGAGCGTTCTCCGCCGTCCGCCCATAGCTAACGCCGATCTTTTGATTGTGGTCGCTGCGTCGAAGGATCCGGACCCGAATACGGATATAATTGACCGTTTTCTTGTCATGGCCGGGCATGAAGGCCTGGAATCCGTGCTCTGTCTCAGCAAGTCGGATCTTACGGATGAAGATTTTTGTTCGTATATGCGCCGCAGATACTCCGACGCCGTGCGGTTCATAACGGTCAGCGCCCTGACGGGCGAGGGAATCGGGGAACTGAAAGATATACTCAGAGGACGGAGGGCGGCGTTCGCGGGTCCTTCAGGTGCGGGGAAGTCCACTCTCATCAATATTCTGATACCTGAAGCTGATACGGAGACCGGCAGGGTCAGCGCAAAAACAGGAAGGGGGAGGCATACGACCCGGCGTGTTGAAATATTCCGGCTTTCTTCCGGCGGACTGATATACGATACTCCCGGCTTTACTTCATTTGATCTGACGGGCGTCTCTCCGGAAGAACTTGACAGTCTTTTCCCCGATTTCAGAAATTATACCGGCAGGTGCCGGTTTGATGACTGCCGTCATATTTCAGAACCGGACTGTGCTGTAAGAGAAGCTGTGAAGTCCGGCCTTATAAACAGCGAGCGTTATGACTCTTATGTTAAGATTTATTCAGAACTCAAGAGAGAACAGGATATGAGATGGAGGCAGTAATGAAAGGATGTCTTGCGCCGTCCGTTCTTTCGGCGGACTTTTCAAAACTCGGTGAGCAGGCGGTAAGGCTCTCTGAAGCGGGAGCGGATTATCTCCATATCGATGTGATGGACGGACATTTTGTGCCTAATATAAGTTTCGGGGCGGGAGTGATGAAATCTCTCGACGGCATCGATACAGCGCCTTATGATGTGCATCTCATGATAGAGAATCCCGACAGTTTTCTGAGTGATTTCATTACAGAGAAAACAAGTTATGTCACGGTGCATCAGGAGGCCTGCATACACCTTGACAGGACTCTTGATCATATACGGTCTTACGGTGTGACTCCCGGAGTCGCCCTTAATCCCGCGACACCGCTCATTATGGCGGAGCCTGTGCTTGATCAGGTAGGTCTTATACTTATTATGAGTGTCAATCCCGGCTTCGGCGGTCAGAAACTTATTCCGTACACGATTGAGAAGATCAGGCGTCTTGCCGATTTCAGAGAGAAACACGACCTTAAGTTCATGATTGAGATTGACGGCGGCATTACTCTGAATAACTGTGAAGAGGTACGCGCCGCGGGAGCGGATATCATTGTAGCGGGATCTTCGGTCTTCTTCGGCGGGGATATTGAGGGGCGTGTCAAAGCTTTTAAGGAGAAGATAGCAGGATGAAACTCCGTATAATTATTGGTAATCTTGAAAAATTTAACGGCATTGCCTGCGGGAACCGTTAAATGAAGGATTTCTGAGAAGACCGGATTCGCCTCTGAACGAGGCAGTTCATTTGTAAAAAACGTACAGTAAAACGGGGCCCGCGATCGCGAACCCCGTTTTATGCATCTTTTCTTACGCTGCGGGCTTTTCTTCCGCGTTCCCGCCGGGTGCGGCTTCTCCTTCCGGAGCCGTGTTTCCGCCCGCGGTCGCATCGCCGCTGTTTCCGTTATTATCATCCGCAGCCGGTTCGTCTTCTTCTAAGGGCTGCAACGGCGTTTCTTTAGACGGGTCTATGGGATATTTGTCGGGATCGGAATTGTGCTTGTTGCAGTAGAATTCCGGGACTTTTTGGCCCCTGTACGTGTCGAATTCCTTTTCGACGGCATGAGGACAGTCCGGAGTGGCAAGATATCCTGTTTCCTTACAGATCTTCGCTTTCTTCACACCCGGCATTGTGAATTTAATCAGACTGTAAGTTCCGGTCATATAATATTCATTGTTGTGCTTTTCCACATCCGACGGCATGGCGGGATAACTGCCTTTTTTCGCGTTCGGAATCTGGCTCATTATTCTGCCCCAGAGCGCCGCCGCCGCGGAACTCATGCTTGAAAGCTTTATGTTCACGTCGTTTCCGATCCAGAGTGTGGCAGTGTATGAGGGCGTGAATCCGTCGAACCAGAGGTCATAGGAATTGGAAGTTGTTCCTGTTTTGCCTGCCACATCAACGCCGTTTATATAGGCTGCGGCGCCCGTACCTCCGGAAGAAACAACTCCCTGCATCATGCTCCTCATTATATAAGCGACACCCTCGTCGATGACCTGCGTTCTTTCGGATGACGCCTTAAGAAGCTCTTTGCCGTTGACGTCCTCGACTTTTGAATAACTGTTAACCCGGTCGGCGCGGCTGCCGTCCCCCGCGAAAGCGGTATAGGCGTTCGCCATCTCAATCGGTGACACACCTTTTGTCAGACCTCCGAGAGCCAGAGCCGCCGCGTTGTTGTCACTTACGGCGCCGGATTTCACAAGGGAAGTGATGCCGTACTTTTCTACCATGTCCATAGAATATTTTGCGCCTACCTGCATGAAAATCTTGTACGCACAGGTATTTATGGAACCTTTAAGCGCCGTCCTCATGGTCTGTCTGCCGCTGTATCTGTTGGTCGAGTTCTTGGGCCATGTCTGTTTTGTTGTTATATTTTTTGTGGGCTCGTCCACCACTATTGAACCCGCAGTCAGGTAGTTTCCGTAGCCCTGTACGCCCTGACGGTCGATACCGTAGTTGGTGAATTTATGCTTTTCACCGCCGGCGGCCTCATCCGCGCTCTGCTGTAAAGCGGCGGAATAAACTGCGAGAGGTTTGATGGAAGAACCCGGTTGTCTGGGGTTGGTCGCGCGGTTGTAAAGCATGCTGCCCCTGGTATTCCGGCCTCCTATCATTGCTTTAAGATTTCCTGTCTTGTTATCGACGATAACCATCGCGCTTTGCGGCTGTATCAGACCCTGGCTGAGACTGTAGCCTGTTTTCGGTATGTAAACCCTGTTTGAGGAGTTAACCGCTATAACGCTCCGTGAACCTTCCGATTTCATATATTCTGCGGAAATAACCACGTTTCCGGCGGAATCTTTAGTCTTGTACTTCGCCGGAACGTTCACATAGCCGCCGCTTATTGCATAAAGTTTTCCGCCGGAACGTGTATACATTTTGGGAAATTCAATAGTATAATCCGTGACCCCGTCTGAAGTAGTGTCATAAAGATGCATCCTCTTGTTTGCAGTTATGGTTACGGAACCGTCACTGTTCACTTTAGCCTCGTCACTTTTGAATATGAACTGACCCTTGGAGTCAAAGAAATCATCATAGTCGTACATGATTATGATGCCGCCTGAATCGATCATATTTCCGCTTGCGTCATA
>CAZTIY010000024.1:0-12937 GCA_964613765.1 uncultured Eubacterium sp.
CTGCGCCGCTTACGTCTGATTCCGCGGGGTTCGGATCAGGCGGTCGCGCCTTCCCGCCGGGTCCGGCGTACGCGCGTGTTACAGGAAAGGCCGTGAGCTGAGGGCGGATAAGATTGTTGACCGCCCGGCCCCGCGTGCGCGCGTGTTTCAGGGCGCAACAGATTATAAGTTAATGTAATGATACCGGTGCGGGATTTCCCGTTACGGGCAGACGGAACAGCCGCGCGTGTCATGCGGCGGCGTTTGATACGGCGTCCGGATTAAGTGTCCCCCGTTCCGGCATTATGTTGTCAGGCAGAAGATTGCGAAATCAGATACAGAGGAGAAAGGAGTGGTTTTGTGATAGAGTTCAGGAATATTACTAAATCTTTTAAGGATCATGTCGTTCTTAAAGATATCAATATGACGATGAAGGACGGAGAACTTACGGTAATTATAGGGCCGTCCGGATGCGGCAAGACGACAAGCCTTAAAATGATCAACCGTCTTATAAGTCCCACGCAGGGTGAGATTCTGATCGACGGGGAGGACGTCTCCGGTATAGATAAAGTAGAGCTTCGCAGAAGGATGGGCTATGTCATCCAGAGCGGCGGACTGTTCCCGCATATGACAATAAGGGAAAACATAGAGATCATAGAGCAGCTTGAGAATAAGCCGGAAGGTCAGATAATGCAGAAGACCATAGATCTCATGGATATGGTGGATATGGATCCGGAGGAGTTCCTTGACCGCTATCCGAGTGAGCTTTCCGGCGGACAGCTTCAGAGGATAGGTGTCGCCAGAGCTTTCGCGAATGATCCTGAGATAATACTGCTGGACGAGCCGTTCAGCGCTCTTGACCCGATAACCCGCGCGTCGCTTCAGGATCAGCTCGTGGACATTCAGGCCCGCGAGGCGAAGACGATGGTATTCGTTACCCACGACATGAGCGAGGCCATCAAGCTGGCCGACAGAATCTGCATCATGAACGACGGCCATATAATCCAGTTTGACACGCCGGAGAAGATTCTGAGAGATCCCGCTGACGGATTTGTAGCGAACTTTGTCGGCACTAACAGAATATGGAGTTCACCGGAGTACATCAGGGTGGAGGATTTCATGATTAAAAATCCTGTCACGATTGCTCCAGATGTTACGGTGGGCCAGTGCATCCGGCTTCTCCGCGAGAAGAGGGTCGATTCTCTCCTCGTGACGGACGAGAGCGATCATTTCCTCGGGGTGCTGGACAAAAGAACATTCATACACGAGCGCAATCCGGCAACCAGGGCGATTGACGTCATGCTGCCACCTGAAGTCACGGCGAGGCCGGGGGATAATATCCTCCAGGTTCTCGAGTCTATCCGTGAAACAGTCACGAATAATGTGCCGGTAATAACAGAAACAGGGAAACTTGTAGGACTTCTCACAAGCAGCAATCTGGTATCGACCCTGAGCAAGCAGTTCATTCTGGAAGGCGACGCAGAATCAGACGCGGATGAGGCCGTTTCGGCGGGCCCGGACGTTAAAGGGGAGATAAGTTAATGATAAGTTTCTTTCATTATTTCATGGATAATATCTCCCAGGTCGCGGATCTTACAATAGAGCATATACAGCTCACCGCTACAGCTGTCGGAATATCCATACTGATCGGCGTGCCTGTAGGGATACTGATAAGCTACGTCAGAAAAGCGAGCAAGCCGGTCGTAGCGGTCGCCAATGTAGTGCAGGCGATACCGAGCATGGCCCTGCTGGGACTCATGATTCCGCTCCTCGGCATCGGAGTTCTGCCGGCCGTCACGATGGTCATAATTTACGCTCTGCTCCCGATTATCAAGAACACATACACGGGCATCTCAAGCATAGATCCGCAGATGGTTGAGGCCGCTCAGGCAATCGGTCTCACTCCCTGGCAGGTGCTGTATAAAGTAAAGATACCGATGGCGCTCCCGGTTATAATGGCCGGCGTCAGAATATCTGCGGTTACGGCCGTGGGCACCATGACGATGGCGGCTTTCATCGGCGCGGGCGGTCTCGGATATATGGTGTTCTCCGGTATCAGAACGGTCAATAACGAGCAGATTCTGTCCGGGGCCATCCCCGCATGTGTTCTGGCGCTTCTTGTGGACTATCTCATGGGCGCGGTCGAAAGACTCGTGACTCCCGTAAGTCTCCAGCCCGATTTCCGCGGTTCCGACAGGACAAAGAAACACCGTCACATGAAGGAAAAGATATCTCTCGTAGTCGCCGTGCTTCTGGTGGCGGGAATCGCCGGAAACAGCATTATCTCCGGCATTCGCGCGGAAGACAAAAACATCGCGATAGGTTCCAAGGAATTCACGGAGCAGCTCGTGCTCGCCAATCTGTACGCCGACTATATAGAAGCCAATTCAGATATCAGGGTCGACCGCAAGGACAATCTCGGAGGCAGCCAGGTGTGCTATGAAGCCCTGAAGAAGGGCGAGATAGATATGTATATCGACTATACCGGGACGATATACGGAAGTATCATGAAACAGAACGCGCTTACCGACATGGACGAGGTCTATGAGGCATGTAAAAAAAGCATGGAGGAGGAAGGCATCACACTTACGCGGCAGTGCTCGTTCAACAATACATATACTCTTGCTGTTTCAAAGGAGACCGCGGATAAATACAACCTTAAGACAATCAGGGATGTTGTCAACAACGCGCCGCAGCTGAGGCTCGGCGGGACACTTGAATTCATGAACAGGGATGACACTCTGAAGGCGCTGAAGAAAAAATACAACGTGCAGTTTAAGGAGACGGTCGGGCTTGAGGGCGCTCCCAGGTATACAGCGCTCGAGCATAAAGAGGTGGATGTCCTCGACGCATTCGCGACGGACGGCATGCTGAAGAAGTATAAGCTTATCGTCATGGATGACACGGATCAGGTGTTCCCGCCGTATTATGCCGTGCCGATGGTGAGGTCCGACACGCTGAAGAAATATCCTGAACTTGAGCCTCTTCTGGACAGGCTCGCGCCGCATCTGACAGATGAGGTCATGCAGGATCTTAACTATCAGGTCGATGTGGAAGGGAAAGAGCCGCCCGACGTGGCGCGGGAGTTCCTTGAAAAGGAGAACCTGATTTAACCGTCTGATTTTTATTAACCGTTAGAGCGAGGACGCTTTTCGTCCGGTTAACACTGGTTCACAGGGGAACCCGCCCGGAGCTTGTAAAAGTCCCGCGGCGGGTTTTCACCCGCCTGATATTCCCGGCGGAAGCCGCGGTCCGGGAATCGCGGTGATTGGCGTGACCCGGTTACCGCGGCTGAAACCCGGGTATCGGTCTTAATGCCGTACCTGATACCGCGGGCAGGACGCGGAACCGGCATTTGTGCGGGAGCGCGGGACTTCATTCACGTCGCTTTTCGGAAGAGGTAACTTAAGTTGAGACACATACTGGAGAATTTCAAACCTTACAGGCGGATCGTCGTCATTCTGATCTGCCTTCTTGCTGTTCAGGCATGGTGCGATCTGTCACTGCCCGGATATACTCAGGACATTATCGACATCGGCATCCAGAATAAGGGGATAGAGCATATACTCCCGGAGAAGATACCGGCGGACGAGTACGAGTCCGCGCAGATTTTCATGACTGACAGCGAGAAGGAACTGTGGACGTCTTCATATAAGGCGGACAGTCCGGGGGAAAAAGGGCGGAACTACGTAAGAAATTCACTTACGGATGACGAACTCGAAAAACTTGACGAAAAGCTCCTGACTCCGATAGTGCTCACTTATCAGCTCGGTCACACTTCCGAATCCGATTTTAAGAAAATGATGGAAGGAATCATGTCCGGTACCGCCGCAGGATCCGGTTCCGGGGCGGATTCTGACACCGGTCCGGGTTCGGCTGCCGGCACAGGCTCGGCGAACGCCGGTACGGGCCCCGGATCAGAAACTGACACCGGTTCGGGTTCCGGCAACGGTTCAGTCACAGGGAAAGGTCCGGGAACGGATTCCGCTTCCGGCTCCGTTCCTGATTCGGCGGCCCCGTACAGCGGCATGTTCCGGAGTGAGATAAGAACATTCGAAGCGGAGGATGAGGACGGCAATAAAACGACTTATATAGACATGCGCCCCGTAATGGCGGAACTCATATCATCAGGTCTTATAGACAGTAAAGAGCTTGATAACGCGAAGAAAGAGACGGAAAAGGTTCTGAAACAGGTCGGGGACTCGACGCTTAAGGCAATGGCTGTCCGATACGCCATAGAGTGCGACGAGAAGGCGGGCGTCGATACCGTGAAGATACAGAAGACATATCTGTGGACGTGCGGAGGTAAGATGGCGCTTATGGCCGCGCTCCTCGTTCTGGCTGCGTCCTGCGTGAGCTTCCTCGCCGCCAGAGTCGGGGCCGCCATAGGACGTGATCTCAGGGGAAAGATTTTCTCAAAGGTCATGAGCTTCTCCAACGCGGAAACGGAA
This sequence comes from uncultured Eubacterium sp., assembly GCA_964613765.1. Taxonomy (GTDB): domain Bacteria; phylum Bacillota; class Clostridia; order Peptostreptococcales; family Anaerovoracaceae; genus Aminicella. The sequence continues at coordinate 4,431 of CAZTIY010000024.1, forward strand.
AAATTCTCCACTTCATCGCTCATCACGCGCTGTACTAACGATGTCCAGCAGGTGCAGATGGTTTCAACGATGTCACTTCGCATGGTGCTCTATGCCCCCGTTATAGGATTATGGGGTGTCATCAATGTCGCGCGGACCGGGGCCCACATGAGCTGGGTCATTTTCCTCGGTGTCTCAATGGTCATAGGAATCATAATGCTCCTGATGGCTATAGCGAACCCGAAGTTCAGAATCATGCAGAAACTTGTCGACAACCTGAACAGTGTTTCGCGCGAGATTCTGACGGGACTTCAGGTGGTGCGCGCGTTCGGAAGGGAGAAAACAGAGGAGGAGAGATTCGATAAGGCTAATCAGGAGCTCAGGCGTACTCAGCTGTTCACGAACCGCGTAATGACGTTCATGTCACCTTCGATAGATATGGTCATGTACACCGTGATAGTGCTTATCACATGGATCGCGGCGAAAAGGATAGACAGCGGAACGCTCCAGGTCGGGGCCATGACGGCGTTCATAACATACACGATGATAGTCATCACTTCCTTCATGGTCGTTACGGCCATGTCCATCATGCTTCCGCGTGCGGCCATAGCGGCGGACAGGATCCATGAGGTTCTGACAACAGAGTCCTCCATAAAGGAGAAAGAAGACCCGGCCGATCTCCCGGAGGGACGCGGCACGGTAACCTATGAGCATGTGAATTTCAAATATCCCGGCGCGGAGCATAATGTCATAACCGACATAGATTTTACGGCGAGACCGGGTGAAGTGACAGCGATCATCGGCGGCACGGGCTCCGGGAAGAGTACGCTCGTGAATCTTCTGCCGCGCTTCTACGATGTGACCGGCGGGAGCGTAAAAATCGACGGAGTTGACGTCAGAGATCTCAGACTCCACGATCTCAGGCAGGCCATAGGTTTCGTTCCTCAGAACGGAGTGCTGTTCACGGGGACAGTAGATTCGAACATACGGTTCGGCAACGAGGAGGCTTCTGAAGAACTTGTACGTGAGGCGGCGGCGACCGCTCAGGCAAGTGAATTTATCGACGCCGGCGACGACGGCTATGACAGGTTCATTTCACAGGGCGGGAGCAATGTCTCCGGGGGACAGAGGCAGCGGCTCGCGATTGCGCGTGCCCTGGCGAAGGAGCCGAAGATACTGGTGTTCGATGACAGCTTCTCGGCACTGGACATGAAAACGGACGCGAAACTGAGAAGGGCGCTTGAAGAGAAGGAAAAGGACACGGTGAAGATCATCGTCGCGCAGCGTGTCAGCACCATTCTGAACGCGGAGCAGATACTTGTTCTTGATGAGGGAAGGATCGTCGGCAAGGGTACTCATAAGGAGCTGATGAATACCTGCGGCTTGTACAGGCAGATAGCGGAATCGCAGCTTTCACAGAGGGATCTGGAGGTGCTGGTATGACAGAGGAAAGAAAAGTATACGGACCCGAACCCCGTCCCGTGAGAAGAATGCGCGGCCGCCCCGGACGTATGGCGCCGGGAGAAAAACCGAAAGACTTCCGCAAATCATTTTTCAAGCTTCTTAAATATTTAGGGGCGTATAAGATAGCGATCGTGATTGTCATGATTTTTGCCGCTTTCGCTACGGTATTCCAGGTTGCGGGGCCGAAGGTCATGGGAAACGCCACGACGGAGCTCGCTGAAGGACTTATGCGGAAGATCGGGGGAACAGGCGGTATAGATTTCTCCAGGATAGCGGAGATACTCACATTTACGTTTATTCTGTACACGATATCGACGGTTTTCAGATTCATCCAGGGTCTTATCATGACGAATGTCACGCAGAATCTCGTGTATAAGATGCGGAAAGAGATCTCGGAGAAGATCGACCGGATGCCGATAAAATATTTTGAGAGCAGGCAGCTCGGCGATATCCTGTCAAGAATCACGAACGACGTCGATACTCTCGGTATGGGACTTAACCAGAGCGTGACCATGATCATAACTTCACTCGCGACCGTCATAGGCAGTATAGTCATGATGCTTTCCATATCGCCTCTCATGACGCTCATAGCGCTTGTGGTGCTTCCGGTCGCGGGCGGGTTTCTGTCATTCATCGTGAGGTTCTCGCAGAAATATTTCAAGACGCAGCAGAGAGCGCTCGGCGAGATCAACGGTCAGATAGAGGAGAATTTCGCGGGCCAGCAGGTCATAAAGGCTTTTAACAAGGAAAAGGGCATAACGAAGACCTTCGACGAAACTAACGCCGTCCTTTATGATTCTGCGTGGAAATCCCAGTTTATAGGCGGCATCATGAACCCCGTCATGGTATTCGTCGGAAATATGGGGTACGCGGGTGTCGCTATATCAGGAGGTTTCCTCGCCATACGCGGTGTCATCGGGATAGGCGATATCCAGGCGTTCATTCAGTATGTGAAGAACATGACGATGCCGCTTCAGCAGATAGCGCAGGTCATGAATATAGTCCAGTCCATGACGGCGGCCGCGGAGAGAATCTTCGAGTTCATGGAGGAGGAAGAGGAGACGCAGAACGCCGTCACTCCGGCTGCCGGGGCAGAAAGCGCTGATAAAGAAGCAGCGAAAGAGGCGGCCTTCGGAAAAGATAAAACAGACGTCTCCGCGAACGCGGCAGATGCCGGCAAAGATATAAAATCTGACACAGACCGCGGCGCCGATTCAATCGAACGAAAGAAAAATGAATCCGGATCCGGCCGCGTCGCGGGTTCTGCAGGAAATGAGAAAGATAAATCCGGAGGCGGAACCGTTGCGGCGGAAGGAGCGCGGGATGCCGGACGTCCCGGGGAAAGCGGCAGAGTCACATTCAACCATGTGCGTTTCGGGTACGATCCGGGAACCGCTGTCATTCACGACTTCAGCTGCGATGTAAGACCCGGGCAGAAAATAGCCATAGTCGGACCCACCGGAGCGGGCAAGACCACCATCGTTAAACTCCTTATGCGCTTCTACGATGTCGACAGCGGGGAAATCCTTCTCGACGGCCGTGATATCAGGAGTCTTGACCGCCATGAACTCAGGGAGAATTTCGCCATGGTGCTGCAGGACACCTGGCTCTACTCGGGCACGATCATGGACAACATCAGGTTCGGCAGACTTGACGCGACAGATGAAGAGGTCATACAGGCGGCGGAGAAGGCGAGCGCGGATCACTTTATCCGAACGCTTCCCGGCGGATATGATATGGTGCTGAACGAGGATTCCGGAAATGTCTCCCAGGGGCAGAAACAGCTCCTTACCATTGCCCGGGCCATGCTTGCCGACAGGAGAGTGCTGATTCTGGACGAAGCCACTTCATCTGTGGATACGAGAACGGAAGAGCGCATACAGGAAGCCATGGACAGGCTTATGACCGGAAGGACGAGTTTCATTATCGCGCACAGACTTTCCACTATAAGGAATGCCGACAGGATTCTCGTCATGAACCACGGGGATATAGTCGAACAGGGAACGCATGAGGAGCTTCTCGCGATGAACGGTTTCTACGCCGATCTCTACAATTCACAGTTCGAGACCGGTTCCGCGGAAGAGTAAGAACCCGCGCCCCGCGGGAGACAGGAGACTCGCAGAAACTGCGCGAAGCGGGGACCTTTTTTCGCAGCGGTGCCATGTCGCACGTCCCTCAAATACCATTTGGGTACAGTAACTGTTTAACAGGGGCGGCGCTGTCTTTCCGTGTCCGTATCATTTTCAACAAGGCGGAAAAAGAGTATAATCAGAGATAAAGTTTTCCGACGTTCATTTCGCCGGAAAACGCGTAACGGAAACGAATAATATTTGCGGTGAAAACGGGATATCCTTTTAAGGTAAAAGAATACAGAAAGGAACGGGTGTCGACATGAAGGATCTGATCGGTAAAATCTCCGAGAACAGGACTGCCGTGACCGAGGCGTTAAAGGCCGCGGGTATAATCATAGGCGTGGGTCTTTCTGCGGGAATAAGCCTGGTTCTCATGGTGAATAAAGTCATGAAAGATATTTTTGTCAGCGAGGACTGGCCCGATGAGGAATGGTCCGGTGACGACTGGGCGGATGAGGATCTCGCCTGAACTTGAGGCATGGCGTGTACTGCCGGAAAGGATTTAACATGGAAGAGAAACGCGGGGAGAAAACGTTCTACATTACAACTCCTATTTATTACCCGAGTTCGGATCTTCATATCGGTCATACGTACTGTACGGTTATGGCGGACGCGATGGCGAGATTCAAGCGCCTCCAGGGCTATGACGTTAGATTCCTGACCGGTACCGACGAGCACGGTCTGAAAATCGCGCGGAAGGCGGAGGAGGCCGGTATTACTCCGCAGGAATATGTGGACAACGTGGTTTCCGGGATAAAGAAACTCTGGAATACCATGGAAATATCCTATGATGACTTCATCCGTACTACGGAGCCGCGCCACATGAAGAGGGTGCAGGGAATATTCCGCAAGATGGACGCGAAGGGCGATATATATAAAGGAAAGTATGAGGGGTGGTATTGTACGCCGTGTGAATCGTACTGGACAGAGAGCCAGCTCGTGAACGGATGCTGCCCGGACTGCGGGCGGCCCGTGGAGTGGGCCTCGGAAGACGCATATTTCTTCCGGCTGTCAAAGTATCAGGACAGACTGCTCGACCTGTTTGAGAACAATCCCGATTTTCTTAAGCCGGATGCCCGCAGAAACGAGATGATAGAGTTCGTGAAACAGGGACTTGATGATCTCTGCATTTCACGGTCGTCTTTTGACTGGGGCATTCAGGTGCCGGGCGACCCGGAGAGTGTCATTTATGTATGGCTCGATGCTCTCACAAACTATATCACCGCTCTCGGATATCCGGGCTGCACAGACTGCGAGGCGGGGCCGGAGAACGCGGACGCGGCGGATTGTCTGAAATGCGGGGCGAACACGGAGCTCTTTGAGAAATACTGGCCGGGGATCAACCTGGTAGGAAAAGAGATCGTCCGTTTCCATTCCATAATCTGGCCCGCGATGCTCATGTCTCTCGATCTTCCCATCCCGAAACAGGTCTTAGGTCACGGCTGGCTCCTGATTGACGGCGGAAAGATGAGCAAGTCAAAAGGAAACGTGGTCGATCCGGTATTTCTCATCAACCGTTACGGCGTCGACGCTCTCAAGTATTTCCTGCTCAGGGAGTACACGTTCGGGCAGGACGGAATATTCACAAATGAGGTAATGCTGAAACGGATGAACTATGACCTCGCGAACGACCTCGGAAATCTTCTGTCGCGTACCGTCGCGATGATAGAAAGGTATAGAGGCGGGACCGTACCGGCGAGGACCGCCGAAGACGATACAGACCGTGAACTCAGAGAAATCGCGCTCGGAGTCGCACCCGCCGTGGACGGGCACATGAACGCTTTCGGATTCAATTACGCGCTGGAGGATATCTGGACGCTCGTGAGACGGGCGAATAAATACATCGATGAGAAGGCGCCCTGGACTCTCGCGAAGGATCCGGAGAAGGCAGGGGAGCTTGACACCTGTCTTCATAATCTCGTCGAGTCGCTCAGGATAATCTCGGTACTGATAGTTCCGTTCATGCACACGACGAGCGAAAAAATGCGTGAGCAGCTCGGGATTTCCGATCAGCCCGTGAAATGGGAGGACGCGCTTACTTTTGACGGTGTGGGAGCCGTGAAGGTTAAGAAAGGCAGGCCCCTCTTCCCGAGGCTCGACATTGACAGGGAGCTTTCCGAACTTGAGGACATTAAGGCGAAGAAGATGGAGGAGGCTAAGACGAAAGCGGACCGTGAGGCTGTGGAACTTGAGCTCAAGCCGGAAATAACCATAGAAGATTTTGACAAAATAGACCTGAGAGTCGGGACGATCATGAAAGCGGAGTACCACCCGAGGGCGGACAGGCTGCTGGTATTTCAGGTGCGTGTAGGAAGCGAGGAGCGGCAGGTGATATCCGGGGTGGCGAAACACTATAAACCGGAAGAAATGGTCGGAAAGAAGGTCATTCTGGTCGCGAACCTCAAGCCGCGGATGCTCCGGGGCATGGAGTCAAAGGGGATGCTGCTGTTCGCGGACGACGGAAAGAGGCTGTCGGCGGTCACAACGGACATTGAGGACGGAAACCCCGTGACTTGAAGAAATTCTTAGAAGCCGGTGGTCGAAAGATCACCGGCAGTTTTCTTTATGCTTCAGAGGGGGGAGGAAACCATGCTTTTTGACGCGCACGCGCATTTGAACGACGATTCATACACGGAGGAAGACAGGCGGGCGGTTGCCGCCGCGATCGAGGCGTCCGATGTCGGCTATGTCGCGGATGCCGGAAGCGATCTCAAGTCATCCCTTTTGTCGGTGATGGACGCGGAGACCTATCCGTGGTGTTACGCGACAGTAGGATGCCACCCGCATGATACAAAAGATCTTACAGAGGAGATTCTTTTGAAGCTGAGGGAACTTACGGCTGACCCGAAGGTCGTCGCGTACGGGGAGATCGGCCTCGACTTTCACTATGACATTTCCGAACGGGACATACAGAGGAAATGGTTCGCGCGGCAGATAAGGCTCGCGAATGAGCTCAGGATGCCCATGGTGATCCACTCGCGGGAAGCGGAGCAGGAGACGATGCGGATACTTACGGATAACGGCGCCTTTTCCGATGAGAGAAAGTCATGGTTCCCGCCGCGAAAAGGTCCTGACGGAGAATCGTTGCCGGATGCGCGTGTTCTTATTCACTGCTTCTCGGGGAGCGCAGAGACCGCTCTTCAGTATGTGAAACTCGGAGCCACCATTTCAATCTGCGGGCCGGTCACTTTCAAGAGCAATAAGAAAACACGGGCCGTTGCGGAGCGGGTTCCGCTGGAGTTTCTGACAGTTGAGACAGATTCACCGTTTCTGTCTCCGGAGCCTGTCAGAGGAAAGCCGAACAACAGCACGAACGTGAAATATGTCGCGGCGAAAGTCGCGGAAATAAAGGGGCTCCCGGAGGAAACCGTCGCTGATGCAACCTGCGCGAACGCTCTTCGATTCTACGGTATTACGCCATGCTGAGAAAAGAAACGCCGGAAAAAACGTCGCCCGGCGCTGCGGAAATCTCTTCCGCAGGAACACCGCAGGGGCACACTTCAGGACTGGAAAAGAAAGCCATAGCCTGCGTGAAGTCGCTGAATATGATTTTTCCCGGGCAGAAAGTGATAGCGGGACTTTCCGGAGGCCCCGATTCCGTTGCGCTTCTTATCTTCCTGCACCGTCTCAGAAAGAAGATCCCGTTCGATCTTCGCGCCGTTCACGTGAATCACGGACTCAGAGGCGAGGACTCGCTTGCGGACGAGAAATTCTCGGTTTCGCTGTGCGAGCGCCTTGAGATCCCGCTTACGGTAGAGAGATTTGATTGCCGTGAATTTGCGGAGGAAGAAGGACTGACGCCGGAGGAGGCGGGCAGAAAATTCAGATACGGGGCCTACGGACGCGCCGCCGCAAAATGGCGGAATGAAGAAGTTCCGGAAGAGAAGCTGCCGTGCGGAGGTCGCCCCCCTGCTGACACTGCGGTGTCAGGCAGGGCCGCCGCTTCCGCCACATTACCGGAATCAGAAGCAAGCATACCGGGTGTTGTTTCTCTCGCCGGAGATGAAGAGGGAGTCGGGCGCGGCGTTCCGGATAGTGTGAGGGGCCGCGATATTTATGTCGCCCTCGCCCATCACGCCGATGACCTGGCTGAGACGGTCCTTCTCAGAATACTCCGGGGGACGGGTACGGACGGCCTTTCCGCTATTCCGTATATCAGGGAGGATGAGGCGGGCTTCACGGTCATACGGCCTTTCCTCGATGTGAACAAGTCCGAAATACTGGAGTATCTTGAAGAAAATCATCAGGGCTACAGGATTGACAGATCCAATGATTCTCCCGACTACGCGAGAAACAGGGTAAGGACGGAGCTTCTCCCGCTTCTTGAGACATATAACCCCGGGATCAGAAATGCGCTCGGAAATCTGGCCGCGGCGGCAGAAGAGGACAGAGCATATTTTGATAATGAGGTAAAAAGGCTTCTTGACATGTCTGTTAAGGCGGAGACCGGCGGGGAGATTATTCTGGAAGGAGCGGCAGTGCGGCAGGCGGCGCGTCCCGTACGCATCCGCGCTTACAGAACCGTCCTTAAACGTATCGGACTCGGAGAGGATATAACGAGGGCTCATCTTGATGAGGCGGACAGAATTCTTTTTTCCTCCGATCCTTCGGCGTCAACGTATCTGCCGCACGGTTTTTTCGCGGTCAGGATGTATGACGATATCATGTTCTCAGCCCGGGAGGTACGGCAGGCAGAGGAGACGGCCGCCCGGAACAGGATAACCGTTACAGATGCTCCGGAAAACCCGGACGGAAATATATCCGTCGATCTTTCTGAAAATGTCAGGATATCAATATTATTTAAATCAGATGCAGATTCATGTCCCGGGAATTATGAATCAGAAGGATACGCGTTTCGCGCTGTCTTTGACGCGGAAAAAATCCTGCGTAAGACGGCCGCTGAATCAGGCGGTTTTAGAGGGGAGACCGGCG
>CAZTIY010000024.1:13037-15917 GCA_964613765.1 uncultured Eubacterium sp.
CAGTGAGGCTCTGTTCATCCCGCCCGATTCCCGGTACGGATGGAGAGGGGCGCGGAGCTATGCCTATCCTGTGACAGAATTCACAAAAATAATCCTTATTATTGAAACATATATGCCTGTATGATAATATAATCAAATTGTGTGCCCGAACAAAAAACAGAACTTTTTGTTCATGTAATATGGGCGGGGAACGGAATTTATAACCGTTCCGATGATAAAATGACAGGTAAGGACGGACAGGATTACATTCGCCTGCTCAGATAAGTCAGGCATCCGTGTCCGCCGGTCAGGGAGGCAGTTTTGAAAAAGCCCGGAAGAAATTTCGCTGTTTATATTTTACTTTTTGCCGTCATCCTCGGCATCGCGTTCATGAGCCGGGGAAGCTTCCGGGAGAATGATGAGGAAGTCGCGTTCTCCACGATGGTGAAATATCTTAAAGACGGAAAGGTTTCTGAGCTGAATGTATCCGATCTGAAGCTGACCGCGACAATAGGCGAAGATAAGAAAGTCCACGCCTACGCCCACAGCATTGTCGAGATCCAGTGGCTGGAGAATAAGTACGTCTTTAACCAGATGGAGAAAAACAGGCTCGTGTTCCGTACCGACGCGCCGGACAGAGGTTCTGTGTTTCTTAATCTTCTCCCCACGATTCTGATGGTCGTCATGATGGTGTTCCTGATATACTCCCTCGTGAACCAGGGCGGGAACGGGAAGGCTTTCCAGTTCGGCAAAATGAACGCCAGAATGTATTCCGGGGATGAAAAAAAGGTAACGTTCGCGGATGTGGCGGGTCTCAGCGAGGAAAAAGAAGAGCTTGAGGAAATCGTGGACTTCCTGCGGGATCCTCGGAAGTATCAGGAACTCGGCGCCCGTGTGCCGAAAGGCATTCTGCTTGTCGGGCCTCCGGGCACCGGCAAGACTTATGTTTCCCGTGCGGTCGCGGGCGAGGCCGGTGTGCCGTTCTTCACGATTTCGGGCTCCGATTTCGTAGAGATGTTCGTCGGCGTCGGAGCCTCCCGCGTGAGGGATCTTTTTAACCAGGCGAAGAAGAACGCCCCCTGCATAGTTTTTATAGATGAGATAGACGCGGTCGGACGCAAGAGAGGGGCCGGACTCGGCGGCGGAAATGACGAGAGAGAGCAGACCCTTAACCAGCTTCTCATAGAGATGGACGGATTTGAAGTTAATTCCGGCATCATCATACTGGCCGCGACGAACAGGCCCGACGTCCTTGACCCCGCGCTCTTAAGAGCCGGGAGATTCGACCGTCAGATCGTGATGGGCATACCCGATGTCAAGGGGAGAGAAGAAGTCATCCGTGTACACTCAAAGGACAAACCGCTTTCAGAAGAGGTGTCGCCGGAGATAATCGCGAGAAGGACCCCGGGATTCACGCCCGCCGACCTGGAGAACCTTCTTAATGAGGCCGCGCTCATCACCGCGAGAAGAAACGGCCGCAAGATCAGGATGGCGGAGATAGAAGAGGCGGCGACGAAAGTAATGGCAGGCCCCGCCAAGAAGAGCAGAATCATAAGCGAGAAGGAGAGAAGACTCACAGCCTACCATGAGGCAGGGCACGCCATCGTGATGCGCAGCACCCCGGGCTCCGATCCCGTGCATCAGGTGACTATCATACCCAGAGGCTCCGCGGGCGGGTTCACGATGCAGCTTCCGACAGAGGACCGGAACTTCTCGACAAAGAAGGACCTGGAGAACCAGATCACCTATCTTCTCGGCGGTAGAGTCTCTGAAGCGCTGATGCTTGATGACATAAGCACGGGGGCATCGAACGATATACAGAGAGCGACGGATCTTGCCCGTCAGATGGTAATGGCCTACGGGTTCAGCACAAGGCTCGGTCCCGTTAATTATGATGACTCGGAGGATGTTTTCCTCGGCAGGGATTTTTCCAAGACAAAGGCATATTCTGAGGAAATCGCGTCAGAGATAGACCACGAGGTAATAGATATCATCGAAAACTGTTATGCCCGCGCGGAGAAAATACTGACAGAGAACAAAGACAAACTGGAAGTTGTGGCGCAGGCGCTTCTACTTGTTGAGACGCTGGACGGAGAACAGTTCGAGGACCTATATACCGGGAGAATCGATGCCGTAGGCATGGCGGAGAGTGTCAGAAAACGCGACGACGAGATCCGCCGCCGGAATGAGGAAGAAGCGGAAGAGAGCGAGAAGATCCGCGAGCAGGAGGCGGCGGAGGCCGCGCTGACCGCGGAAGAGACTGTAAGCGCGGGCGCCGGGGGACTGCGCGGGCCCGGGGGAGCGGGTTACTATTATCCTGACGGATCATCGGGAAACGATTCCGGTATCGGCCGCTCAGAAAAGTATGATGTGAACTATGATACCTCTTATTACGATTCCGGTGCCCGGACGACTGAAGAAGAGGAACGGCGGCGGGCGTTCGACAGCGAGTTAAAGAGAATAAAGGAAGAAAAGCGCAGGGAATCAGAGAAGCGTAAAGAATCGGATTGCGTGAATGAAGAACCGCCTGCGGCGGAAGAGTTCCCGGCTTCGGAAAAAGACGCAGAAGTGCCGCCTGCGGCGGGAGAGTCCGCGGCTTCGGAAAAATACGCTGAAGAACCGCCTGCGGCGGGAGAAAGAGAAAGGGAGAAAGATCTGCCGGAGAAAACCGCAACCGCTCAGGACGAACAGACCGGGTCTGAAGGAGAGAACCATGAAGATGACGGTGAATGACTGCCTGGGACTGAAATCCTTCGCTTCCGTGACCGTCGCGGCGGGGGAACGGAACCTTGATAACAGGATCAGGTCTGTTTCCGTCATGGATGCGGGCAGCGCTGAAGAAGCGGGACGCGAAAACGGTGTCAGGGAGCAGCTTGTGCTGACATCCTTCGCGGGACTTGA
>CAZTIY010000025.1:0-15442 GCA_964613765.1 uncultured Eubacterium sp.
ACCTTTTTTCGCAGCGGTGCTATGCCGCCTGACCCTCAAATACCATGTGTGAACTGTAATATTATTAGCACTCTTATTAAATGAGTGCTAATTTTTTCTTTACATTCTGATTATATGGGTATACTATAAACAGGGATCAGATTATACCGGATTATTTTTACAAAAAGATGATTACAATTCAGGGGGTGCTGATATGAATATCGAAAAGTATACAACGAACGCTAAACAGTCTGTTATGGATTCCCGTGAGATCGCGATTGAGAACGGACATCAGGAGTTAAACGCGGAACACATTCATTTTGCTCTTATTCATCAGCAGGACGGACTAATACGAAAACTGCTGAAGAACATGGGTAAGGATCCGGCTGAAATCGAAAGAGATCTTGAAGAAGAACTCGGCCGCCTTCCCAGAGTATCGGGCGGAGCCGACAACGTATATCTTTCCCGCGCGGCGGATCATATTTTTATACGTGCCGAAGAGATTGCGGATTCAATGAAGGACGAATATGTAAGTGTCGAGCATATATATCTGGCCTTACTTGACGAAAGGGGCACGTCATCACAGAAAATTTTCAAAAAATACGGCATAACAAGGGACGGTTTTCTGACTGAACTTTCCAGAGTCAGAGGAAATCAACGTGTCACGGGAGAGAATCCCGAGGAGAGCTATGACGCTCTGAAAAAATACGGGAGGGATCTTGTCGACATGGCAAGGGACGGAAAACTCGATCCGGTGATTGGAAGGGACAAAGAGATCCGTCATACTATACAGATACTTTCCAGAAGGACCAAGAATAATCCGGTACTGATAGGAGAGCCCGGGGTGGGGAAAACCGCTGTCGTAGAGGGACTCGCGCAGAGAATACTTAACGGGGACGTTCCGGAGGGACTGAAAGACAAGACTATATTCGCGCTGGATATGGGTGCGCTGATAGCGGGCGCCAAGTACCGGGGCGAATTTGAGGAGAGACTTAAGGCTGTCCTGAACGAAGTTGAAAAGTCCGACGGCAGAATACTTCTTTTTATCGATGAGATTCATAATATCGTCGGCGCCGGCAGAACCGAAGGATCCATGGACGCGGGGAACATACTCAAGCCGAAACTCGCGAGGGGAGAGCTTCACTGCATCGGGGCGACCACTCTGGATGAATACCGTAAATATATGGAAAAGGACGCCGCGCTTGAAAGACGTTTCCAGAAAGTTTTTGTCGACCAGCCTTCCGTGGAAGATACGATTTCCATACTGAGAGGACTGAAAGAACGTTTCGAGATCCATCACGGAGTACGCATAACCGATAACGCTCTTATTGCCTGCGCGACACTTTCTGACAGATATATAAGCGACCGTTTCCTGCCTGACAAAGCAATAGACCTTATGGATGAAGCCGCCGCTAAGATCAGGACAGAGATAGACAGTATGCCTTCGGAATTAGATGAGATTTCCCGGAAGATCATGCAGCTCGAGATAGAAAAGCAGGCTCTTTCCAGGGAGGAGGACCGTAATTCAAAGGACAGACTGAAAGCGCTGGAGAAGGAGCTCGCGCAGCTGAAGGACGAGGACAAGAAAATGCGCGCCCAGTGGGAAAGCGAAAAATCAAGTATTTCCAGAAGCAAAGACACGAAACGGGAAATAGAGGCGGCACGTATCAAAATGGAGGAGGCACAGAGGAAATATGACTTTGAGACCGTTGCCAGATATCAGTACGGTGTAATCCCGGAACTTGAGAAAAGACTCGCCGAAGAGGAGAAAACAGACCGCGAGCGGGAGGAACACAGATTTCTGAGAGAAGTTGTCGGCGAGGAAGAAATTGCGGAAGTTGTGTCACAGTGGACCGGCATTCCGGTGTCCAAACTTGTAGAGACAGAGCGCGAGAAACTTCTGAAGCTCCCGGAAATACTGCACAGGCGCGTGGTCGGGCAGGAGGACGGCGTGGAGGATGTGTCGAAAGCGATTCTGCGCGCCCGCGCGGGACTCAAAGATGAAAACCGGCCTATCGGATCTTTCATTTTCATGGGTCCTACCGGAGTCGGGAAGACAGAACTTGCGAAGGCGCTTTCCGAAGCTCTCTTCGATTCGGAGAAGAATCTTATCAGGATAGATATGTCTGAATATATGGAGAAACATTCGGTGTCAAGACTTGTGGGCGCGCCTCCTGGATATGTCGGTTATGACGAGGGAGGTCAGCTTACGGAGGCCGTGCGCAGAAGACCTTACAGTGTAATACTTTTCGACGAGATAGAAAAAGCACACCCGGATGTATTCAACATACTGCTGCAGCTCCTGGATGACGGGAGACTTACCGATAATCAGGGACGTACTGTGGATTTTAAGAACACGGTAATAATCATGACCTCCAACATCGGAAGCGCAGACCTTATAGCCGGGATAAGAAACGACGGGACAATAAGCCCGGATGTGAAAGAAAATGTGCGGGAAATGCTGCATTCATACTTCCGCCCGGAATTTCTTAACCGGATCGACGACATAGTGGTATTCAGTCCGCTCACTGAAGATCAGATATCGAAAATAATAAGAATGAGTATGACGTCGGTGGAAGACAGACTGGCAGAAAGAAGAATAACTCTGGATCTCACGGACGGAGCCGTGAAATATATAGCCGAAAGCGCTTATGATCCGAGTTACGGCGCGAGGCCGGTCAAACGTTTCATACAGAAAAATATAGAGAACAGACTGGCGGAAATGCTCATAAGAGGCGAAGTGAGCGACGGTTCAACTGTCACAATCGGAGCGGATGAAGCCGGCCTCACATTCAGGACGGCGGCGTTCCCCGCGGAAAAATAAGATCCGGACAATCCGGAAAATCAATAATTTAAAATACTGCGGGCGGCTGCATTCCGTCCGCAGTATCGGCCTTTTAAAGACAACCGGTTTTTCGGCCTGACTTCTTCCGGATTATTTATTACAGAGTAACAGGCTGCAATATCATCGCAAAATGCCGCTCCGGCTTTTCAGCCGTCTCTTTCCGTCAGTTTTCCGAATACCGCTATCCTCGCATTATTAAATTCATAGGTGCAGGTGCTCAGCATTACGATATTATCCCGCGCGGTTACTTCCACATCCGTATTAAGTTCGGTGTTTTTTTCAATCCACGCGAGATACCTTTCCCTGTCCTCTACTGTCGGGAAGCTGAATTCATACCTGGGACTGTCAGCGGGAATCGTGCATGCGGCGAAGATTTCCAGCGTGTATTCGTCCCCGGGAACGGAAATATACATGACAGGGTGATTTTTACAGTAATCCGGGTCGTCTCTGTAGTCCCCGAGTGTCCAGAACATGCTCCTGTCTTTCATTCTGTGTCCGTAGACAACCGTCAGGAAATCTTCAAAAGGGTGTTCAACCCTGCAGTCTATGAAAAGTGTCCCCTTGACATTGTATTTTCCGTTTATCAGCCGGTCGAGGTAGTATGAATTATCTTTTCCCTGTACGATAGGATAGTTTATTACAGTATCTTCCTGGTAAATCCAGGCTTTTATGTCTTTATATTTTCCTTTCAGTTTATCCCAGTCGATACCTGTGTCATCAGAGCCGTTTTTTGCGAAATCCGCCACCTCATTGTATGTTTTTGTTCCCGCGTAATATCTGTATAGTATTCTGAACAGGTTGTATCCTGATATAACAAGAATAACAATCAGAATCACAATCAGTATGTTCAGTAATTTACCGGATTTATTGCTTTTATTGTTTTTAGAATGTTTACCCAATTTCAATCCCCTGTGATGCATATAAAGTCGGATATTTGCATTACGACTTCGCCGTTAAGTATGGTATGCGCGATGTTCCCCGCCCGTAATGAGACGTATAAACTTCTGTAATATATACTGACTTTGCTTTTATACTTTTCTTACGGCGCGGGCCGGAGCGCCTTTTATACGCCTGTTGTCAGTTAAGCGACTTTTTATGTATAATCTGCTGCAACTCTGCATAACCGGTCAATTATGTCCGTAATGTCTTATATACGCCTGCTCCAGGTGTGTCCGCGCCGCCTGTTCGCCGGCTTCCGGATCTCCTGTCAGAAAAGCGCTGTAAATCGCCCTGTGTTCTTCAAGCAGTATATCCATATATCCCGGCGTGAAGTAGGATGCGGGAAGGGCATAGCGTATATAGGTCTGATATGCGGAAAGCTGACGTTCCAGAATCCTGTTGTGAGTCGCTTTATAGATAATCGTGTGAAAAGTCCCGTTTATATCGATCATCTTTGCCACGTCATTTTTCCGTGTATAGAAGACCATAAAGTTGAAGACTTCCTCTATCTGATCCAGTTCCTCACCGGTTATACGCTCAACCGCCCAGCGAACGGCAGGGATTTCCGCATTTTTTTTTATAAGGAAAATATCGCGTATGTTTTCCGGGGAAAGTCCCGTGACGAACGATCCGCGGTTCGGTATGTTCTCTACGAGACCTTCTTCTTCAAGCTGTCTGAGACTTTCCCTGATCGGCGTTCTGCTGACTTCATACTCCTCGCAGAGCTTTTTCTCTGTCAGTTTTTCGCCCCGCATCAGCTTTCCCGTCAATATATCACGGCGCAGGTTAAAAAAGATTTCATTAAAAAGAGATTTTTGATAAGAAGCCGCACCTTCCAGCAGTTCATTGAGCGAGGCCATTTTCTGTCCTTTCGGCTTGTGAGTATAATCAGGTTCAGTATGTCTGAACTGTTGCATCATGCCCGGAACTTAAGCACGTCTTTTCCGGAAGCTGCCTGCCCGGGCTTTACCGTCCGTATCCTGCGGGCGTATACTTCTCCCGTACATTTCCCCGTCTTTGTTATTTTTCGGCATTTCCGTACATCCGTTCTATTACGGTAAGGGCGGTCCGTATAAAGCGTCGTATGTTCCTGTCGTCCTGGTCATGCTCCCGCTTTATGATACCGAGATTCCGGCTGGCGGAGGGCTCCAGACGCGCAGTAATTACGTCTTCCCCGATGCCTTTCATAACCAGTTCGGACATGATGCTTGTGCCGAGTCCGTGAGCGACCATTGAAACAATGGATTCATCGCTCAGGCCGGTGTACCGTATTCTGGGTTCAATCCTTTTCCCTGCTCCGTATAAAACCGGATTGACATCAAGATCAAAACCGTCAGACGGCATCATAAATTCTCTGCCGTCGAAATTTTTAACAGGGAAACTGTCGCGACCGGTTTCGGAATCCGGAGGCAGCACGGCCAGAAGTTCGTCGTCCATCAGATGTATCCATCTGAGACCGTGGCAGAGTTCCTCATGATAACTCACGATCGCGCAATCCAGTTTATCCTCCCTGACGCTTTCATATATGTCCAGAATTCCGCCCACAGACAGAGTAACCTCAGTGTTAGGGCAGACTTTTTTAAACTCCTCGAACATTGCCGGTATCCACTGACGCGCCACGCTTGAATAGGCGCCGAGCCGGAGTTTTGAAGATGTTTCGCTGCGAATCTGGTTTATCTGGAATTCAAGATCGTCCGCCGCCATTGACAGACGGCGCATCCCTGACAGAAGTCTGGTTCCTGCAGGTGAGAGACGCACACCTTTTTTGGTTCTGATTAACAGTTTGATCCCCGTTTCATCTTCAAGGGCGTTCATCATGCGGGTGAGACCCGACTGTGTGTATCCCAGTTCGGAAGCGGCCGCGGTGAGGCTTCCGCGGTCTATTGCTGTCAGAAGAGCGCTGATTTTTTTTGTATCCATAACAATTAAAATATGATTAAAAGGAAAAATCCTTGTTTGACGCTAACAAAAAAGAAAATAAATATGAGAATTTCTCATTACATATATGATAATACCTGTGTGGAAAAAATACAACAGAAATGTTAAACTGCCGTATATACAGCGCGTAATCAGTTACTGTTCAGAGGACAAGTGAACATAGGCAGCTATGCCTCCCGTCCTTCAAATACCATGTGTGAACTGTAACTGTAATTATGTTTTATCGTCTTTGAAGTGAAGAAGCCGTAAACTGTGTAATTTGAGTAATTGTAATTTGAGTAATTAAGTAAGAAGAAGGGAGAATTTAATGGAAAACAGTCGCAGTTCGTGGGGGAGCAATTTCGGCTTTCTGATGGCCGCCATCGGTTCGGCCGTCGGATTAGGCAACATCTGGGGCTTCCCTTATAAGATGGGTAAGAGCGGAGGTCTGACATTTCTGATTGTTTACCTGCTCCTTGCCGTGTTTGTCGGGATGGTCGTTATGGTGAGCGAACTTGCTATCGGAAGGAAGACCGGCAAAAGCATTATCGCGGCATACAGCGATATAACGAAGCGATACAGATTCCTCGGCTGGCTCGGGATTCTGGCACCGTTCCTCATTATGAGCTTCTATTCTGTGCTGGGCGGTTATTCTCTTCAGTACATGTCGCTTAATATGGCGGAACTCAGTTTTGACCTTACAGAACTTATGGGGAAACCTATAGGAGGAAATGACGCTTTCGGGGCAATGCTGGTGAATCCCGCAGGGTGCTGTGTTTTCACTCTGCTCTTTCTCGCAATCTGCCTTTTAATCGTTCGTAGCGGCGTGGAAAGCGGCGTAGAAAAATTCAATAAAATCGGCATGCCGGCTCTCGCCGTGATGCTCGTTATCATCATTATCCGCGGTGTAACGCTGCCGGGCGCCGTCGAGGGCCTGAAATTCATGTTCGTTCCCGGTTACGCCGTGAGCGCCGGATTCGTTACAGAGGCGCCGAGCCTTCTTTCTGTCCTCGGTACCGCCGGGGGTCAGATGTTCTTCTCGCTTTCTCTCGCCATGGGCGTTATGATCACATACGGCTCATATCTGGACAAGAAAGAAAATCTGGCGAAGAACTCTGTCATCATTGTGATCGCCGATACGATAGTAGCTCTGATGGCCGGATTCGCCGTCATACCGGCAGCTGTCGCCAACGGTCTTTCCGCAGGTATGGCCCCCGCCGACATACAACTCGGCGGACCCAAACTTCTTTTCGTGACACTGCAGGATGTGTTCTCTAACATGGGAACCATAGGGCCGCTGTTCGGAGTGGTATTCTATCTGCTGGTACTTATCGCGGCTATTTCTTCCGCCATTTCCCTTATGGAGGTAATTGCGTCGCACTTTATCGACAAGGCTGTCGCGAAGGGTAAAGTCGATCCCCGTAAAAGGATAGTTCTTTTCGTATCCGCCGCAATCGCGGTGGAGGCTCTCCTCGTCGCAGTAGACGGACTCGGAAGCAACGGTATAGCGCCGATGAATTTGCTCGGAATGGAGAACGCCCCTGTATTCATGCAGGACTGGCTTGACTTTATGGACTGCTGGTCCGAGGGGCTCGCGATGCCTGTCGGGGCTATGCTGATGTGTATCATGGTAGGTTGGGAGCAGGGACCGCGCCTCGTCCTTGATGAAGTACAATCCGGGGCTACAGTAGGGAAAGGACTGGAGACATTCTATACAATCTGCATAAGATTCGTGGCGCCGATTATCATGGCGTTCGTGCTCGCGGGTCAGATTGAATCGTTCTTCGGCGTGACTACCGTTTCTTATGTAATTTCTTTCGCTCTGCTCGCGGTCTTCTGGATCATTACGCTGGCCACGAGGAAAAAGTCTGCCTGACAGAGTTCACGTTTGAAATCATAAGGAAAGTTCACGAGTTATCCGGATTTACAGGCGTTGCAGGACGAAAAACTGCCCGTTATGCCATAAATAAAGTAATCCTGTCATAAATCATGGGGCGGCATGAATTCGTTCATGCCGCCCGTCCCTCAAATACCATGTGTAAACTGTAACGATCAAATATTATGAAGAGCAGCGATGTCATAAAGGTGCTTGACCTTTTAAAAGAGGCCTATCCGGACGCGAAATGCGCCCTCAATCATGAGAATGTATTCCAGCTTCTGGTTTCTACCGTGCTGTCAGCCCAGACCACGGATAAAAGGGTAAATCTGGTCGCGCCGAATCTCTATGAGGCCTATCCGGATGCTGCAGCGCTCGCTGAGGCGAATCCCGGAGATGTGGCGGAATATATTAAAAGCATAGGTATATACAGAAATAAGTCTAAGAATATAGTCAGTATGGCGAAAGTTCTGTGCGAGAGGTTCGGGGGCGCAGTACCCGGAAACTATGAAGATCTTGTGTCGCTTCCCGGCGTAGGGAGAAAAACGGCCAATGTCGTGCTCGCCGACGGTTTCGGTATCCCCAGAATAGCTGTCGATACACATGTATTCCGTGTGGCGAACAGGACGGGAATAGCGCGGGGAGACAACGTTCTCACAACCGAAGAGGATCTCATGAGGAACATCCCCGAAGAAAGGTGGACAGAAGCGCATCACACGATAATCTGCCACGGGCGGGGCGTATGTAAAGCGGGAAAACCGGGATGCGGCGCCTGTGTGCTCGCCGGAGTGTGCGAACGGAACGGAATGTAAAGTGTAAAGTAAAGTGTCTGATAAAGGTTACAGTTCACACATGGTATTTGAGGGTCGGGCGGCATAGCACCGTTGCGAAAAAAGGTCCTCGCTTCGCGCAGTTTCTACGAGTCGCTTGTCGTTTGCAAGGCGCGGGGTTAAACCGCTACGCTTAAACCCCGCGCCTTGCCGCTCACTTTCCCGCTCCATCGTGAAACTGCATGCTCAGCTCAGGAAAATTTCCGCAGCGGTGTTATGCCGCCGCCACCGCAACCGCCTGTGTTCACTTACCCTCTGAACAGTAACGTTTTCAAATGTCCGCGAGATCTATGAGATCAGCGGGCTTTTTTATTACCATGTCGGGGCCTTCTCCGGCATTCGCGTTACAGTACTCCGAAGCGTCCATAGAGAGAGACCAGCCGACAAGCGCGAAATCCACACCCGCGTTCTTCGCGCATAGCATGTCGTTTCTGCTGTCGCCGACCATAACAGCCTCGTCAGCGGACGCGTCAAGGTCATTTAACGCCTTCAGAACAGGAGCGGGATCCGGCTTGTGCGCCTTTGTGGATTCTTCAGTAATTATCACAGGGAAGCGTTCCGCAAGATTGAATCGTTCCACATATACGCGGGTCGTCAGACTGTGGCGGGAGGTAACAAGAGCCGTTCTCACTCCTGCCGACCTTAATTTGTCGACGGCTTCGATAATTCCCGGAAACAGTGAAGAGTCCCCGGAAGCGTGACCGGTCTGGTATTCCCTGTATATGGCGAGGGACTTTTCCACCGGTACATCGGGAAAGAACTTTAACAGAATATCGTCCAGTTTCTCTCCGAAAGTCGGGAGAATCTCGGCGGGATCTCCCGCGTGTCCCGTAAGTTCGAGGAAAGTATGCTGAAATGAGTTTATTACCAGAGAATTGGTATCTATGACAGTGCCGTCGAAGTCGAACAGGAAAGCCGAATACTTCCTGCGGCGGTCCGGCGGCACAGACATTTTATTAAATGTTTTCGTCATTATTATTTTCCGCTCAGGGACAGATCCCTCATTATGTGGATGATGTCGCCGACTATAGCGCTTCCTGTTGCGGGACCCGCCCCCTTACCGTAGAACATGACTTCTCCTGCGGCATCGCCTGTCACGCTGATCGCGTTGAATTCATTGTTAACGTTCGCGAGAAGGTCTCCTGCGGGAATTTCCTCCGGGGCGACGGAACAATCGACGGAGCCGTCGTCTTTCAGCGCTGCACGTACGATAAGTTTCAGACGGCAGCCCTTTTCCCTTGCGCTGTCAAGGTCGGACTTTGTAATATGTGTTATGCCTGTCCTCGGAATATCCTGCGGTTTGATATACCGGTCGAAACATAATTTCATCAGAATCGTGAGTTTGTTCGCGCAGTCGATGCCCTCAACATCGGCAGTGGGATCGGCCTCCGCGAAACCTTTCGACTGGGCATCCTTAAGCGCTTCTTCATATGTCATGCCGGCATCGCCCATTCTGGTCAGAATATAGTTGGTTGTTCCGTTCACGATACCTGAAATCTGAGTGAATCTGTTGCCTGCGAGCTGCTCCGTAATTGCCGTAAGTTCCGGAATCCCGCCTCCTACGCTTGCCTCATAGCGGAACTGTACGCCGTTTTCAGCCGCAGCGTTAAGGAAACGGTCATACTGTGAGGCTATAGCCGCTTTATTCGGCGTTACGACGGAGATACCGTGTTCCATGGCCGTTACCATCCAGGTGCTGACCGGTTCGCTGCCGCCGATAGCCTCAAGGACGATATCCAGATCTCCCGCCTTAATCACTTCGTCAGGGTCACTTGTCACAATCGCGTGATCGACGCCGTGCCTTCTGATATTTTCTTCTTTTATCTCGAGCACACGCCGTATCTCATAGTCGATTCCGGTTCTTTTGACAATAAGATCTTTATTCTTCGTCAAAATGTCATAAGTGGAGCCCCCGACTGTTCCGAGCCCCATGATACCGATGTTATAGCTTCTCATCTCAATCCCTCCTGCCGAATAATTCCCAACCGGTTTTTTTATATTATATAACAATTATAATAACGCGGCAACGGCCGTAACCTTGGACAGTGCACGGTGAAAGTGATATAATCGAAACGTTTATGTGGTTATCAACGCGCGGCTCTGGGACCGCGGCGGCTTTTAATGAAAGGAGATACTTTATGACAGTCAGGATCGGAATCAGCGGCTTCGGAAGGATAGCGGGAACCTGTGTGAGAATAGCACAGGATATGCCTGATGTAGAGATAGCCGCAATTAATAAGAGAAACGCAAATTTAGATTACATGGCATATATGCTCCGTTACGACAGCGTCTTCGGACGTTTTCCGGGAGAAGTGGCAACCTACGACAATGGACTCGTTATAAACGGAAAGAAAGTTCCCGTATTCGGCGCGACCGAAATCAGTGAAATACCCTGGGGAGATGCGGGGGCCGATTATGTCATAGAGGCGACGGGAGCGTTCCTTACTACGGAGAAGTGCCTTCCCCATTTGGAAGCGGGAGCGAAGAAGGTTATCATTTCCGCTCCGGCGAAGGATGATACTCCTACATTTGTCTATAAAGTTAATACCGATAAATACACAAAGGACATGAATGTCGTTTCCAACGCTTCATGCACCACAAACTGTCTCTCACCGATATGCAAAGTAGTATTCGACAATTTCGGTATCGAGGTTGCGCAGATGGCTACAATCCACGCTTCCACGGGGAAACAGGCCGTTGTGGATTCAAGATCCGACAAGGACTGGAGAAGGGGCAGGAGTGTTTACGGGAATATCGTTCCCACTTCCACGGGTGCGTCCAAGGCCGTAGGGAAGATCATCCCCGAGCTTCTCGGGAAAATGACCGGAATCAGCTACAGAATACCAGCGGCGGACGGTTCGCTCGTAGATATAGCGGTAACGACGACTAAGGCAACAACATATGAAGATATCTGCGCGGCCATGGAGGAGGCCTCTAAGACGACGCTCAGCGGCGTTCTGGAATATGTTGACGATGAAGTGACATCGATCGATTTCATAGGTGATCCGCACACTTCCATATTCGACAAGAGAATGGGGATTCAGCTTGATGATCATAATTTCAAGCTGGTGGGATATTATGACAACGAGTACGGTTATTCCGCAAAGACACTGGAGCTTGCCCGTCTTATGCACGAGACGGATAATCGTTGAGAAGGAGTCCCGAAATGAAAAAGACCGTCAGAGATATCGACGTAAAAGGAAAGAAAATCATCGAAAGGTGTGATTTCAACGTCCCCATGAAAGAAGGGAAGATAACGGATGATACGAGGATAATCGCGTCCCTTCCGACCATACGCTATCTTCTTGAAAACGGCGCCGCAGTGATACTTATGTCTCACCTGGGGCGTCCTAAAGGAAAGCCCGATCCTGAATTTTCGCTGAGACCGGTGGCGGAAAGGCTGTCGGGTTGTCTCGGGCAGGAAGTCGTTTTTATAAGCAGTCCGACGGTTGTTGATGATGCTGTCCGTGAGGCGGCAGGGAATCTGAAACCCGGTCAGGTTATGCTTCTTGAGAATGTGCGGTTCCGCAGAGAAGAGACAGAAAACGACGAGGATTTCGCCAAAGAACTTGCCGATTTAGCGGATATCTATGTGAACGATGCTTTCGGAACCGCCCACAGGGCACACGCTTCTACTGCCGGAATTGCGGGATTTCTTCCCGCGGTTTCAGGATTTCTCATCGAAAAAGAACTCCGTTTCCTCGGGGAGGCCGTTGAATCGCCGGAGAGGCCGTTTGTAGGGATTATAGGCGGCTCCAAAGTCGGGGACAAAATCGGCGTCATCAGGAATCTTCTCGAGAAGGTCGATGTGCTTCTCCTGGGCGGAGGCATGATGTATACGTTCTATAAAGCTAAAGGATGGGAGACAGGGACGTCTATTCTGGACAAAGAGAATATAGATCTCGCGAGGAGACTCCTCATAGAAGCGGAAGAAAAGAAAGTCAGGATGATTCTTCCGGAAGATGTGGTGTGTGCGGCCTCGTTCGATAACGACGCCGAATATGCCGTTTATCCGGCCGACGCCATGCCGGTGGATATGATGGGGCTTGATATTGGACCCGCGACGAGAAAATCATACAGCGATATTATAAGAAGCGCCGGGACGGTAATATGGAACGGACCGGTCGGAGTGTTCGAACTTCCCAATTTTGCGGGCGGGACGCGTGAGATTGCTGAAGCCATGGCTGAGTGTCAGGGTGTTACGGTGATAGGCGGGGGAGATTCCGCCGCCGCCGCCGCTTCTTTCGGGCTCGCGGACAGGATGTCGCATATATCCACGGGGGGCGGCGCGTCTCTTGAGTTTCTGGAAGGGAAAGTTCTGCCCGGCGTGGCCGTACTTGAGAATAAATAGCCGGTCTGCCGGAAGCCGCACGCCGCAATGTTATCAACAGAGGTATATTTATGAGGAGACCTTTTATAGCCGGAAACTGGAAAATGTTTAAATCGACGGCGGAAGCGGAGAATTTCGCCGAGCGTTTCCGTTCATTCAGAAGAAATGAGGGCGTAAAAACCGCTGTTTGCGCGCCTTTCACATCATTACAGACGTTAAGGCGCGCTTTTCTTCATTCCGGCATCCTCACCGGAGCACAGAATGTCCATTATGAGGATGAAGGCGCGTATACCGGCGAAGTGTCGCTTCCAATGCTTAAGGAGATCGGCGTCGAATGCTGTATTATAGGACATTCCGAGAGGCGGGCTTACTTTAACGAGACGGATGAGACAGTAAACCTGAAGCTGCGCAAGATCCTGTCTGACAGTGAAATCACACCGATTATATGTGTCGGAGAACATCTCGATGAAAGAGAAAAAGGCATTCAGAAGGAAGTTGTGTCCTCACAGATCAGGAAGGATTTTGACGGACTTCGTGCAGATGATGCTGTCAGGACGGTCATCGCTTATGAACCGGTGTGGGCGATAGGTACGGGCAGGACCGCGACTCCCGCTCAGGCGGAGGAGATGTGCGCCTTCATACGGGGTGAGATCGGGAATATGTTTGACTCCCGCACTTCCGATGACATCATCATACAGTACGGAGGGAGCGTAAAGCCGGGAAACATTAAGGAGATAATGGCCGAAGAGGATATAGACGGCGCTCTTGTGGGAGGAGCGAGTCTCGATGCGGATCAGTTCATTGAGATAGTGAATTACTGACTTCGGCCGGTTCTTCCGGTATGAGACTTAAGACTCTTGTTTTTGCCCAGGCTCAGTGAGTTTTCGCGTTGTCTGTGTTGTACAGACGTCTGCGCGCGTTGCATTACGGTTGCTGTACAGCGGGTAAGTGAACATAGGCAGCTATGCCGCCTGTTCCTCAAATACCATGTGTAAACAGTAACGCATTACGGGCGTGTGTACGGACAGCGAACCTCGCGAGTCTTGATTTCATCATTTCCGCATGGTAAAATAAAATTCAAAGTTTCGAGACAGAAGGGAAATCCGTTATGACTGCTTCAAAAATATTAATGATAATTCTCGCCGTTGTCAGCATTCTTCTGATTGCGACAGTCCTTCTTCAGGAGAGTAACAGTGACGGCATGTCGGGTTCCATAGCGGGCGGCGCGGAACAGCTTTTCGGAAAGAAAAAGGCACAGGGGTATCAGTCTGTTCTGCATAAGGCGACTGTCATACTCGCTGTGGTGTTTATAGTTCTGTCCCTTGTCACGCTGAAACTTACGGCGTAGCAGCGGGCTTCTCTTAATAAGGATTTTCGGAAGGGGAGGTGTGTGATGCATCTCCCTGTTTCTCTGTAATACAGAATTCCTCAGGAGGATTTTATATGTTAGGCAGCATCGCGCTTGTGTTTGCCGTGATATGTGTCCTTTACGCGGGATCGGTCACAGTATGGATACAGCGGAAGTTCAGCCCCGGAACGGCAGTAATGAAGCGCGCGGGAGATCTGTTCAGAAAAGGCGCTTTTGTTTTTCTTTTCAGGCAGTACAGTTTCATGATTCCGCTTGTTCTGCTGCTGTTTCTGTTTATCTTTATACGAATTGACAGGAATACTTCGTATATTTATTTACTCGGCGTTGCGGTCGCGATCATCTGCGGAATAGCGGGTTTACTAATTCTGACGGTAGCGGCCCCGCGCGCGGCTGACGCATCGGGAAAGGGGACATACAGTAACCTGAGGAAGATTACTGTCGGTTCCTCCGGCGCGATAGGACTCGGCACGACAGGAATCGCCATGGCCGCGATAGTCATTCTTTATAAAGTTCTCGACAGATCGACGATATTTGATTCTGTTTCCGGATTCGCGCTCGGCATCTGTGTCATGTCCGTCTTCGCGAGAGTAGGCGGACGGCTTTACACCCAGAGTCTGGATCTCGTGAGTTCATTTGCCTGTGCCGTAGTGAGCGCGATGATGTTCGCGCCGTCTGCTGTAGATGAAGCCGGTGTGAACGCGTTTTTTACCGACGGGATGGCCGAGGTATTCCCTCTTGTTTACCTGAGCACGGGTCTTCTTGTATCATTCGTTATGATATTTACAGTAAAAGGTGACGAACCTGAGGAAACCGGACGAAAGATACACCGCGCTGTCATAATCACCGCGGCTGTCATGGCGGTCGTTTCCGTCATTTACAGCATGAGGTGGCTGAAGAGTCCGTCATATGGTCTCGCCGGTGTATGCGGGATCGCTTCCGCCGTGATTTCTGCGCTTCTCGCAGCGAGACCCGTAAGTCTTTCACGGAATTATTCAGGGCATTCCGCTTCTGACGGTGAAATGAGAGATAAAGATTCACAAGGCGGACAGGAAATACCGGGAGAAAACGGACCGGCGGAAATCGAGGCGATCCGGGAAATTCCGGACTCCGGTTCAGGCGGCAGATCCGCAGCCGCGGGAGGTACCGGGCGTGTTATGCTGTCCGTATGTATGCCCGCGCTCTTTAATATACTTTGCCTTTTCTCGGCGTATGAATTTGCGGATATGTACGGTCTTGCCATAGCGGCCTGCGGAATCGCCTCGATGACCGGCATTGTTCTGATGTCTGAATCATATATTTCCATACGTGATAACTCCGGGATAATAGAAGCCATATCCTCCGGCGCCGGCGGATATGA
>CAZTIY010000026.1:0-15007 GCA_964613765.1 uncultured Eubacterium sp.
TCACGATAAACCCGAGGTCGTTATACATATTGTTTATAAATATGTTTTCCAGAGTCACGTTTTCTATCATGTCTTTCGTGACTTCCGTATCCTCCGGGTGAAGCGTTCTGTATAACTCGAGTGTGTACCCGCTGTCCTGAAAGAGGTGTCTGAATACGCTGTCCTTTACATTGTGCTTTGCAGTCTTTTCGAAATCGTTCTTCTTAACATCATTATCCATGTATACCACTTCTTACTTAACTGTTTTAATGTGCGCGAGGGATCTCCGAACGTGAAACGGGAAGCGAACCTGCGGATTTTTCATGACCGGACGTATTTATTGTCTTCTCTGATATCCGGCGAAACAATTCTGAGTATCAGTTATGCCTGACTGCCGGCAAAGTCAAGCTGGTCCCCGTCAGGCTTCTTCTCCGGTTTATGTCTTTGTTATATAATTATAGCGCACTTGAGGTTAATTTACTTCAGTACATATTTCGTGACATTTCGACATTAAAGTACGTTTTTCGACGGGGCCGATAAGAAATAACGCCTGTAGAAACAATAAAAAATTCATAAATACTTGCGGCTGTTCTGTTTCAGGAAATTCGGCTGTCATGTTTCGGGAAAATACTTGTAATAAGAACACCGGATGTGTATAATTTTGTCGTTACAGCGGACTTATCGTTAAGACAGATTCTGTTCCTGTAAATTCTGATACAGTCAGGAGGTGAATCAGGAATGGCTCAGGTATACGTAAGAGAAAATGAGAGTCTGGAGAGTGCTCTTAAGAGATTCAAGAGATCTTGCGCCCGTGACGGTGTCATGGCGGAGGTGAGGAAGAGAGAGCATTACGAGAAACCGAGCGTCAAGCGTAAGAAAAAGTCTGAAGCGGCCAGGAAAAAGGCCAGGAAGTATTAGGCTTTCCGGTGCGCTTATCGCGTTCTTTGGAAAATTTAAGGGCGGCCGCACTGAACGTGCGGTCGCCGTTTTTTCCGGAACGCTTATCTGTTTATGTCAGATAATTTTTTCATAACCGGTACCCTCATGCAGGGATAACGGTTTCCTGCGCAATTCGGGTTTGAAATTTCAGTTTTGTAAATTCCGGTTCGACGGGAAATCAGGATTGAATACCTCTGAAAACCGTTGAACATTCACTGATAAACTTGAGCTGAAACGATTAAAAAAGCGTGGAGGATAGCCTTTGACGTTAAAAAATCAGGGAGATGAGAGTCTTCGCCTTGAGATCGGAAGCGACACGGACCGCGAGGCGCTTCTCGGGAATATGGATATGAATCTTGATATTATCCGGGAGAACACGGGCTGTACCATTGTCCAGCGCGGTGATGCCATACTGATAACGGGATCCGGCGTTGAAGAGAAGAAACTCGCGGCGGAAACATTCAATGAACTCGCGGATCTGGTGAGGCGCGGCGAGAGGCCCGACAGGCAGAGGGTTCAGTATATCATGGAACTTAAGCGCGGCGGTGTCTCCTATAAAGAAAACAGGGTTTCTGAGAGTGACACGGTCGCGTTCACCGTGAAAGGACGGCCGGTACGTCCGAGGACCCTGGGGCAGAAAGCCTACGTCAAGGCCATGCGGGAGAAAGACCTCGTCTTCGCGATCGGTCCCGCGGGAACGGGAAAGACATATATAGCCGTCGCTATGGCTGTCGCGATGCTTAAGGCGAAACAGGTTGAGAAGATTGTGCTCGCGAGACCGGCGGTCGAGGCGGGGGAGAATCTGGGGTTTCTTCCCGGAGATCTTCAGGACAAGGTCGATCCCTATCTCAGACCCCTTTATGACGCCCTTTATGATGTGCTCGGACGGGAGAAGACGCTCGCGCTTAAAGAGAAAGAGGTCATCGAGGTCGTACCGCTTGCCTACATGCGCGGACGAACGCTTGATGACGCGTTCATCATCCTGGATGAAGCTCAGAACGCCACAAATGAACAGATGAAGATGTTTCTCACAAGGATGGGGTTCGGTTCGCGGGTAGTCGTTACCGGGGACGTGACCCAGATTGACCTCCCTAACGGGAAAATGAGCGGTCTTCTGCAGGCGAAGCGTGTTCTCGGCGGCGTAAAAGGAATAGCGTTTTGTGAACTCACTGAAATAGACGTTGTACGTCACGAAATGGTGAAGAAAATAATCCGGGCCTATGATGAATATGAGAACCGGGACAGAGGCGGTCATGCCGATAACAGCCGCGGCAGGCGGTAGATCCGGGACAGGAACGACATATGTATGACAGCGGTGCCGGGCGACAGAGCCGGGACAGAGGCGGTTATACCGATAACAGCCGCGGCAGGCGGTAGATCCGGGACCGGGACGGCATATGTATGACAGCGGCGCCGGGCGCAGGCTGCGGGACGGTAACGGTCGTGCATAGAACGGCGAAGTCCTGCCGCGGCGCCGGAATAACGGAGAAACACGCGTAATGGATTTACTTATATCTGAAGCAGGGCGGGGGATTCTGACGTCTGAAGAAATGCGCCGTGACGGGAACCGGGCGGACGTTTCAGATACGGATGAATCAAAAGAAAACACAGAAGATTACGTAAAAGAAATAGCACAGAATCTTAAAGATGCAGCCGCTCTCTGCCTTGAGAATGAAGCATTGGACCCGGATCTTTTCGAGGTGAGTCTTTCTTTTTCTTCTGAAGAGGAAATCAGAGAGCTTAACCGTGTCTATCGCGGTGTCGACGATGTAACGGATGTCCTTTCCTTCCCGATGTATGAGAGTGAAGAGGAAATACGGGAGGCCGCGGAGGAAATATACGAAGGAGTCTCCGCCGGCGGTTTCGTGAGTGACGCCGGGGACGGGATATCCTGCGCGACGGATGCGGAGAAGATGCCCGGTACGGCGGAATACTCCCCCGAACAGCCGAAGGTTATTCTGGGCGATGTCGTGATATGTGCCCGCCGCGCCCGTGAACAGGCAGAGATGTACGGTCATTCTTTCGTGAGAGAAATCGTATATCTGTTCGTCCACAGTATTCTCCATCTTCTCGGTTACGATCATACGGATGAATGTGACAGAAAGTTCATGCGTGCCCGTGAGGAAAAGGTAATGGACGCGCTCGGCATCTCCCGTGACAGCAGTATTCAGACAGGCTGCGGAAAAACATGACATTATGGAAATTAACGGGGCGGTAACGGCGTCCGTGCCGGTGACACCGTCCGTCCCGGAAATAAAATCTGATTGTCCGGGCAGGGAAATTCTTTCAGTACCGGTTAAAGGTATGAATTTAAATTGTCTTAACCGGAACGGCATGAGCGTCTTTTTTGATGTCACAGGCTTAAGTTCCGGTAAGTGAACAGAGAAAAAACAGAAAGGCAGTATGTGTGAAATCGGGATTCGTCGGCATTATAGGCAGGCCGAACGTCGGTAAATCGACACTCTTGAACAGGATTATCGGTGACAGGATATCCATAACCACTGACAAACCTCAGACCACGAGGAACAATATCCGCGGCATATATACACGCGCCGCGGGGACGGAGGGACCGGACGATGAGGGGGCGCAGCTGGTTTTCATAGACACGCCCGGCATTCACCGCGGAAGAAACAAACTGGGTGAGGCAATGACCGGTATGGCCCTTGAGACGCTGAAGGAAGTCGACCTGATCCTTTTTCTTACGGATACGGCGCCGGGGAAGCGTACGGCCGACGGGATGATTCTGTCGGCGCTGAAAGCCGTCGATACGCCGAAGATACTCGTTATAAACAAGATAGACGAGATGTCGCCGGAGGATTTTCTCGCGGTGTACGAGGGTTACGAGAAAGAGAATGTTTTTTCTGAAATATACGGGACATCCGCTCTGACAGGTAAAAATGTGCCTGAACTTCTTGCCGCGGCGGAAGAAATGATGGACGAGGGTCCCATGTATTTTCCCGGGGACATGGCAGCCGATTATCCGGAACGTTTTCTTGTTTCCGAAATAATCAGGGAAAAGGCTCTGAATTACCTTAATGAAGAGGTGCCGCACGGAATCGCCGTGGAAGTGGAATCGTTCAGCGAAGAAAAAGAAATCATAAGGATCAGCGCTGTCATATACTGTGAACGTAAGAGTCACAAAGGTATTATAATCGGGAAGAACGGGCGGAAACTTAAGGGCATAGGAAAGGCAGCAAGAATCGAACTGGAGCCTCTTCTCGGGAAAAAGATTTATCTTGAGCTTTGGGTCAGGGTGCGCGAGAACTGGCGCGATAATCCCGCCGCTCTGAGGGAGCTCGGTTATATTTCAAAGGAATAAACATGCATCTTACTACCGAGGGGATAGTTCTGCGCCTTACGAGGATGGCAAACGGGCGCGGAATGGTCTCTCTGTTCACAAAAAAATACGGTAAATTAAGCTGCGGATACCGCGGACAGTCGAAAAAGAACGCGGCGGGAGCAGCATCTGTCCGGCCGTTTTCATACGGTGAATTTCAGATTTTTGAAGGAAGAAATTATCACAATATCGACCGCGCTGATATCACCAGGACATTTTACGGCATCGGAGAAGATATAGACCGTTACGCGAGGTCGTCATTTATTCTTGAGCTGACAGAAAAAGTCCTGTCTGAAGGTGTACCCCAGCCGGAGATATTCAGTCTTCTTATCACCTTTCTGGAGGAGATTGAAAAAAGAAAGTCTCATTTTCTGACGCTTGTTCTTGCTTATGAGATAAAGCTTCTCGGTATTACGGGCGTGATGCCTGAAATCGCCTCATGCTCCGTATGCGGGAAAGATGAGGGCCTGAAATATTTCAGCATACCGGACGGCGGCATGATCTGCCGGGACTGCGGAGAAAAGGCGGCGCGTATCCGGGAAACGGACGGAAGGTCAGAAGGACGCGGCGCGCGATTGATTTATTGCCCCGATTTTGATATTATTAAGATTATTCAGGTTTTTGCGGAGAACCCGCTTCAAAGGTTCCGCGGAATCGGCCTGAGTGAGCGCATAGAAAGCGGACTTCAGGATATGATCCGTGAATATACGGATTATTATCTGGATACGGGAAGACTGAAGAGTGAAAGCTTTTTCGCAGGCGACAGCTGAGGAAAATGGGGAATCCTGATCAGGGATGATTCCGCTACTGTCAGAAAATACGCACGCCGGAAATCCGGACGGATCAGAAAATACGCGCGCCGGAAATCCGGACAGCTTTTACTTTCAGGCAATATATTTCCG
Source organism: uncultured Eubacterium sp. (assembly GCA_964613765.1). Taxonomy (GTDB): domain Bacteria; phylum Bacillota; class Clostridia; order Peptostreptococcales; family Anaerovoracaceae; genus Aminicella. The sequence goes on from CAZTIY010000026.1 coordinate 5,158, forward strand.
GACAGGTACAGACGTTGGACGAATTATCTTTGTAATATGAAGCAGGAGGAGATTTATGGAGATCACACTGGAAAAGATTGAACTTGTGAAAGACAGAACGGGCGCGACATATGCAGAGGCGAGGAACGCCCTTGAAAAAGCGGACGGAAACGCGGTCGACGCGATCATAGCGATTGAGGACAGCATAAACAGGGAGACACAGACAAGGGAACTTACCCGGAAAGGGGCCGCCTATGTCGCCAAAGTAAAGGAAATAGTACTCCGTGGAAATGTGACCAGAATCATAGTGAAGAAGGACGGGGAGGAGATATTGAATCTTCCTCTGAACGCGGGTATAGCCGGCGCTGTCTTCGCGCCCTGGGGCATCCTCGCGGGCGTGCTTGCGGTTGCGGGATTCAGGTGCACCGTTGAACTTGTTAAAACGGACGGGGAAGTGATAGATGTATCTGACAAAGCGCAGGATTTCACAGAAACCGCTAAGGAAAAAGGAGGAGAAGCCGTTGACAGGGCTAAGGAAAAAGGCACTGAGGCTCTGGAGATAGTTAAGGAAAAGGGCGGCGAAGTTTTCGATAAGGCTAAAGAAGCCGCGGAAAACAAATCACCCGAATGGGTAAAAGAGACAGCGGAGAAGGTCGAAGTTGCCGCTAAGGACGTCGCCGACAAGGCGAAAGAGACAGCGGAGAAGGTTGAAGATGCCGCTAAGGATGTCGCCGACAAGGCGAAAGACGCGGCGGAGAAGGTTGAGGATGCCGCAAAGGAGGCCGTCGACAAGGCGAAGGATGCGGCGGAGAAGATTGAGGATGCCGCGAAGGAGGCTGCCGACAAGGCGAAAGATATAGCGGAGAAGGTTGAGGATACCGCTAAAGAGGCGGCCGATAAAGCTAAGGACGCGGCGGAGAAGGTGCAGGATGTGACGAAAGAGACCGCTGATAAAGTCGGGGATGCCGCTAAGGCGGCTGTCGAAAAGGCAGAGGACGCCGTAGAGGAAGCGGCCGAAAAAGTCGGTGATCTCGCGGAAACCGCCGCTGAGAAGGCGAGAGAGACCGCTGAGAAAGTTGAGGATGCCGCTAAGGAGACAGCCGAAGAGGCCGGAAAAAAGATAAAGGAAAAGAAATCAAAAGGAAAGAAAGAAAAGAAGACGAAGAAGAAGGAATAAAGAATAAAGAGGAAAAGACATGAACGCGGAAGTTACGATGGAGAAAATCGTCGGCCTCGCAAAGAACAGAGGATTTGTTTTCCCGGGCTCCGACATTTACGGGGGTCTGGCGAACACGTGGGATTACGGTCCCGCGGGCGTTCTTTACAAGAATAATATAAAAAAAGCCTGGTGGAAAAAATTTGTTCTTGAATCCCCGTATAACGTGGGAATAGATGCTGCAATCCTCATGAATCCTAAAACATGGGAGGCCTCGGGTCATGTCGGCGGTTTTTCCGATCCCCTGATCGACTGCAGAAACTGTAATTCCAGGTTTCGCGCCGACAAGCTGATTGAAGGGTATGTGAACGGCAGGATCGCTGAGGCCGGAAAAGGAGGAGCATCAGAGGACTCTGAGGTGTTCACACCCGTGAACTGTGACGGATGGTCCAATGAAAAGATGGAAACATTCATCGCGGATCATAAGGTTCCGTGCCCCGAGTGCGGCAGCTCTGACTTCACCGGAATCAGGCAGTTCAATCTGATGTTCCGGACATTCCAGGGAGTGACTGAGGACTCGACCGCACAGCTTTATCTCAGACCTGAGACAGCCCAGGGAATATTCGTCAACTTTAAGAACGTTCAGAGAGTGTCGCGCAAAAAACTTCCGTTCGGCATAGCCCAGATCGGCAAAGCTTTCCGTAACGAGATAACGCCCGGGAATTTCACATTCCGCACCCGCGAGTTCGAGCAGATGGAGCTTGAATTCTTCTGCAGACCCGGTGATGACAGGGAGTGGTTCGAATACTGGGAGAATTTCTGTCATAACTTCCTTCTGTCGCTCGGCATGAGGGATGAGAACCTTCGGCTCAGGGCGCATGAGAAGGAGGAACTGTCACACTACAGTTCGGCGACAACAGACTTCGAGTATAAGTTCCCGTTCGGCTGGGGCGAACTATGGGGCGTTGCCGACCGTACCGATTTCGATCTGACACAGCACACGAAATTTTCCGGCGAGGATCTGTCGTACGCGGAGGGTGAGGGAAAAGATCGTACAACGTTCATTCCTTACTGCATAGAGCCTTCTGTCGGGGTTGACAGGATGGCGCTGGCATTTCTGATCGACGCTTATGATGAGGAGGTTCTGAGGGACGCGAAAGGAAAGGAAGACGTCCGGGTAGTACTTCATTTTCACCCGGCTCTCGCTCCGTACAAGGCCGCCGTGCTTCCTCTGTCAAAGAAGCTGAGTGAAAGGGCGTTTCCGGTATACAGCGAACTCTGTAAGCACTTCAGCGTCGATTACGATGATACCGGCTCCATAGGTAAACGCTACAGAAGACAGGATGAGATCGGTACTCCCTTCTGTATATGTGTCGATTTCGATACGGAAACCGACGGATGTGTAACGGTTCGCGACCGTGACACTATGGATCAGGTGAGGATCCCCATAGAGGAAGTCCGAGGATTTATTGAGGAACGCGTGGAATTTTAACGAAATTACTTATGACACGAAGATGCTCCCGGGAGGGACGCACTTCCGATACATTAGCGGATGAATGTCTAAAGAGAGGATTGTTTATGGGTAAGAAATTTGTTTATTCATTTAATGAGGGATCGAAGGACATGCGGGGACTTCTCGGCGGTAAGGGCGCCAATCTGGCTGAGATGACTAAAATCGGACTTCCTGTCCCGTTCGGATTCACCGTCACGACAGAGGCATGTAATAAATACTATGCCGACGGTGAGAAGATCGACCCTGAAGTTGTTGAAGAGATTAAGGTCAAGCTTGCCGAACTTGAAGACGTGATGGGAAAGAAATTCGGCGATGTGAACGATCCGCTTCTCGTTTCGGTACGTTCCGGCGCTCCGATCTCCATGCCCGGCATGATGGATACGGTGCTTAACCTCGGTCTTAATGATGAGACCGTGGTCGCTCTGGCGAAGCTTACCGATAATGAAAGATTCGCATATGACAGCTACAGGCGTTTCATCCAGATGTTCGGCGATGTCGTGCTTTCCATCGATAAAAAGAAATTCGATGATGTCTTTGACGGTCAGAAGCAGAAAGTGGGCGCCGAGGTTGATGTGGACCTCACGACAGAGGATCTGAAAGAAATCATCGTCGGATACAAGAAAGTGGTCAGGGACGCTACGGGAAAGGACTTTCCGCAGGATCCGAGGGAGCAGCTCATGGAGGCTGTCACGGCCGTGTTCAGGTCCTGGGGCAATGACCGCGCTATCCTATACAGAAAACTGAATGATATTCCAAATGACCTCGGAACCGCAGTGAACGTCCAGTCGATGGTATTCGGGAATAAGGGGAATAACTCCGGAACGGGCGTGGCCTTTACGAGAGACCCCGCGACGGGTGAAAAGAAGATTTACGGTGAATTTCTCGTGAACGCTCAGGGAGAGGACGTGGTAGCCGGCATCCGCACCCCGTCCCCGATAGCCGAGATGGCGGAATCATTCCCGGAAGCGTACAAGAATTTTACGCATATCTGTGAAGTCCTTGAGAAACATTATACCGACCTTCAGGATATGGAGTTCACGGTTGAAGAGGGAAAGCTCTACATGCTGCAGACCAGAAGCGGCAAGCGCACCGCCCAGGCGGCCGTTAAAGTCGCGGTAGACATGGTGAACGAGGGACTCATAGATAAGAAAACGGCCGTCCTCAGAATCGAACCGGATTTTGTGGAGCATCTGCTTCACCCGAGGTTTGACGAAGCCGCCGAGGAAAAAGCGGTTAAGATCGCACACGGACTTGCCGCTTCTCCGGGAGCAGCCACAGGAAAAATCGTTTTCGATGTTGATGAAGCCGTGGAGCGGAAGAAGAACGGAGAGAAGGTCGTGCTGGTGCGTCTTGAGACATCGCCTGAGGACCTTGCCGGAATGCTCAGCGCCGAAGGTATCCTGACGGCGCACGGCGGGGCCACTTCTCACGCAGCCGTAGTCGCGAGAGGCATGGGCAAGTGCTGTGTCACAGGCTGCCGTGAGCTCATTATCGATGCCGAAAACAACATGATGACCGTCAACGGCAAGGTATATAAAGCGGGAGAGGAGATTTCCATAAACGGTTCCAACGGCAATGTTTATGAAGGTTCCATAACGATGGTGGAGCCTGATCTATCCGGCGATTTCGGGAAGATCATGTCGTGGGCGGATTCTTTCAGGACCATGAAAGTACGGACAAACGCCGATACGCCGAGAGACGCAAAGCAGGCTGTGGAATTCGGGGCGGAGGGCATCGGACTCTGCCGCACCGAGCATATGTTCTTCGCTGAGGACAGGATCCCGGCAATCCGCGAGATGATCGTGGCGGACACGGAAGCCGCAAGAAGAACCGCGCTCGATAAACTTCTTCCGTTCCAGCAGGAAGACTTTGAGGGAATCTATGAGGCCATGGGAAGCCGTCCCGTGAATATCAGGCTTCTCGATCCGCCTCTCCATGAGTTCCTGCCGAAGACCGACGAGGAGATGGAGGAGCTTTCGGCCGAAAGCGGAATCCCCGTTCCCGATCTGAAAGAGCGCGCGGAGGCCCTGAGAGAATTCAATCCGATGCTCGGTACACGCGGCTGCCGTCTCGCCGTTCTCTATCCTGAAATCGCGGAGATGCAGACGACCGCTATCATGAAAGCGGCTATCAACGTGTCAAGGAAATCCGGCACAGATATTCTCGTAGAGATCATGATTCCGCTTGCGGGTTCCGCGAAGGAGCTTAAGGATGTCCGCGAAACGGTTGTCGCGACAGCCGAGAAGGTAATGAAGGAAGAGGGAAAGACGCTTGAATACCTGGTCGGAACGATGATCGAGGTGCCGCGCGCCGCGCTCGTGGCTGACGAGATCGCCGAACACGCGCAGTTCTTCTCGTTCGGGACGAATGACCTCACGCAGATGACATTCGGATTCTCAAGAGATGACACAGCCAAGCTCATTGAGGATTATATGGAGAAAGGCATACTGGAGGAGGATCCGTTCAAGACAATCGATCAGGACGGCGTCGGCAAACTGATGAAGATGGCCGTCGAAGGCGGAAAGAAGACCCGTCCGAATATCCGTCTCGGAATCTGCGGAGAGCACGGCGGAGATCCGAAGAGCGTCGAGTTCTGCCATAAGATCGGACTTAACTACGTTTCCTGCTCGCCGTTCAGAGTGCCTGTAGCCCGCCTTGCGGCAGCCCAGGCCGCGATTAAGGAAGAGCGCGGAGAATAAAGAATAAAGCGCGAACGTCACAGTTCAAACTTGGCATTTGAGGATCGGGCGGCATAGAGCCGCTACGGAAAAAGGTCCTCGCTTCGCGCAGTTTCTGCGAGTCGCTTGTCGTTTGCGGGGCGCGGGGTTAAACCGCTGCGCTTAAACCCCGCGCCTTGCCGTTCACTTCCTCGCTCCTTCGTGAAACTGCATGCCAAGCTGCGGAAAATTTCCGAAGCGATATTATGCCGCCGCCCCCGCAACTTATTATGTTCACTTTTCCTCTGAACAGTAACGGGGTGAACGAAGAAGAGAAACGCGAAGAGGACGCAAGGAGACACAAAGGGAACGCAAAGAGAAAAAAACAGTGGCGTGTTTTATGTGCGTGTGTTAAAATAACAATGTTGTCACCGCAGAGGATCCTGCGGTGATCGCGGGGGTATAGCTCAGCTGGGAGAGCGCCTGGTTCGCAATCAGGAGGTCAGGGGTTCGATCCCCCTTATCTCCACCATAAAACCCGGGGTCCTGTACATTTCGTACCGGGCCCCGGGTTTTTATTCGGGGTAATCATGTCTTGCGAGCGGACCGGGCGAAGTCCGGGATCATGGTCCGCGCTTTTAATCTCAGCGGGTTGAATTCCCCGCCGCACTGAAAGCGCAGTCGACTGTCCGGTGGACAGTCGAGGGCTTGCCACGGGGTATTTTATTAAAATGAAATCGAACGGTCACAGCCATGACGGATTGTTAAGCGGAAGGCCGCGCTTAAAATCCGTTGTTCAGACCCTCCCTGAACGGCGCAGACCGGGCCGGCCGCGTATCATTCAACGGTTACGGTGCCGTCCGGCGCGACCGTGATCTTCATACCCGTTTTTACATAGTCCAGGAACTCGTCTCCCAGTTCATCAACCACAGGCATCTCGGCGTCTGTCCACACTTCACCCAGAATCGCCCCGGAGGCGGCAAGTGAGTCAATGGTATTCGAAAACAGCATACAGGCCGGCTGTTTACCGAGAGAGCAGGCGACATAGAGAACCATTCCTCCTGTCGTGGAGCCGATAGTCATGGGCAGGCAGAGCGCCTTGCCGAGCATTGGCTTCTTATACAGGTCGCTGTTATTCTGGTCCCCGCATTTCACTTCCTTGTCTCCGAACAGGAGCGCCATCTGATAACTCGCTAAAGTATTGAATCCCGCGGTGCTCACGAGGGCTTCGGCGGTGCATGAACCCGCAACAACGGGTCTTCCCTTGAATGTCTTCATTTTCCGGCCTCCTTTCCGGTTATTATATCGAGGATCTCCGCTTCGGTATAATATCTTGCCGACGTATATGTACGGAGTTTATTAGAGGAGGTGATGACTGCCTTGCTCTTGCACAGCGGATTGTTCATATACATCAGGGGGCAGATGGAGCTTACCACGACGCCGGTCTTCTTAAGTTCATCCGCGGCCGGTGTCTCATTGAATTCTCTTACAACTGTCGTCGGCGCCGTGAACACGGTGGGAACGGCAACGGTTGCGCGGCCGGTTTCTTTCAGACCCTTTGTCACTGACTCTGTCCAGTCCTGAAGCTGGGTGAGCGACATATGCGGGCAGCCCACGAAACACAGTCTGGGAGCCGAATCCGGATTTTTCCAGATTACGGGATAACCCGCCTTCACTCTTTCGAGTTCCGCGTCGTCTATGACATAAGTTTTCGCGCCGGGGACAATGAGGTCTTCGCCGTAATCGACCGCCTCAGGTGTCAATCCGTCTATGTGATAGAGGCCTACGGCACCGTTGGACGCTGTCGCCGCGCCGAAATCCTTAAGATAGTCCTTTACCTCATCGGTAAGTTCTGTACCGAGCCATTTATCCATGCCTTTGACGTAAGGAACATCCTCCATGACTTTCATGCCGATGGCGGAACCTAAGAGCTGCGGTTCCGGTCTTTTCTCGCAGCGTACCTCCACCACCCAAGTGGCTTTGCGTCCTTCATCGGTGAGAAGACCGAATTCAGGCACAAATCCCGCGATGGAGCCCATAAGCTCAAGTATGCCTGAATTTCTGTTGCAGCGCGCGCCGATGACAGAATTGACATAGACTACAGCCGAGGATTCGGCCCAGGAGAGAATCTCGCCGCGCTTTGGGATATTGCCGACTTCATCCATGTAACAGGCACAGGTATAGGCATCGTCACCCAGGACACCCAGGATATCGAGCTGCTTCTCGTAACGCCTCTGCTCACTGTACATAAACTTGTTGAAAACCAGATTCTCCAGGAAATTTGCGGGGACGTTCTTATCAAGCGGTCTCGGGTCCGCCGTGAATTTCTGCCCGTCCGTAAGGCCGGCTTCAATCAGCTGGTCATAAAGCCTGTAGACCGGTTTCATCATGCCGAGACCGAAGCTGACGACCGTATGGCCGTACTTACCTGTTACGGGCACCATTCTCTCAGCGTTGAAAGTTTCTCCGTACATGACCAGAGTTCTGACCACTCTGGCCATTACGTCGCCCTTTTTTCCGTCCAGCAGGGCCTGCTGCTCTTCAGTCAGAATCATACAGTTACTCCTTTTTATAAAGACGCGTGTAAGCGCTGTTGATCGATGAATCGCTCCGGGAAGTCGTAAAGCCGCGACCGGATTCACACGGAATTTCGCGGATTCTGAGTTTCACTCCGGATTTTTCCGTATCATCTGTGGTTTGAAGTTTTCAGGACGTCACGGATCTTATGCCGCACCATGTCGCGGATGGCGTCTCTTCCGGGGCCGAGATACTTTCTGGGATCGAACTCGGAAGGAGTCTCTTTCAATACTTTGCGGATGGAGACGGTCATGGCGAGACGAAGGTCGGTATCCACATTTACTTTGCAGACACCGTACTTCGCGGCCTCGGTTATCATATATTCAGGCACGCCTTGCGCGCCCGGGACCTCGCCGCCGTATTCATTGCACAGTTTAACGAACTCCTGAGGTACGGAAGATGCGCCGTGAAGTACAAGCGGAGTGTCCGGGATAACAGCATGGATTTTCTTCAGACGTTCAAAATCGAGTTCCGGTTTTCCTTTGAATTTATACGCGCCGTGGCTCGTCCCGATGGCGACTGCCAGTGAATCGACCCCCGTCTTTTCGACGAATTCCGCGGCCTCGTCCGGATCAGTGAAAGTCGCGTCTCTCGCCTGTACGTTGACAGCGTCCTCTATTCCGGCAAGTTTCCCGAGTTCCGCTTCTACCGCCACTCCGTGATCGTGGGCATATTCGACGACCATTCGTGTCACCCGTATATTCTCCTCGAGCGGGAGTTTGGATCCGTCGTACATCACGGAAGTGAAACCGTCGTCCACGCATGATTTGCATATTTCATAGTCGGCGCCGTGGTCGAGGTGAAGCGCCGCGTCGATTCCCGTATCATCAATCGCGGCTTCAACAAGTTTCAGGAGATAAGCGGGTTTCGCGTATTTTCTCGCTCCGGCGGAAACCTGAAGGATTACCGGCGCGTTCTCCGCCTGCGCGGCTTCCGCTATTCCCTGGACTATTTCCATGTTGTTTACATTGAACGCTCCTACGGCATAATCCTCATGAAGGGCCTTCGCGAACATTTCTTTTGTTGTAATAAGCGCCATACCGACCTCCTCTTACAAAAAATTATTCAAAAATCGTTCAAAAATCGTGAAGTAAAAATCGTGTTTATAATCCTTGACCGGATATTTTCAGGATCCGAACCCGGTATTCGTGTTAAAAGCTGTAAAAAACAGGCTGCAAATCCGAACCGGTCTTCGCCGAATCCCCGCATAAATCCCATGTTCAAAACTGAAAAAATAATCTGTATTCAATATCTGTGCCGAAGTTTATTCATAAATTCTGCTGTAAAAAACAGGCTGCAAATCCGAACCGGTCTTCGCCGAATTTTCGCATAAAACCCATGTTCAGAATTTGTAAAAATAATCTGCATTCAAAAAACTGTGCCGAGGTTTATTCATAAATTCTGAGGTACGCCGGCATCGGGGACCGTATTCAGAATACTTGTTCAATCATCAGACTCTTTCTTCGGCGCGGCTTTCGCGGGAGCGATGATCTTAGCCGCCGATTCCTTGGTAGTCCCCTTCGGGAAAATGAATGTGGTATTTGTCTTCACGTTGTCGGGGGAGACTTTCGCCGCCTTGCAGATAGTCCTGAACTCGACGTCGCTCTCATACATGCCTGCGCTGACAAGCCGCTCTATGACGTCCGGTTTAGACGCGGTGTCACATTTAACCTGCACATCGGAAGAAAGCATGCCGTTTTCCCATACAGCAATCGTATCCGCTTCAGTCTTGTTCTCATTCACGTTCTTCTCTTCTTCAGCAGTCGCCTGTTTCACTTCCTGGGAAGAGGTATATTTAGAAGTTTTCGCTACCGTCTTCGGATACGCCATGATGACGTTGACCCGCCAGAAAATGACGAGCGAAGCGATAACAAGTATTATGACCGCGATGATAAGATCGTTGTAATCGTACAGGATATCACGGAAGTTTTTATGTTTCATTTTCGTTCCTTTCTGCGCCTGCTTATA
>CAZTIY010000027.1:0-8571 GCA_964613765.1 uncultured Eubacterium sp.
CGTCACTTCATGAACTTCCGGATCATTTTCAGCTTCAGTCCGGAATACGGCTGATAACGAAGCGGAAGATCGATCCATGTATATTTTTTCACGATACTGCGATAGTGAGTGAATGTTTCGAAACTCTTTTTCCCGTGATAGCTTCCCGTTCCGCTGTCTCCCACGCCGCCGAAGGGCATGCGTGTCGTCGCGAGATGGATAATCGTATCATTGATACAGCCGCCGCCGAAAGAACAGCTGTCGAGAATCCGTCTTTCAGTATTCTTATCGGACGTGAAAAGGTAAAAAGCGAGCGGCTTCGGACGGGCGCGCACAAACTCTATCGCCTCACTCAGGCTGTCGTAGCAGATCATCGGAAGCACCGGCCCGAATATCTCCTCCTGCATAACAGGAGCGTCCGGCGACACTTCGTCAAGGAGAGTGGGCTCAATGAAGCGCCGTGAATCATCAGTGCCTCCTCCTATGAGAACGGGCTGACCGTCGAGCAGGCGCAGGAGCCTCCGGTAATGTTTCTCGCTTATGATCACAGGCATGGCGGACATGTCCCCGTCAGGGAAAAATTCGCTAAGCGCTCTGCCGTAGGCCTCTGTAAACTCCTCCTTCACGTTTCTCTGTATGAGAAGATAATCCGGTTCCACGCAGGTCTGACCCGCGTTCAGGACCTTTCCGAACGCCACGCGCCGCGCGGCGAGCCGTATATCAGCGGTCTCATCCACGACGACGGGACTTTTCCCGCCGAGTTCCACGGTCACCGGCGTCAGATTTTCGGCCGCCGCGGCCATCACCGTCCGCCCTACCGCAACGCTTCCCGTAAAGAATATGTAGTCAAATTTTTCATGAAAGAGAGCGCTGTTTTCCTTTCTGCCGCCCTCGACAACAGCGATATATTCCTCCGGAAATGTCCCGCTTATAATTTTCGCGATGCACGCGCTTGTTTCCGGGGCATAAGACGAGGGTTTAAGTATCGCGCAGTTTCCGCCGGAAATGGCGCCGACCAGCGGAGAGAGACCGAGCTGCACCGGATAGTTCCACGGTGAGACGATCAGTGTGACGCCGTAGGGCTCGGGCGAAATAAAACTTTTCGCGTGAAACTGGGCGAGCGGCGTAGGCACGGTCTTTTCCTTCATCCATTTCGGCAGATTCTTAATGTGGCAGCGAAGTTCCGACAGAACCATGCCCGTTTCCGTCATGTATGTTTCTGTCGGAGTTTTGTTCAGGTCCTTTTTAAGCGCGCTGTTTATCAGATTCTCGTTTCTGAGGATCGCGTCTCTCAGTTTCCGAAGAGCGTCCAGCCTGAATTCAGGCGATCTCGTAGCTCCGCTGTTGAAATATGCCCTTTGCCGGGCAACAAGTCCAGTTATATCCATTTGATATCCTCCGTCAGGATAACATATCCGGGGCGGACACCCGGGAAATGCGAACGCAGGATCTGCTTAAATGTTCGCGTCCCCGTAAGCGCCCGGTACCCGGATCTCATCAGTTTTCAGGTCAGCATTCCCTGGAGAACAGCCATATAGTCGTTCAGATAACAGGCATATTCCGGACTTCCCACAGTCTCTACATAACCTTTCTCCACGCCTTCAACAAATTCACATTCTTTTCCGAGCACTTTCAGAGCCCCGTCGACTGACAGGAAACGGAAAAGCACAAAGGGACTTCGCCTCGTATAGACACCGTGCCCCGATTTTGATTTTCCCGCCTTGATTCTGAGATAGCAGGCGATAAAGGCGGGATCGCCGTCTTTTTCGACACGGAACTGGTATATACGGTCGGGCTGGCGGCGGCAGAACTCCTGCATGTCGGGATTGCCCAGCTTGTTATACTGTGACAGCGCTCTTGTGATCATATAAAGACTGCTTTTTACCTTAAGCGCCTTTTCCGCGTCATCTTTCAGTTTGTCATTCGGCTTCGTCATAATCTTGAGACCGAGGAGCACAGACAGCACGTTGGGAAGCATCGTCACTTTGCCCCTGATTCCGGGCAGGGACATGCCGCCGCGCAAAAGATTATTCATTTTCTCTATGCTTGAGAACGTCAGGGTCAGGTCAGGCTTCTCCGCCGGTCCCTGCACAACTCTGACGGTCCCGTTATCGAAAATCAGATGACAGCACAGAAGTTCACTGCCGTTTTTTGCCCCGAACTGCACTGTTCCCCTGAATTTCGCGAATTTCTTATGCAGTTTGGGATCGTCGTCCAGCAGCACCTGCATTGTGGGGAACGCGGCGTTGAAAAACAGCTTTGCTGTCATGATATCCTCAGAAGTTGCGGACATCGATCATTCCCTCCTTCCATAATCCGGCGTAAATCTCATATATCCGCTCCGCTCAAGGTCCGTACGAAATATGCACCTGACAGAGCGTCCTTTATTTGATTTACTCATCCTCCCAGTCCTCATCAGGTTCATATTCTTTGCCCATCATCTCACGCACCTTGTCTACTATGCCGTTCGCGTCCAGCCCGTAGTAAGCGTAAAGATCCTCCGCATAGCCGATGGCGGAGAATGTGTCCTGAAGGCCGTGCTTGCGGAACACACAGCCCATCCCGCTCTCCGCGATTACGCTTCCGACCGCGTCGCCCAGTCCGCCGATTACATTATGCTCTTCAACCGTAAGTATCCGGCGCGTTTCTTTGACAGCCTTTATTACGGCTTCGCGGTCGATCGGTTTAATCGTGTGCATGTCGATAACACGCACGCTGAGTCCGTCCGTTTCCTGCAGTGTCTTCGCGGCGTTTAACGCCTGAAGGACGGCGATTCCGCAGCAGATGATTGTAAGATCGGTACCGTCTCTCATGGTGATTGCCCTGCCGATTTCGTAAGTATAGTCGTCGCTCTCATAACAGGGAGGCTCGAAACCGCGTCCTATGCGGATATAAACGGGTCCCGGAGTGTCGACGCATGCCTGAACGGCCTTGCTTGTCTCAATTCCGTCCGCGGGACATATGACCGTCATGTTCGGGATCGCGCGCATGATTGAGAAATCCTCCGTACAGTGATGCGTGGTTCCTGCATGACCGAAAGAGATTCCCGCGTGTGTCGCGATGATTTTTACCGGCAGGTTCTGATAAGCTATATCCGTACGTATCTGTTCTCCCGCGCGCATGCAGGCGAATATCGCCATCGTGGATGCAAACGGTATCAGACCTGCTTTCGCGAGACCCGCTGCTATGCCGAACATGTTCTGCTCCGCGATTCCGACGTTATAAAAGCGGTCGGGGAATTTATCCGCGAAAAATTTAATGGCTGTTGTCTTCTCCAGATCGGCGGTAAGACCGACTATTCTGTCATTCTTCTCAGCCAGAGCGGCAAGAGTACGCCCGTAGATCTCACGGGCCGTCATGGTGGAAGCGTCATAGGCGTTCCAGTTGGTTCCTGTAATAACTGCCATTTCTCTTCCTCCTTATCCTTTCATTATGGACGCCCTGGCACGCTCGCAGAGGGCCGAGTCGCCGGACGCGTAGTGGTAGACAACGTTATTCTCCATAAAGTCGACGCCCTTTCCTTTTACGGTATCAGCCAGGATGAGGACGGGTCTGTCCTCCGCCGACCACGCTTCAGAGAGAGCGCCGTCCAGCGCGTCAAAGTCATGTCCGTCGATCTCCAGAACATCCCAGCCGAAAGCGCGCCATTTATCCGCGAACGGTTCCAGCGTCATCACCTTCTCCGTAGGCCCGTCGATCATAAATCCGTTTCTGTCCACGATGCCGATAACGTTACCGAGTTTGAAATGCCCGGCGGACATCGCCGCCTCCCATACGCTCCCTTCACAGCATTCGCCGTCGCCCATCAGGCAGACTGTCTTCCAGGACTTGTTAAGACGCCTTGCTCCGAGACCGAGACCCACGGCCATGCTGAGTCCGTGTCCCAGACTGCCGGCTGAGGCGTCGCAGCCGATTACCTTGTTACAATCGGGATGCATCGCGAACGGGCTCCCGAAATGGTTGAAAGTCTTAAGCTGCTCTTCCGGGAAATAACCGCGTTTCGCCAGAGTCGGGATATAACCCGCAGCCGAATGCCCCTTTGAAAGGATGAAGCGGTCGCGGTCCTCCCACTCCGGGTTTTCCGGATCGATGTTAAGATACTTGAAATACAGAATGGTGAGAATTTCCACGATGCTGAGTGATCCGCCCACATGGGCCCCTCCGGACCAGGCCATAACGTCGATAATGGTCAGGCGGAGTTCTCTGGCGATCTGTGTCAGCTTCTCCCTTTCTTCCGCTGTCAGTGCCATTTTCCATACCTCCTGTTCAATATAATAAATCCGTCCGCGTACGCGGGACCGGAAACCTTGTGCCGTGAGAAAAAGATACACGAATACGCAAAATCCGCCCGCTGTCGAGCGGGGCCGGAAACCCTCTCAGCGCGGCCCGGATGCCGGATGTCAGACAGCCGGCGCGCATACGGAAAGCGCTCTCCTCAATCGCTGCTCGCCTTGTATTTCTTCCAGTACTCGCTGTAAAGTTTGTTTGTCTCGTCCCCGAGGTCGCGGAGCACCTCGCTGTTCTCAAGTTTCTCATCCGGGATAAATATAGCCTCATTCTCCTGAAGGTCTTTGGAAAGAAGCTTCCTCGCGCCTTCATTGGGCGTCGTATATGTGAGATAGTCGAAATTCTTTTTCGCGACATCGGGGCGGCTCATAAAGTCGATCCACTTTTCCGCGTTTTCCTTATGGAAGGCGTTCGATGTGATGCACCAGCTGTCTATGAACATCTCCGTCCCCTCCTCCGGGATCACAAAATCGAGATCGCTGTTAAGGGCAAGTATATACATAACCTCCCCGTTCCATATCACGCCGAGATCGGCCGATTCCCCTACCAGAAGATCACGCGCCGAGTCATTGGCGAACTTATATACCAGTTTCTTCTGTTCGATCAGACTGTCCACGGCCTTCTTCAGATCAGCCTCTTTCCTGGTATTAAGTGACGCGCCGTTAAGTTTGAGCCCCACCATAAGCGTGTCTCTCAGGCTGTCCTGCATGAGCATCTTCCCCGCGTATTCAGGATTCCAGAGATCCTTCCACGAAGTGATTGAGCCTTCGGGTATCTTCTTCGTGTTATACATTATCCCCGCGATTCCGAACTGGTACGGCACGGAGTATTCGTTTCCCGGATCGTAGGATTTATCGGCTATATCGTAATATTTTTGTCCTATGTAACGGCTGTTCGGGATTTTCGAGAAATCGATCTTCTGTATGAGCCCCTCTTTCCTCATCCTTTCCACCATATAGTCGCTCGGGCAGATGACGTCATATACCCCCGCGCGGTTCTTAATGATGGGATAAAGCTCTTCATTTGTGTCGAATGTATCGAATATGACCCTGATCCCGGTCTCCTTCTGAAAATCTTTTATGAGTTCCGGATCTATATAGTCCCCGTAGCAGAATACCCTGACCTCGTTATCGCCGCCCCTTGCCTTGTCCGTAAAAAGCCCGATGCCGAGGAAAACGGCGAAAAGCACTGAACAGAGTATTATCGACGTAACAATCCCTTTTGGGATAAGGCCGCGAAGACTCGCGGATTTTTCCCGTTTTCTTTCATTATCCATTTCTGTGCACCCGCCTGTCTGTCCCCGTCTGTTATAAGCCTTCCGTTATTTTCCGCGCGAAAAAGGATTATAATGTTATACCCAGCCGCGAAGAATCGTTCACGCCGTCTTCTCTTTTCTTCCCGCGAAATCGGATATCATGAGAACGATCAGAACAGCGACGAATATGATCGTGGAAAGCGCGAATAAAACCGGCCTTATCCCCACCCTCACCTGACTGTATATCAGCGTAGAGATCGTGTTTATACCCGCGCCCCTCGTGAAATGCGTCACCACGAAATCATCTACGCTCATCGTGAATGAAAGGAGAAAGCCGGAAACTATGCCCGGCCATATCTCCGGAAGCACAACCGTTAAGAACGCTTTCAGCGGTGAAGCGCCGAGATCGAGGGCCGCCTCATAGGTCGTATTCGTCGACTGCCTGAGTCTCGGCATAACCGACAGAACTACGTAGGGAAGGCAGAAAAACGTATGAGCGAGCAGTACGGTCCCCCAGCTGAGATAGAGTCCCGCTGCTATGAATGTCAGCATGAGTGATATGCCGATAACGATATCGGCGTTAAGAAGCGGTATCTGGTTAAGCGCGAGAGCGATATTCCTGCCGCGTTTTCCCATGGCCTCTATACCTATGGCCCCCAGTGTCCCTATAACCGTGGCGGCAACCGCCGCACAGAAAGCTATGGAGAATGTGTTCCACACCGCCCCGAGTATGTCTGTGTTGGAAAACAGCTCTTCATACCAGCGGAGAGAGAATCCCGTCCACTTGAACATCGACTTGCTCTCATTGAATGACAGAACCATCAGTGTCAGTATCGGCATGTAGAGGAACAGCAGGATGATGATGAGATAAATGCCCTTTAATGTCTTTTTCACAGCACCTGCGCCTCCCCGCCCTTTTCAAACCCGGACAGCACCGCCATGCTTCCGAGTATGAACAGCATCATGACAAGGGAGATGCCGGACCCTAAATTCCAGTTGGCTGATGTAGTAAATTCCTGCTCGATGATATTCCCGATAAGATAGATTTTCCCTCCGCCGAGAATATTAGAAAGCACGAAAGTCGTAAGAGAAGGAATGAACACCATCGTGATCCCGCTCGCTATGCCGGGGATGCTGAGCGGGAGAAGAACGGACGTAATGACCTTCCCTCCTGAAGCTCCGAGATCCCTCGCGGCCTCTATCAAACTGTCGTCTATTTTTACGAGAGCGTTATAAATCGGGAGCACCATGAACGGAAGGAAGTCATATACCATGCCGAGAACGATTGCTGCAGGCGTGTTGATTATCTGAGGATGCGGAATATGTATGAAATTAAGAAAAGAATCGATTATTCCGCCTTTTTCCAGAATGACCTGCCATGCCATGGTCCTTAACATGAAATTCATCCACATAGGCAGAATGAAAATGAATAAAATGAACCCCTTACGTCCCAGCCGGCTGTTTCTGAGAATGAGCGCGAGCGGGAACGCCATGACAAGGCAGATTACTGTGCTTATAAGCGAAAGGCCGAGAGAAAGTCCCAGCGCCCTGATATGCACCGGTTCGAATATTGCGAGAATGTTATCCCATGTAAAATTGCCGGATGAATCCGTGAAGCCGTAATATGCAACCATGATCATGGGAATAACGGTTCCCGCTATGATGCAGACCATGAACGGGAGAGACAGAGCTTTTCTTTTCATTACTTTGCCTCCTTATACGTCGAGCGCGAGCGCCTCTTCATCTTCAGATTCAGGCCGCTTCATTATCTGTATATTCTCAGGTACCACATCAAGGCTCACGTGCTCCCCGACGGGATGACCGACCGTATTCTGAATAAGCCACTCGAATCCTCCGGCTGAGACTTCCATCTCATAATGTATTCCGATGAAAATGTTGCTCGTTACTGTTCCGTCAAGCTTTCCCTCACCGGGCGCGCCTATTATCAGATCCTCAGGTCTGATGACGACATCAACCGGCCTGTTCTCTCCGAATCCCACATCGACGCACGGGAACAGAACGCCGAAGATTTCCACCATACGGTCGCGGATCATCCTTCCCGGCACTATATTGCTGTCCCCGATAAAAGAGGCCACGAAAGCGTTCTCCGGCTCGTTGTATATTTCCTGCGGCGTGCCCATCTGCTGGATATAGCCCGCGTTAAGCACGATGACCTTGTCGCTCATCGTCAGGGCCTCTTTCTGGTCGTGCGTGACGTAAAGGAACGAGATGCCGAGTTCTTCTTTAAGACGTCTCAGTTCATATTCCATCTCCTCCCTGAGTTTAAGGTCAAGTGCTCCGAGCGGCTCGTCAAGCAGAAGAAGCTCGGGTTCGTTCACAATCGCCCTCGCCATGGCGACACGCTGCTGCTGGCCGCCGGACAGCGAGCTTATATTGCGGTCCTCGAATCCGGAAAGGTTCACGAGCTTAAGGCCGTATTTCACCTTGTCGCGAATGTATTTATCCGTTTTCCCGCTTATGACAAGACCGTAGGCCACATTCTGACCTACGGTGAGATGGGGGAAAAGAGCGTATTTCTGGAATACTGTATTAAGATTCCTCTTGTTCGGAGGAATGTCGGTTATATCCTGATTTCTGAAGAAAACCCGGCCGCTGTCGGGTTTCTCGAATCCGCCCACTATCCTGATGGTAGTGGACTTGCCGCAGCCGGAAGGACCGAGAAGCGTCACAAACTCATTCTCCCCGACCGTAAGACAGAGGTCGTCGAGAACAAGATTATCCCCGTACGATTTAGTAATATTCCGGAGTTCAACCAATACGTCCTTCAAGTCATTTCCCTTTCTGGCAAATGCCGTACCGACCTTCATCAGAACCGGGCCCTGACAGGCCCGCCCAGATTATACGGGATTGAGATCCGCGCCGTCTGTCAGGATATTATGAGCGGCGGAATTCAGCATCCATATCAATTTTTATTTTTTGTTCAGGTTATGCACCTTCAATCTACGGTCTCTTTCGCGGATCAGCCGCGCTTCCGGCCGTTTATATTACTATATCATTAAACCGTCATTATTCTGTCATCCCGCGGTCCG
>CAZTIY010000027.1:8671-14548 GCA_964613765.1 uncultured Eubacterium sp.
AATCCGCTATCATTCCGGTTTCCTTCGCGGACTTTACGAGAAAAGATCTTTAAGCTTCTTAGTGAAACACCTCCGGACGGTGTAAAGGCTGCCTTTACGTGAAAAGATCTTTAAGCTTATGCGTAAAACCGCCTGCGGACGGTGCGAATGCTGCCTCTACGCGAACAGGTCCTTAAGTTTCTGCGTGAAGCCGTTCTTCTTTTTATAACACGATTCGCCGACAGCTTCATCCATTTCTTTGATCATTCTCTTCTGGGAACCGGAAAGCCTGGTCGGCACTTCAAGGTTCACGGTGACATACATATCTCCCGGTCTTCCCGAGCGCGGGTTCCTCACGCCCTTCCCGCGGAGCCGGAAAACCGTTCCCGACTGCGTCCCGGGCGGGACATGGTACGATACTTTACCGTCAAGCGTGGGCACCGTAATGTCATCCCCCAAGGCCGCCTGGGCGAATGTGATCGGAATGTCAATCCCGATATCATCGCCGTTTCTCGAGAACAGAGGATGCGGCTCCACTTTCAGAACCACGTAGAGATCTCCGGCGGGGCCGCCGTTCATCCCGGGATCGCCCTGGCCTCTTACCGGGATGACACTCTCATCATCCACTCCGGCGGGAATGTTGATGTCTATGGTTACGTTCCGCCTCACTATGCCGCGGCCGCCGCAGTCCGGGCACGGACTGTCTATTACGAATCCCGCCCCGTGGCACTGCGGACACTCGGAGCTGCTTCTCATCTGACCGAAAGCAGTCCTCCTTGTTGTCGTGATCGTGCCGGAACCGCCGCACCTCGGACATGTCCTCTTGGATGTTCCCGACGCGGTTCCTTCTCCGTTACAAGTCTTACATGTGACGAATTTATTCAGGCTGACTGATTTCTTCGTTCCGAATACGGCTTCATCGAACTTAATGGTAAGTCTCTGCTGTATGTCCTGCCCCTTGCTCGGAGCGTTTCTCTGCTGGCTGTACCCTCCTCCGAAGCCGCCGAAACCGCCGAACATATCGCCGAACATATTGAAGATATCGCTGAAATCGCCGGCGCCGGAGAACCCTCCCTGTCCGCCGAACCCGGCGTTGGGATCCACCCCCGCGAATCCGAACCTGTCATACTTTTCCTTCTTTTCGGGATCGGACAGTACGCTGTAGGCTTCGTTTACTTCCTTGAACTTCTCTTCGGCGTCCTTATCTCCGGGATTTCTGTCAGGATGATATTTCAGGGCCATCGTGCGGAAAGCCTTTTTTATTTCCTCGTCACTCGCGCCTTTCTTAAGACCGAGCACCTCATAATAATCTCTCTTCTCTTCAGCCATGCCATATTCCCTTCACTGAGATACGTTCCCCAACCCGGTTTCCGAATGCCCGCCCGCCGGTACCGGCCGCAAATCCCTGTCTTTCAGCGTCCTGCGTTTGAACCTGAACGGGCGTCAGCGTAAATCCGGTCGAGGATTGACCGTCCTTCCGCGTACTCCGTAAGAAACGGAACTATTGCCGCCTCGCTGATTATATCAGATTTGACACCTTTCATGTCCTGATTTTAAAATTTCTCTGTAACGCCGTAAGCGCGGGAAGCCTTCTTAAGACCGCCCACGCCGCGACCGCAGCGGAAGCCGGTATGCCCGTGGAATGTCCCGGTTTCCGCGCCAACTGTAATCTTTCTGAAGTTCCGGGCGCACGGCGGCCGCAAGACCGTCCCTGCCGGCTCTTTCCTCAGTCCTGATAATCAGGCAGCACCGGACGCGGCGCAGGGCCGGTCCGATGCTGTTCAGAATCACTCTTTATTTGTCATCGTCCACGACAGTATAATCGGCGTCTACGAAATTATCGCCCCCGGAACCGCCGCTTCCGGCATTTCCTGACGGATTCCCGGCGCCCGGGTTACCGCCCATGCCTCCCGGGTTACCGCCCATTCCGCTCATGTCCGGACCCTGCGGACCCGTGTTCTGCTGCGCCGCGGCCTGCTGGTAGAGCTTCGTTGATACTTCAGAGAACAGTCTGGTTAGCTGTTCCTCCTTATCTTTTATCTCATCCGGATTATTGCGGTCGAGAGCCTGCTTCAGATCTTCCTTCGATTTCTCGAGACTGTCCTTCTCCTGCGGAGAAATCTTGCCTTCTATATCTTTCAGGATGCTTTCTGTCTGATACACCAGATTCTCAGCCTTGTTCCTCTCTTCAATGTTCTCTCTCTTAGCCTTGTCCTGGGCCGCGTACTGCTCGGCCTCCTTTACCTTGCGGTTTATCTCGTCCTCAGAGAGGTTCGTGGAGGATGTAATGGTGATATTCTGTTCTTTTCCGGTTCCGAGGTCTTTTGCGCTGACCTTGACAATTCCGTTCGCGTCGATATCGAACGTGACCTCAATCTGAGGCACGCCGCGCGGAGCAGGCGCGATTCCGTTAAGCTGGAATCGCCCGAGTGTTATATTATCCGCCGCCATCTCGCGCTCACCCTGCATGACATGGATATCCACGGCCGGCTGGTTATCGACGGCCGTCGAGAAGATCTGGCTCTTCTTGGTCGGAATCGTCGTATTTCTTTCTATGAGTTTCGTGGCGACGCCGCCCAGCGTCTCTATGGATAGCGAGAGCGGTGTCACGTCCAGAAGAAGCACGTCATGCACTTCGCCTTTAAGAACGCCCGCCTGAATCGCGGCCCCCACGGCCACGCACTCGTCGGGGTTGATGCCCTTGAACGGCTCTTTCCCCGTTACTCTCTTCACGGCGTCCTGAACCGCGGGAATCCTGGTTGAGCCGCCGACGAGGATGACCTTTGACAGATCGGACATTGTCACGCCCGCGTCTCTCATGGCCTTGTTCATCGGCTCTATAGTGCGC
Organism: uncultured Eubacterium sp.; assembly: GCA_964613765.1. GTDB lineage: Bacteria > Bacillota > Clostridia > Peptostreptococcales > Anaerovoracaceae > Aminicella. The sequence goes on from CAZTIY010000027.1 coordinate 11,499, forward strand.
TCGACGAGATGCTTCGTAAGCTGATCAAACTTCGCGCGGGTGAGTTCCATGTCAAGGTGGAGCGGGCCTTCCGCGGTTACCGTTATGAACGGGAGATTGATACTGGTCGTCTGCGCGCTTGAAAGCTCTTTCTTCGCCTTCTCGGCAGCCTCTTTAAGTCTCTGGAGAGCCATCCTGTCCTGACGGAGATCCACGCCGTGCTCCTTCGCGAACGAATCCGCCATGAAGTTCATGATGCACTGGTCAAAATCGTCGCCGCCGAGATGTGTGTCGCCGTTCGTGGCAAGTACTTCAAACACGCCGTCTCCGAGCTCGAGGATCGATACATCGAAGGTGCCTCCGCCGAGGTCATAGACCAGAATTTTATGAGAACCTTCTTCTTTATCAAGACCGTAGGCAAGCGAGGCTGCCGTAGGCTCATTGATAATCCTCAGAACATCGAGACCCGCGATCCTTCCGGCGTCCTTCGTGGCCTGCTTCTGGGAATCCGAGAAGTACGCCGGCACAGTTATGACCGCCTCCGTCACCTTGTCTCCGAGATAGGATTCCGCGTCGTTTTTAAGCTTGGTCAGTATCATCGCGGAGATGTCCTGGGGCGTATATCCCTTGCCGTCTATTGTGACAGTATAATTCTCACCCATGTGACGTTTGATTGATGAAATGGTGCGGTCAGGGTTTGTCACCGCCTGACGTTTCGCCGTTTCTCCGACGAGCCTCTCGCCGCTCTTCGTGAATCCCACGACCGACGGGGTCGTTCTGTTCCCCTCTGCGTTAGCGATAACGGCAGGCTCGCCGCCTTCCAGAACGGCTACACAGCTGTTGGTCGTACCAAGATCGATACCGATTACCTTAGCCATAATTTTTCCTCCTTTTCTAATCCGGGCTTCTGCCTGTACCCTCTTCCTGATTTTCCGGACGGATTTCTATCATCCTGACGGTCCCGGCGGATCCGTGTTTATATATACACCGGATTCACTCATTCACCCTGACCATCGCCGGACGTATCACTTTCTCATTTAATTTATATCCCTTCTGAAGCACCATCGTGACCTCGCCGCTTCCGAAATCATCGTTCTTATCGGTGAGTACCGCGTGATGCAGATTCGGGTCAAAAGGCTGACCGACCGCTTCTATCTCCGAAAGGCCTTCCTTTCTGAGAACATCGGTGAACTGTTTGAAAATCATCTCCATGCCCTGTTTATACGCCTCGTCACTGCAGTCCTGCGCAAGAGCCCTTTCAAAATTATCTAATATCTGAAGGAGATTCGTTACTATCTTCTCGCTCGCGTAAGCGTATATGTCGGCTCTGTCTTTTTCCGTTCTCCGTTTATAATTCTGGAAATCGGCCATCAGCCGGATATATTTCCGGTCAAGGGCCTCTTCCTCAGAAGATTCGGACGATTCCGAAGTTTCGGGTGATTCCGGTGTTCCCTCGTCATCGGACTTTTCATCCCCTGAATTCCCGTCTTCGCTCTCCTTTCCGGTTCCGGCCCCGTCATCCCCCGCGTCACCGGTCCCGTCAGGGACAGTCTCTCCGCCGGCATCATCAGAGAATGTATTTCCGCCGGCATTCCCCGGCGCGGCTTCACCATTCACGCAGGTTTCATCCCCGGCCGCTTCTCCCGTGTCTTCACCGGAACCGGGTTCACGGGTTCCGCCCCCTGCGGATTCCTCTGCCCCTGTGTCCCCGGCGCCGGCATCCCGAACTGTTTCTTCAGACAGATTTTCATTTTCCGTTGCGGTCTCTGAACCGGACTCTTTAATATCTTCGTCAATATCTTTACTCATCGTCATCCTCCCTGTCCGCGTCCTGCAGACTGAAAGCATCGTTCAGGTTATCAGTCATATACTGGACTAACGAGGTTATCTCTCCGTACCGCATTCTCGTCGGTCCGATCACACCTATCTTCCCGACATAACGTCCGTTCACATGGTACGTCGCAGTTATGAGAGAACAATCACGCATTTCCTCCGGTGTGTTCTCGCTCCCTATGGTTACAACCACACCTTCACCCCTGTCCATCAGGGTCTTCCGAAGTTCATCCCTCCGGTCGAACATGGAGATGAAACTCTTTGCCCTCGCGTGGTCTGAGAACTCCGGGATGTCAAAAATATTACTGAGTCCGTCCATATAGAGATCGACATTCAGAAGTTCTTCAAGCGTCCTGAGAAAGCTCGGCCTGATATCATGCGCAAGGCGTCCCATGGCGCTGACATCCGTTTTGAACTCATCAATTATGCTTTCTGTCAGAACATCCGACAGTGCCATTCCTCTGAAGTCCCGCGTAATAGTCTTTGACAGAAGTCTGAGTGTCTCCGGTGTGCAGGGTTCCTCCAGGTGCAAAAGAGTGTTCTGGGATTTCCCGCTGTCCGCCACAATCATAAGGATAACCGACCGCTCGTCAATAGGTATGAAATTAACGAAGTTCAGCTTGTCCTGCGCCTGTGTCGGGGTGATCGCGAATGCCGCAAGGTTCGTGATCTCGGAAAGAAGTTCCGTCGCTCTCCGGATGGTCTTATCAAGTTCGCTCACATCCTCCAGAAGTTTACTTCTGATCGAAAGCTGCTCCTCCTCGGAAAGTTCCACCTTCTGCATAAGATCATCCACATACAGGCGGTACGCCTTATCGGAAGGCACTCTTCCCGCGGAAGTATGCGGATGTGTCAGATACCCCATCTCTTCCAGGTCGCTCATCTCGTTCCGTATAGTCGCCGGACTGACAATGTTATCGAACTGCCTTGCCAGCGTCCTGGAACCTACGGGCTCCGCAGTTTTAATATAACTGTCGATTATCGCCTGCAGGATTTTCAGTTTTCTTTCTGTTAAATCCATGCTCTTACGCCCCGCTTTCGGTGTTAGCACTCATCGCGTTAGAGTGCTAACCGCTGTGTATAATTTACTACGCGGAAGGCGGATTGTCAACGGTATTTTAATATTTTTTATCCGCTTTTTTCGCCGACGATTCAGAGGGTAAGTGAACATAAGCAGTTGCGAAGGCGGCGGCATAACACCGCTGCGGAAATTTTCCGCAGCTGAGCATGCAGTTTCA
>CAZTIY010000028.1:0-1214 GCA_964613765.1 uncultured Eubacterium sp.
TTTTCGACATTTTTCGCCGCTTTTCGAGGATCTTCGACGTTCGACGCCGGCAGCAGGGAATTTCTAAAATATCCTCCGCGCCTAAGCCGCGGCTTTATACGCGGCGCGACCGATTGTAGATTATCTAATTATACCGCGCGGTCGTACGTGAACATATACGGAATTTTTCCCTGATCCGAAAATACTTTTTGTACACCCTGTTTAAGTACAGATTCCGGTACACGCGCCTTGCTATATGTTATAATGAATTTGCTCAAAAATGTTTCACTTTTGAACAGGAGGTAAGACTTATGGAAATTAAATCTGATATTCAGATTGCGCAGGAGAACACCCCGGTAAAGATCATGGATATCGCTAAAAAAATCGGTATTGACGAGCAGTATGTGGAACTCTACGGCAATTATAAAGCCAAGATTGACTATAACATCCTTCAGAATAAGCGGAACACACCGGACGGAAAGCTGATTCTGGTTACGGCGATCACACCCACACCCGCCGGCGAGGGTAAGACGACCACTACGGTCGGTCTGGAGGACGGACTTACTAAGATCGGCAAAAACGCGATGGTGGCCCTCAGAGAGCCGTCGCTCGGACCCGTTTTCGGCGTAAAAGGCGGCGCCGCAGGCGGCGGATACGCGCAGGTTGTTCCGATGGAGGATATCAACCTTCATTTCACCGGCGACATGCACGCCATCGGGGCCGCCAACAATCTGATAGCCGCGATGCTCGACAACCATATCCAGCAGGGAAACAAGCTCGGAATCGATGTAAAAAAGATCACCTGGAAGCGTGTCGTTGACATGAACGACCGCCAGCTCAGGCACATCGTGGACGGTCTCGGCGGCAAGGCCCAGGGCGTTCCCCGCGAGGACGGCTATGACATAACGGTCGCGTCAGAAATCATGGCTATTCTTTGTCTGTCAAAGGATATAGATGATCTGAAATCCAGAATCTCAAGGATTGTGGTAGCCTACAACTACGATGACGAGCCCGTCACGGCGGGCGACCTGAAGTGCCAGGGGGCCTGCGCCGCGCTTCTTAAAGACGCGCTCAAGCCGAACCTCGTCCAGACACTCGAACATAATCCGGCGTTCATCCACGGCGGTCCGTTCGCGAACATCGCTCACGGCTGCAATTCCATCATGGCAACCCGAATGGCGCTTAAACACGCGGATTATGTTGTCACTGAGGCGGGATTCGCCGCGGTTCTCTTG
>CAZTIY010000028.1:1224-14035 GCA_964613765.1 uncultured Eubacterium sp.
TAAATGCCGCATGGCGGGACTTACTCCCTCCGCGGTCGTTATCGTCGCGACGGTACGGGCCCTCAAACATCACGGCGGCGTCGCGAAGGCCGATCTTAACCATGAGAATCTTGTCGCTCTGGAGAAAGGTCTTCCCAACCTGCTCCAGCATGTCGACAATATAAAGAACGTTTTCGGGCTCCCCTGTGTGGTGGCGATCAACGCTTTCCCGACTGATACAAAGGCGGAGCTTGATATGGTCGAGGAGAAATGCAACGAGCTAGGCGTCAACGTCGTCCTCTCGGAAGTCTGGGCAAAGGGCGGAGAAGGCGGCGAGGCGCTCGCGAGAGAAGTTGTGCGTCTCTGTGAAGAGCCGAACGATTTCAGATTCTGCTATGACCTCGATGACCCGATTGATGTGAAGATAGAAAAGATCGCGACCAGGGTCTATCACGCCGACGGCGTTGACTTCACCGGTCCCGCGGCAAAACAGCTTCAGCGGATCACGGAGCTCGGTTTCGATAACGTTCCGATCTGCATGGCAAAGACTCAATACAGTTTCTCCGACGACCCGAAAGTTTTCGGAGCGCCGAAAGGATTCAGAATCAGCATCCGGAACCTTAAGATCAGCGCGGGCGCGGGATTCATAGTCGCGCTCACGGGAGACATCATGACGATGCCGGGACTTCCCAAGGTCCCCGCGGCGGAGAAAATCGATGTTGACAACACCGGTCGCATATCCGGACTGTTCTGACAGAAGGCACCGGAGTCAGTTGACAACACCGGTCGCATATCCGGACTGTTCTACAGATCTGCCCTGCGGTTCTGTGACGACGTTTTTCGACGCGACGGGGCGCGTGTTCCGGAGCAGTATGATGAACTCCTCTGCGGTTCTGTGACGTCGTTTTTCGACGGCGGCGGGCCGCGTGTTCCGAAGCAGTATGATAAACTGTTCCGCGGTTCTGTGACGTCGTTTTTCGACGGCGGTGAATATGTGTCGTCAAAATTCGACGCGAAAGACCCCGGCGCGCGTTCCGCTCCGTTACAATTATATAATCCGCTATAAACAGTTAATCAGGAGGTCCCCTATGGCTCTTACCGATAAAACCTGCGCTGAATTTGTCGATGTTCTGTCATCTAAGGCTCCGGTCCCGGGCGGCGGCGGCGCCTCTGCTCTCGTCGGGGCCGTAGGCACCGCCCTCGGAAGCATGGTAGGCTCACTCACTGTGGGAAAAAAGAAATATAAGGATGTCGAACCTGATATCACGGCCCTTATGCAAAAAGCCGGCGCCCTTCAGTCAGATTTTTTGTCACTCGTCGAAAAAGACGCCGAAGCCTTTGAACCTCTTTCCAGAGCATACGGGCTCCCGAAAGAGACAGAGGAAGAGAAAGCATATAAAGCTGAAGTCATGGAGAAATGTCTTTCCGACGCCTGCGCCGTTCCGCTCGAGATTATGGAAAAATGCTGCGAGGCCCTCGACCTTATGAAGGAGTTCGCTGATAAAGGAAGTAAACTCGCGCTGAGCGATGCCGGAGTCGGCGCCGTCATGTGCGGGGCCGCGCTTCAGGGAGCCTCGCTTAATGTATTTATCAACACGGCGTCCATGTGGAACCGCGAAGAGGCGAAGGCAACTGAAAAAAGGGCGAACGAAATGCTGTCTGAGTACGTCCCGCTCGCGGACGAAATATTCCGAAGTGTGAAAGAGCGGCTATAACAGTGCATATAAATAATGAAAGGAGCGTATGTTTCAGGTTTTAAGCATACAAATTAAAATATGGCGAAAATTCTGAAAGGTAAAGAAGTTGTGGAGGCGCTGAACGTTGAACTTCTCAGCCGTTCCGGGGCGCTTGAAAATAAGGGCGTGAGTCCCGTACTCGCGATAATTCGGCTCGGCGAAAGACCGGACGACCTTGCGTATGAGCGCGGAGCGCTTAAGCGGGCGGAAAAGACGGGCGTGACCGTAAAACGTTTTATTTTCCCGGAGAAAATGACACAGGACGAGCTTCTTACTGCGATAGATAAAATCAACCGTGACGATTCCGTACACGGTGTTCTGATATTCCGACCGCTTCCGGAACAGATTGACGATGAGACTGTCAGAAACGCTCTCGCGCCCGAGAAGGACGTTGACGGCATCACGGATATCTCACAGGCGGGGGTCTATGCCGGTGTCGATAAAGGTTTCCCGCCCTGCACAGCTGAAGCCTGCATTGAAATTCTCAAGCATTACAAGGTTCCTCTCCGCGGGGCCGTCGTGGCCGTAATCGGAAGGAGCCAGGTAATAGGAAAACCAGTTTCTATGATGCTGATAAGAGAGAACGCTACTGTCACGGTCTGTCATACTAAAACCAGAGACATGGCCTCTGTCTGCCGTGATAAAGATATCATCATAGCGGCTGCAGGGCACAGAAATACAGTGACTGAGGACTTTCTTAATCCGGGACAGACGATTATAGACGTCGCGATCAATATTGACGATGAGGGGAAAATGTGCGGGGACGTGGATTTCGAGAAGGCGGTGAACACAGTGTCCGCGATTACCCCTGTACCGGGCGGCGTCGGAGCAGTCACAACGAGCATGCTCATGAAACATGTAATCACGGCGGCGGAGCGGTCACGACGAGCATGCTCATGAAGCATGTATTCACGCCAGCGGAGAGACCACGACGATCATGCTCATGAAGCATGATTCACGCTGTCGGAGCTGTCACAACGAGCATGCTCATGAAACATGTAATCACGCCGGCGGAGAGAAATTAAAATAAATCCGGTCATGTATTTCAGAAGTCCCGTATCTGAAAGAAATGATGTGTGTGCCGAAGGTCCGCATGCAGGTTAAGAGGCACAACATATACGCATTCTTAAGTGATTCAATCGCTGCATATCGGGTCTGTCGAATAAAAATACAGTTCCTGCACACATATTCAAGGAATTAAGAAAGCAAAACGGTTTGCTGCCGGTAGAATCCTTCTGTTCCGTCAGTTCTGAAACGGCATTACAAAGTTGAGGGCCCGCGGATGCGGGCCCTCTGTGTTATTTTTCCTGTATGCCGCGGGGAGCATTTAAAACAGGTTCCTTTTGTATTCCTCATACAGGTTGTGGAGTTCGTCGATCTTTGCCTTTATTTCTACCTGCAGGGCTGAAGCTTTCTCATAATCTTCCGCGTCGAGCGCCTCTTTCGCCCTGGTGAGAAGGCTCTTCTCCGTGAGCGTATCCTTCGCGAGCTCGTGACGGATCTTATCTATCTCTATCCACTTCACGGCATCGTAATCGGAATCGAGCGACGTGTGCTTCTTCTCGCACGCGCGGACAAAATTCATGGCATCGGGAATGATCCTGTCGTGAAGTTCCGTCTTCCACTGTCCGAGCATCTGAACCTTGTATGATTTGAGGAGCTTTTCATCCATTACTTCAGGGTCGAAAATCGCCGTCTTCTCACTTTGATCGAGGGCGCTTATATTCTCCCAGACTGTTGCCGGGGCCTTCCCGAACAGTTTCTCCCTCTCTTCCGGCGAATAATATTCGAAAACGTCTTCCTCACTTCTGTACTGACGGTCTTTCTCAAGGTAGAAGTCCTCCTCGCCGTATGCCTTTGACAGCGATTTCTCAAGATCGGCGGGCTGTTTCTCCGCCTCGACAGCGGCTCTTATTCCGTCCGCTATGGCGAGATACGCGGAGGACAGCACGAGATATGTATTGCTCTTCGGATTGGGAGCGCGGAATTCAAAACGCGTCGCGAGCGGTTTCTCACTGTCGCGGACGACACCGATGAGAACAGTCCTGTTTCTGGACGGGACTTCGACCGACTTCCCGAGTGATGTCACTATGCAGATCGGAGCCTCGAATCCGGGTTTCAGTCTGTTCAGGGAATCGTTGGAAGCGCTGATGAACGGATTCATCACTTCATAATTCTTCAGAATGCCCATCAGAGCGCCGAACCCTATCGAACTCAGAAACTCGCCTTTCATGTCGTCAGGCGCGAAAAGGTTGACAGTCTTCCCGTTCTTCAGTTTCGCGGCCATGCCGATATGCGTATGCTCGCCGTTACCCGCGACTCCCTCGAACGGCTTCGCCATGAACGTGACGTCAAGCCCGCGGCGCGTGAACGTATCACGGACAACGTATTTTATCATGTTCTCGTTATCGGCCGCCTGGAGCGCCTCGGCGTATTTCCAGTCGATCTCAAGCTGCTCCATGACATGGTCGTAGTGACCGGAATGTCCCATTTTCGCTTTGACGCCGCCTACCTCTTTATGACCCATTTCTACGTTGAAGCCGTATTTATCAAGGATGACCAGAGTATCCTCAAGCGCCGTTCTGACATCGCCGTACGTTCTCTTCCAGTACTGCTCCTTTAGCGTCTGGGATGTGAAAAGCTGCTCCCTGTCGCCCCGGTCGTCCGGAGTCTTGACCCAGAACTCGAGCTCTGTCGCGCTTGTCAGAACCAGATCTTCTATCTCATCCACAGAATCCACACCGTTGAGATGCTCGAACACATAGGGATGTTCAGTGAGCTCATCCATGACGACTTTTTTAAGGCGCGCGGATGCCCTCTTAAGGATGGAACGTGAATCGCATTCATAGTTTCCGTTATGAACCAGAATCGAAGGGATACGCAGTGTTCCCACCGGAAGTCCTCCGAGCTTCGGGCAAAGGTTGCCCATGTTGTAATCCACATACCAGTTCACCGAGGCGTCCGGAATTATATCGACCTTCGCGTTTCCGAGGCTCGCGATCTCCGGCAGCGCGACGCTGGAACCGTCTGTCTGTACACCGTTCACGAGCATGTCCCGCATATTCTCTTTGAAAAGCTTCATCGGGATCTTTTCATCGGTGTCATGTCCGCCGATGTCGATTCCGACAAAAGAGACATATTGAACTTCCGGGTGCTGATCCAGAAGAGTCCGGAGCGCGTCGACGTTGTGGCTCTCTTCCGGTATCGTGTACAGTAACTTGTCCGCATCAAAATCCAGCATACCTTACCTCCTATGTGCTGAAGCGCCGCCTTTATATTCAGCTGCGCAGCTTACCGACATTATGCGGCCGTCTGAATTTACCGCGTTTCTCTATTCAGTCGGCCGCGATTTCTTTCCCGCCGGCGGAAGCGGGACGGTTCCTGCCGCGCTGCCGACGGCCGCTCCGGTTCCCGCTGTGCACCGTCTCTGTTTACGGCCGCCCCGGCGGAATCTGCCTATCCTCTCTTCTCCGCCGGCGCGGGCGGCAATCCGGTTATCTGCATAGCCGCCGACGATGCATTGATGCATCGCGTTTCCTTATGTGGGCGGCTCCGGCGGCCGTCTGACCGTCTGCCTGTTTATCTGTCCGGAACCGGCGCGGATCTTCTGCCGTATCCCCCCTAAAATTAACGAACCGCCGCCCGGAACCGGGCGGCGCTGACTGAACGGTCCATGATTGTTACTATATTATGAAAGATTATTCAGCGCCTGCTCGAGGTCATCCATGTATTCGCCGTAACGGCTCCAGTCTCCGTCTTTCAGTGCTTCCTGCGCGTTATCATACGCGTCCTGAGCGCGCCTGATATAGTCTTCCTGCGAGAGAGAACCCGACTCCGACTCTCCGCCGGAGGAATCCGCGCCCTGACCGCTTTCCGCCGGAGAGCCGCCGCCCTCTCCGAACAGCGATTCCAGCGCTTCCGCGAGCGTTGCCTCATAAGCGATCTTATCGTTATAATACACGACCACGCGCTTCATCTCCGGTATGGCCTGATTGGAAGCCTCCAGATATATCGGCTCGCAGTACAGGATGGAATCCTCGATCGGGATACAGAACATCGTGCCCCTGCGGTATGTCGAACCGGAAGAACTCCACAGGGAGAAGTCCTGTGAAATCTTCGTGTTCTGATCGACCTGCGCCTCTATCTGCATGGGCCCGTAAACGGATTTGCTCTTCGGCATCTCATAAACAAGGAGTTTCCCGTACTCGTCGCCATCGTTCCTCGCCACCATCAGCGCGGACATGTTCTGCTTCGATCTCGGCGTGAACGGAAGCATGTTAACGAACTCGGCCTCCTTCTCGCCCGGGAGACGCACTATGAAGTAGTTCGGCTCCATCTGGACAGACTTTGTGCCGTAAATCTGCTTCGCGATAGACCAGCGGTCCTCGTCAAGATAGAACACCTTCACATTATCCATGTGATAGCGACTGTATATCTGCGCCTGCACATTGAACATCTCGTCGGGATAGCGGATATGCGCTCTTATGCCGTCCGGCATCTCTTTAAGCGACCGGAAAAGTTTCGGATATATCTTCTGGTAAACCGCCGCGATGGGATCGTCTTCATCGACAATATAGTATGTGGTGTCACCATTGTATGCGTCGATAACGACCTTAACGGAATTCCTCAGGTAGTTGCTCGTTCCCTCTTCATCGGAGTACGGTCTCGAGTACGGATATTTCGTGCTCGAAGTATAGCCGTCGATTATCCAGTAAATTTTTCCGTCCACCGTTACGGCATACGGATCGGGATCATACGTTATATACGGCATGATGCGCTGGACGCGGCTCTCGACGTTCCGGTATATCAGAATCTTTGAATCGGAATCTATATTGGAAGAAACTAAAAGCTTCAGACTCCGCTCACGGATGGCGAAGAGAACCCTGGCGAAGAAGTTCAGCCTGATGCCGGCGTTCCCTTTATATGTCGTGTACTTGTTGTCGTTCCCGTCCGGATAGTCGAACTCCTCTTCCTTTGTATTGACGAGTACATAGTCGTTCGTATGCTCGCCGAAATAGATCCTCGGCTGTGTCACCTTAATGTCTTTCACCGTGGACATCGGCGAAATGTTTTTGACGAGGATATTCGGCTGACCGCTCGCCGTAACGGAGTTGACCGTTGACAGCGCGAACCCGTAGCCGTGCGTATATTTCAGATGGCGGTTGAGCCAGGTCTCGCTGATGTTGGACTCATCCACCTCACGGAGCGACAAATATGTCTGCGTAAGCTTCCCGTCAATCATGTATCTGTCCACATCCACGTCGTTGAACGTGTAGTACTGCCTGATGCTCTGAGTCTGGTTGTAGAAATCCTTCACGGGATCGTAGTCGTTGATTCTGATGTTTGTTATCGTCTGCGCGTTGTTTTTAAGGTCCTCCGCCGTGAGGTCGTTCTCCGCGGGGTATGATTTCACCTGTATATTGTCAAGACCGTACGCGTGACGGGTAAATTCAATGTTATATTCCAGATACTTTGATTCCTTATCAAGTTCATCGGACGCGACAACGATATTCTGAATTCCGACAGCCCCGAGATTTCCGACCACAAACACTGCCGCCATGACGAGCGGGATAATGACGAGCTTTCTCCACTGCCTCCTCTTTATCATTCTGATGATGGTAAGCGCTCCGATAAGGGAAAGCACCATCAGTATTCTGTATACCCACAGACGGACGTTCACGTCCGTAAATCCGGCCCCGTACACGACACCGGTATGCGCGTGCAGGAGATCGAACTGCTTCAGGAAAAACCCGAGTCCGAACATAAGGAACAGTATGACGCCGAGCGCGGTGAGCTGTCCGCCCGCGATCGCGCCGAGGTTGTAAATATTTTCTCTATTAAGTCTCTGAGATTCACCTCCGCCGGAACCCCCGAATATCCTGTCCATTCCCTCGAAAGGCGTCCCGTTCAGTCTTCCGCCGGGGCCTGACGTATAGTCCGGCTCAAAAAGATCGGGCGTGTGGAGACTCATCAGTATGAGGTAATACACCACCGTCATAACAATAAACAAAAGTATGACGGTAATCAGCATGGAATTCAGCTTCTGCAGGAACTCCAGCCTGAACAGGTAGAAAGATACATCCACATGGAAAAGCGGATCTTTGATCCCGGTATCCTGCGAAAAGACGAACTGAAGAAGGTTGAACCAGAGAGTCGTCGCGACGAGCACGCTTACGATGAGCGCGAAAACAGCCGCTACTATCCTCGTGTTCCATGTGAGCTTCTTCATGTCGGTCGCTTCATCGGAGTCGATCCGCTCGAAGTAGCGTTTTTTAAGATGTTTAAGATAGATATCTATCAAAAGGAAAAGGATGATAAAAAGCGGAACGCCGATCTCAAGCTGCGTCACGATTTTCTTAAAAAACACGCTGACGTAGCCCATTTCACTGAACCACATCCAGTCGGTGAAGTACATGGTGCCGAGGAGAAGTATACCGACCGCGACAAGTAATATGAGTATTACTGTCGCCGGTCCCCTTCCGCTTCGCTTTTCTTTTTTATCTTTTACAACTTCCACCTGTCCTTATCCTCCTTATTAAGACAGATACAGGGTAGCACGTTTCACGATATGCGCGGACTGACAGGTTCAGGAGCCGGACACCGCCGCGGTCCGCAGGATCCGCTCCGGCAGGAGCCCTCGGCAATCTCCGATATACACCGGCGGCGTGCACGAGGTACTGAGCCCGGTTCCGGTCCGCGCGATCGGCTGTCCGCAATTCACAAGACACCGCAGGTATAAATCCCGCCCGCCCCGGTTTAAAAAACGTGGTGCCGCCGCACCCGCGACATGCTCTCCCGGTTCCGGTCCGCGCGGGCGGCTGTCCGCGATTCACGAACGGAGCGGTATGACACCCGCCCCGGCTTCAGAACCATGATTGCGGCGGCCCGCAGGCCCTGTCCCGCCGGACAGTACAGACCCGGTCCGGATCTTATGCGTGAGACGTATCTTAACCGAACCAGCCACGCACCGTTTCAAATATCATGTTATAGATTTCCTGTATCTTCAGGCTGATCACGCTCTCCGGCGCCTGCCACTTAAGCACGATCACTATGATCTCCAGTATGATGAATATGAAGATAATGATTGCCAGAACCTTCATGAACGTGTGATGCTTCTCAGGTTCCTCATCCGCTGTCGGTCCGTGGAAAACTTCGTCAAAGTCCTTCTGCTGTTTATCGGTCATGCGGCGCCTCCCCGCGCCCTCATCACCATAAACTTCGGCGCCGGTCTTATCCGGATTCTGAATCCCGGAAGACATGCCGGGGACATTCCCCTGCGACCCGGTTTCTGCAGATGAACCCGGCGCCGACATTGAATCAAATATACCGGAACCGTCCCCGGCCACGTTCGCTGCGGCATTTTCCGGCCCGTATATGACCGCTTCTCCGCCGGCGCCTCCCGTTGTATCACCGCCCTGCGGAATCTGACCCGCTCCGGAAACAACCTGCTCCCGGTTCTCCGCCGCCGATTTCTCCGCGAACGGATCAATCAGCCCTCCGTCGTCCTTTTTACTGACGTCGCCCATGAGTCTGCTGTACTCACGTTCAAGAAGAGCCTGAAATTCCTCGTTTTTTTTGCTGGATGTATAGAATTTATCAATTTTCTCGACATTATTCCGGACATTCTCGTCGGTTAAGGCGGCATCCTCTTCAGGTGTCCTTTCCTCCGGGAGAGTAATCTGCTCCTCCTCGTCGAATAAAGGTTTTCCCGGGATTTCTCCCCATACTATGTCATCTCCGGAAAACGGCCCCTCGGGAATCTGTCCCGGGTTCTGATACCGTGCGCCGGTATCAGAGTAAGCCTGCACAGTGCCGCTGTCGTTTAAAACCGTGTCTGACGGTTCCGCGGCGGCGGAAACCGCGCCCGGGCTCCCCGCGCCGGTTACAGCCGCGGCATCCCGGTCGTCTCCGTCCCGGAATCTTTCCTGCTGCGCCGCCGTCTCATCTCCCCGGGGTGAGATTTCAGGCTGAGTGACGTTTTGAGAGGCGTTCAGCTCAGCCTCACGCTCATCCTCTTCTCCGTCAAGCTTTCTGTAATGCGGAAGATCCATATGGGACTGAACGGGCTGAACGTCTGTCCACGCGAAATCAGCCGGAGTTTCCTCTTTAAGAGGTTTATCTTCAGATTCTACATCCTCCTGAGCATATGCGGGATATCCGTCAAGATTCCACTCAAACGGTTCCGTTTGAAATCTCCGCCGCTGTTTCTTCTCCGGTGCCGCCGCGGGTTCCTGCGCCGGCGCGGGAACCGGGCGCACGGGAGCGCCGCAGACCGGACAGAATTTCTCATTACCTGCAAGCGGACTTCCGCAGTTTGTACAGAACATTCCAGCCATAAATACTGCCTCCGTATGTGCTGACTTTCTTATCCGACTAATTTGCTTATTTCCTGATAAATTGATGTATTTGCCAAAAGTCACTTTGTGAGATGAGTGACACAATATATGCGCAATCTTACGAGATTTAAGCACTGCATCCCGGGTCGGCAGACTGAAAATACAGTTCCGGCACTGACATCATAATTTGCCTGTTGCTTAATTCAACTGTCTCCGGATTTAACTGCTTCTGAATCGGCATATCTGCCGGATTTTCCTGTTTTTTAAAACCGGCTGTCTGTCGGATCCGTTTATTCGCAGAAAATGACAGCCCGTTGAATCCGGTCATTCGCTAAAACTGTCAGCCTGCCTGAATCATGCCATTCGCTGAAACTGTCAGCCTTCCTTAATCCTGCCATTCGCTGAAACTGACAGCCTACTGAATCTGCTTTCTTAAATCGTCTATCGTATATATATTACCATGCTTATCAACGCCGGAATCCCGCGCGTCATACTTCATGGCGGATGTACCTGCTTTATTCTCCGAAGGTCCGTCAATCGCCCGGTCTATCTCCTGCTGGGCTTTCTCAGACGGCATACGGTTCTCCTCAACGCCGGGCATCGCCTGACTCTCCGCTTTCTGCCTGGCAAGTTCCTCGACGTAATTATCGTCTGTAACGTATATGTCACCGGTATCTGCCGGCTGCGGAGACACGGGAGGAGCGGAGGACACTGCGCCTTTAATCGTTCCGCCGGATTTCCCGGAGACGGAACCTCCGTTATTAACGGATTTAAGTGATCCGCTCTTCTCACTGTAGCGGGCGGGTTTGTCTGAAACTGACGGACTTCCGGAAATATTCGTCTTACCGGAATTAACAGTTCCTCCCGGCGACGGACGCTCAGAAGTCTTAATTCCCTTCGCGGTGTCTGCGGACGCCGCGCCGGAAACGGGTTTCTTCATCCGGGATATGTCACCGAGCATCGTTTCCTGACCGCCCGGAGACCCGGAGAATGTCTGCGCCCCGAAAGGCGAACCCATAGGCGCGTAAACTTTCTTCTCAGGTTTTCTTTCAACCGGCTCTAAATTGCCTAATAAATCTTTCGGGAAGTAGACATCTCCCCACATATTGTTTCTGACCGGCATCTTTTGACCGGCAGCTTCTCCGGGATTATCCGGGCTCCGCGACATTGCATCCTCTTCGGCTCTTCTCCTTAGAGCGAGGAGCCGCGATTCCGCGTCCGCACGGGAGATGCCTTCGTTCTCCCGGTCATAACCGGTCATCCTGCCGGTTTCTTTGCCTGTACTTAAATTTTCCTGAAGCCGCTCAGAAGCCGCGCGTACGTTTTCTCCCCTTCCCCCGGAATACCCGGACATCACAGGCCGGTTCCCGGTCCGTGCCGGGCGGCCGGCTTTAACAACCGCTGATTCGCCGCCTGACGAGCCGGAATCCCAGATCTGGGTAAGACTCGGATAGACAGGTTCTCCTGACGGGGAAAGTCCGTAACTCCCGCCGCGGCGTCCCGCATATCCGGTGCCGTACACGGACTGCTCACCAGGCGCGTCGCCCGCGCCTGACGCGTATCCTTCCGTGAGACCTGCCTGAGCCTCGGAGTCCCCGTTCACGGGATGAGTCCGCATTGCATCCGGGGACGCACTATATACCTGTGCGTGCTGAACGGTCCCGGGCTTCGCGGCGGAACCCGTCGCCGCCGGCTGACCCGGCATACCGGTTGCGGACTGAACAGTTCCCGCGTTCCGGCCCTTTGTCTGCGCGTTCTGACCGGTTCCCGCCGCTTTATCCGGAGTCTTTGTTCTCTGACCGGACCCCTGCTTCACGGCGGCGCCCGACTCAGCGGACTGTACCTGTGCTCCGGAAACGGACCGCGCGGCATCAGCAACCAGTTTCTGAATCTGCGCCGCTACATCCTCTGCGGACACCGGTTCGCCGCTATCTCTGTCATCCGCGGCATTCCCGCGGCCTTCCCGGGATGTACCGTTATACCCGGCCCTTTGTGATGATCCGCGCGAAACATCTCTTATTCTGCTCACGCGGTCGTCGATATGAACCACGGTCTTCTGACTTCCGAAAACGCCGAACCTCAGCGCATCGACATCAGCCTCTTCACGGCTGCGTACGCGGTCCCGTATTTCTTCCACCGAACCGGTAAGCTCGTCTATTCTGGCTTCACTCTCGCGGCTCGACCTGCTCATTCGTACTATAAGAAAAATGAGGAGAACGACCGCGGCAAGAAGAACCGCCAGAATCAAAAGTCCCATTCCGGAAAAAATCGTATTAAGTTGCCCGCCAGATGAATTCACCGAAAACCTCCGTCAGCAAGTTACACATGCGGTATTATACAATACTTCTCGGCATGTGGCAATTATATCAATGCTTAAACGGCTTAAATACGGCCTGAAAGTGCCACTGTTCAGAGGAAAATGAACATATTCAGCTATCGGGGCAGCGGCATAACACCGCTGTGTAAATTTTCCGCAGCTGAGCATGCAGTTTCACGGGGGGAGCGAAGAAGCGAGCGGCAAGGCGCGGGGAGGCGGAGGGGGATATGCGCAGCGGTTTGACCCCGCGCCCCGCAGGAGGCAGGCGACTCGTATAAACTGCGTGAAGCGAAGACCTTTTTTCGTAGCGGTGCTATGCCGCCCGTCCCTCAAATATCATGTGTGAACTGTAATCTGAAACGCGGGTGCGCGTATTACCGCATACGGCGGCGGCATAACACCGCTGCGTAAATTTTCCGCAGCTGAGCATGCAGTTTCACGAA